>JAAYUZ010000074.1 GCA_012517385.1 Treponema sp. | reverse complement strand
GGACTTGTGTATGTTTTTGTGAATGGGAAACGGAGCAATCCGAGCCTCTTTACCAATCGGTCCATCATGCCCCAGCGTATTACCGATAGTCAGTCTGGCAATGGGCCTGCTCTCACAGGGCTGACCCCTGTTTCAGGTAAAATTGGTTCCCTAATTACACTTCAGGGGGGCAACTTTGGGGCTGCCCGGGATAAATCAAAGGTATTCTTTAACTGGAGCCCAGAGAATTCGTTAACAAACATTGGAGATACAAGTCAAAACATAAAAACGGTAGAGGTTTCTGAAACCGAACTTGGCTATGAATATTGGAGCGATCGGGAAATCCGGGTTCGTGTTCCTGATGGAGCCATCAGCGGAGCAGTCCAGGTCATGACCAGCCAGGGGACCAGTATTCCCCTCTTTTTTGATGTGGTTGATAAGCCTGGGTCCAAGGTTTATAAGGATCGTCGCAGTTTTGCCATTTCTTATGGTGTACAGATTAAAGCACAAAAGGCAGCTACACCAAACACCCTCTATCTTTGGGTTCCCATTCCAAGCTCCAGTGCCCAACAACGTATATCCCAGCAACTGGGTAGATCCATGGAACCCTTTGTAGAAAATTATCTTGGATCCTCCCTCTTCCAACTTAAGGATCTGCAAACAAATAATGAAACGGTCATTAAAATATCCTATCTTGTCGATGTATACGCGGTTGAAACCAATGTAAAGGCTCAGGAGATCAAGCGGGATTCCAATGCCCCAATACAGACAGTTTATACACAAAGTTCAACCCTCATTCCTTCTGATAATCCTGAGATCCAAAAAAAGGCAAATCTAATAGTAGGCAAGGAAAAGAATCCCTATATACAAGCCCAACGGATCTATGAATGGCTCACCGCACAGGGCGGGATCCGTCAAGAACCGGTTCCTTATACGCTTATAGAAGCCATGAATAAACAGGAACTTGATGCATATACAGCTACCCTTTTATTCTGTGCCATGGCTCGGGCATTGAATATTCCTGCCATTCCTGATGCGGGAATTTTGATAAACAAAAACCGAGAAACAAGAAAGCATTATTGGGCAGAATTCTGGATTGATGGTTTTGGCTGGATCCCGGTGGATCCGGCCATGGGTGTCTCTGCGGTACCAGAATCTTTTATTTCACGGCCCGATGCTCCCACTTATTACTTTGGTAACATTGACAGCCAGCGTATTGCCTTTTCCCGTGGCATCATTAACCTTTCATCCATGGATCCCAAGGGAAAAGTGATTCGGCGGGATCGGGAATATGCTTTGCAGAATATCTGGGAAGAATCTACAGGGACCCTGGAGTCCTATTCATCCCTCTGGAGCGACATGATCGTTACCGGAGTATATTAGGAAGTCATATGGTTACGGTTATTTCGTTAGGTGGTTCTATTGTTGCACCCGATGGCATTGATACGGATTTTATCGCAGCCTTTATCGGCCTGCTCAAAACGGAACTAGCATCGGATGAAAAACGTCGCTTTATCCTCGTGGTAGGAGGCGGAGGCCCTGCCAGACGGTACCAGCAGGCCTATCGCAGTATCGTACAAGATGCTGCCGATGAACAGGCCGACTGGATCGGGATTATGGCAACCCGTCTGAACGCTCAGCTGCTTAAAGCCGTGTTAGGGGACCTTTGTACCCAGGAAGTGGTTACCGATCCTTCCCAGGTTGGACCCTTTGTCGGCCGGGTATTGGTTGCTGCGGGCTGGAAACCCGGTTTCTCCACCGATTTTGATGCGGTATTACTGGCAGAGCGCTTTCAGGCAGACAAGGTGATAAATCTTTCCAACATTGCCAAGGTATATACCGACGATCCCCGGAAGAATCCCGATGCAAAACCGATCGATTCGATTTCCTGGGAAGCTTTCCGCGCCATAGTCGGGGATGATTGGGTTCCGGGTAAGAATGTTCCCTTTGACCCTGTTGCAAGCCGGCATGCAGCCAAGATTGGTCTTAAGGTGATTTGTGCCGCCGGCAAGGACCTGGAAAATCTGAAAAAAATCCTCTCAGGTCAGGAGTTCTTCGGAACCACCATAGGTTAAGAACCTAAAAGCCTAAGTGCTTAGAACACATAAGAGAGCCCCCAGGTGAATCCATGATTTCCGGTGAATTCGTCGCTCCTTAACCCCATATCGGTTAAGGGACTGGAAATGTAACCTTCCCAACCGATGCGCCACTGGAGGGGGCGCAACACCGGTAGTCTGAAATTAAAACCCAGCCCGGCGGAACCTATCCAGGAGGGTTTATCATAAACTGCATCTGAGCGGACCCGGGATGCGAGGGAAAGTGAAAAGCCTATGTAAGAATTTGGTCTGAGCACACTGTCCAGGCCTCCGTTTATATAGGAGAGTACATGCTTTGTTTCACCGGGTATTTCCCAGCTCAGGGTGTTTACCCAAAGCGGAAGAGGTCTTCTTTGTCCTAGACTGCTGCCCGGAATCCCCCACACTGCCTCTATTACGGTTACCGGCCTTTGTCCTTCCCGGTTCCAGTCCCAGCGAAGTCCAAGCCCCAGGAGGCTGGGCCTGAAGAAACCGATGGCTAGTTCCTGTCTGACATTTGCAAGCCCCGCTGCAGCTAGCCTTGCTGGGTCAATAATATATTCAGAACCAGCCTGTATGGAACTCCGCCCCCAAAGCCCGCTAGCGGAATTCAATGTAAGGGATCCTTCCGCGCTGAGCCCTACAGAGGGTGGAACTGACAGAGCAACAGGACCGTCATCGGAGGGTTTGAGCCCCCAGGGAAGACGGAAATTGATTGCCACATATTGGGCTGGTTCATGATTGATAGCCCAACGGAGAGCCGAAACAGGGGTTGAGCGCTGGAATAGTTCCCAGGAAAACTTTCTAGAAAGGGTGGATAATTGCTGGTCTAAATCTTTAAGTCGAAGGTCCAGCAAGTTTTTCCTGCTCAATATATATTGTTCATTTTGAAGCACTGAAGGGCTAACACCTTCGCTGGCCCGGACAAATTGGTTTTTCTGGAGTGAAAGACCGCTCTGAATCTGTCGGCATTGCTCTTCTGCGGTTTTAAGTTGATCCGTGGTATAGCTGCTCAGGCTGCTCGCGATACGGGATAGGTCATCCCTCCCCTGCTCAAGGGGAATAAGGGCTGCTTCTATCTGATTATAAATAGAAAGGAGCTGCTGAGTACTCTGGGCTATGTTCAATTGACTTTGGGCTTTGCGTACCCGGTCTATTCCTTTCTGGCTTGTATCTTTATAAGAGGAAAGGAGTATTTTAAGTTCAGGGGCTTTGCGTTTCCCCTGGGAGGAAAAGTAAAAGGCATCCTCCACCGGATTAAGATACCGGAGCATTGAGTCTATAGTCGTTTGGGCCTGGGTATAAAAGGTTTCCGCAGATCCCAGGCTGCCTCCCGACTCGGCCTGGGATGCATCCTGCAGAAGCTTTTCTATGCCGGGAATCTCTTCCTCAGCCTGGTCGAGCAGGTTGATGAGCGTCGTTGCATAACGACCTGCATAAAGGGCCTCCGGAAGGCCCTCATCAATTTCGATGGTTACCATAGCCTGCCAGGTACCAAGGGGATTTTTCTGGGTCTCCTGCTTGTTGAGTCGGCCCTCCCTAAGGGCTTCACTTACAAAGAGATCCCTGAATAGTTGGTCCCTATGGAGTACGGAAAACACCAGTGTGTTGATGGCATCGAGCTTCGCCGCTTCCATAGCAGCCTCTCTGGTAGCCCCCTTTCCCTGGCCCGTTACACTATAGATACCCCGTTCCTGCGCACTAAGGGATTGCATGAGCACAAAGATTAGGATTATGAATGCACCACACTTTTTCATTAGACGATACTCCTCTCTTTTTGGTATTTTGTATCCGAAGCTCTTTCAAAACTTTGAGAGTTTTGAAAGAGCAACCTTAGATGTATGAGGTTTTTGCAAAAGTAACAGACTTTTGCAAAAACCTCACACAATATAGCAGATTATGCTTGCTTTATCAGTATGAGGAGTAATTTTATGACGAATCCAGCGGAACGTACCGTGGTTGTATTAGGAGCCAGTGACAGGACGGATCGATACTCCAACAGGGCAGTTAAGGAACTTCTTGCCCACGGCTTCAAAACTATCCCGGTACATCCTACGGTTAAAACCGTATATGGCTTACCGGTAGTTCCAAATCTGGACAGCATTTCTCCGGGTGTAGATACTCTTACGGTATATGTGTCATCACAACATGCATCGCCTATGAAAGAGAGTATTCTAAAACTGAAACCAAAGAGGGTTATTTTTAACCCCGGTGCGGAAAATGAAGAACTGGAAAAGGCATTAGATAGGGAAGGTATTCCGTGGATGCATACATGTTCATTGGTACTGCTTTCGACAGGGAGATTTTAAGCCGGGGCGTTACGGGGCAGCAAGAACCTTTGCTCAGAGAATAAGATACAGGGCAGCAGGCACCAAGGAATATCTCTTTGGGATAGCCCAAAGGGATATTCCTTGGTGACCATTTAAGGTGCCCCGTTGAGGGGGTGGGGGCCCAGCCATGCGGGCCCCAAGGGGGAGACTTCCCCCTCCGCTATTTACTTGAAAAGGATGCTGAATTTACCGCCTATGTAATACAGGAAACCCATGGTGGTAGATTCTGGGAAAAGCAGTCCAATGGCTCCACCGCCAAGACGGAAACTTTTACCCCATCGGTACCAGAGCGAAAGATCGGGAAGTAATACTTTGCCACTGTTAAACTCCGTTTTACCCAATGCATAGAGTCCAAAAAGGCCACCACCAAGTTGTGCCTGGAGCGTCAATGGACCCACATCGGCTTCTATGAATGCATTAGGCCAGAATATCGATGCAAGAATAAATGTATACATCCGCAATCCAACTCCGGCACGCAGAGTATTCCCGCCGAACTGATAATACAACCCGAGTTCTGGCACAGGTAAAATGTATTCGTTAAAGACCTGATTTACCTCTGGATCACTTAATACTTCGTTGCCAGATATAGCACCAACGCCCCGGGGTATTTCAATCCCCATATCCAGACGGACCTGTGCAAATAGGGGCATAGAGAAGACCAATAAAACGCCAAGTAAGGCATAGCATCGCTTCATACAAACCTCCTTATACAGTCAACCACAGGTTCTCAGTTTTCATCTTAAGTATAGCACATCCTTGAAAAGATTCCAATTTTTTATGTACTATAGCGTAACCGTTGTGTTTATTTGCGATTTTTTCATTTTTATTTTGTGAAGGAGATTTACCATGGAAATATCTGCGCTGCAAAAAGCCCGGTATGCCTATCGACCCAAGCTGCCGGCCATACTTACCGCACCGGTATCTGAGATTGCGGTGGAATTCGGGGCTCCGACTGAATCGGTGGCGGACCAGGCGGATCTGAGGGCCCTGTTTAAGCATAGTTACGGAAAGCCGATTGCCCGTTTTGTACAGGGCAAAAACGAGAAAATTACCCGGAAGCTGACGGTTGGGGTTATCCTTTCCGGCGGTCAGGCCCCCGGCGGACACAATGTTATTGCGGGTCTCTATGACGGGCTGAAAAAGGGGAACAGGGATTCTAAACTGCTTGGATTCCTTGGTGGTCCCAGCGGCCTTATCGAGAACAAGGTGATAGAAATTACCGATGCATTCATGGATGAATACCGGAATACCGGCGGTTTTGACATGATAGGTTCTGGCCGGACCAAGATTGAAACCCCCGAACAGTTTGCAGCCTCTCTGGAAACAGCTAAAAAGCTGGGCCTGGATGCGGTGGTGGTCATTGGGGGCGATGATTCCAATACCAATGCGGCCCTGCTGGCGGAATACTTCCTGGATAAGGGGGCTCCCATTCAGGTTATCGGCTGCCCCAAAACGATCGACGGGGACCTGAAGAATGAGCACATCGAGACCTCCTTCGGATTCGATACGGCTACCAAGACCTACAGCGAGCTTATCGGCAATATTGAACGGGATGCCAACAGCGCCAAGAAATACTGGCACTTTATTAAGTTGATGGGCCGGTCGGCAAGCCACATTGCCCTGGAATGCGCTCTGCAGACCCAGCCGAACATCTGTCTGATCAGCGAAGAGGTGGAGGCGAAAAAGCTGTCCCTGGGCCAGATCGTTGACCAGATCTGCGATTCTATCGTAAAGCGGGCCGCCAATAAGGAAAACTTCGGCGTGGTCCTCATCCCCGAGGGGCTTGTGGAATTTGTACCTGAGATGAAACAGCTTATTGCTGAGCTTAATGACCTTATGGCCCACTATGCCGATGAGTTTGCAGGGCTTTCCGGCTTTGAAGCCCAGGCCGCATGGCTTGGTAAGAAGCTCTCCGCCGAATCAGCCAAGGTCTTTGCAAGCCTGCCCGCAGAAATCGCCAAGCAGCTCCTCATGGACCGGGACCCCCATGGCAACGTACAGGTTTCCCGGATCGAGACAGAGAAGCTCCTCATTGGTATGGTGGAACAGAAGCTGGCGGAACTGAAAAAGGCCGGCACCTATACGGGAAAATTCAGCGCCCTGGCCCACTTCTTTGGCTATGAAGGCCGCTGCGCATTCCCCTCTAACTTTGATGCGGATTATACCTATGCACTGGGCTTTACCGCCTTTGTGCTCATCGCATCGGGGCTCACGGGTTATCTTTCCAGCGTGAAAAACCTGACTGCACCCGCAGACAAGTGGGTTGCTGGCGGGGTGCCCCTCACCATGATGATGAATATGGAACAGCGGCATGGCAGCAAGAAGCCGGTTATTCGGAAGGCCCTGGTTGAGCTTGATGGCAAGCCCTTTAAGGCCTTTGCGGCTAAGCGGGCCGAATGGGCGGTAAAGACAAGCTTCCTCTTCCCCGGGGCGATTCAATACTACGGCCCTGCCGAAGTTTGTGATCAGCCGACCAAAACCCTTATTCTGGAACATTCCTGATTTTATAGCCCCAGGCTGTGCAGCCCTGCGGCAAGCTTTGCCCACTGATCCGGCGGGCGCTTGATGAGGTGCTATGCGCTTCTATGCGCTGCCGGGTCAGACAAACATGAATACCACAAGGAGGGGGCCATGATTGATCGCTCCGCCTATTATGATGATGCTCAGTGGGAGCGGTTTATGACCGCTGCGGAGGGGAAGGAGACCCCCTTTATTCTTGTGGATCTGGGTATAATCCGCCGGAACTATGAACGGCTTGCCCAGTTATTTCCCTTTGCAAAACAGTACTATGCGGTTAAGGCAAATCCGGCTCCGGAAATTATTACATTGCTGAATCGGCTGGGCTCCAATTTTGATATAGCCTCCCGCTGGGAACTGGATAAGGTCCTTGCTCTGGGTGTGACGCCAGATCGGATTTCCTACGGGAACACCATAAAAAAAGCCAGGGATGTGGAGTATTTTTATGCAAAGGGAGTCCGCCTCTTTGCGACCGACAGCAAGACCGACCTGCATAATATAGCCAGCAAGGCTCCGGGGTCCCGGATTTATGTGCGTATTTTAGTGGAAGGCTCCCAGTCTGCGGACTGGCCGCTTTCCAGAAAATTCGGCTGCCATCCAGACATGGCCTACAATTTGCTTGTAGAAGCTAAGGCTCTTGGGCTTGAACCCTACGGAATTTCCTTTCATGTGGGGAGCCAGCAGCGGGATATAGGCCAGTGGGATGAGGCTATTGCAAAAACGAATTATTTGTTCCGCGCCCTGGAAGAAGAAGAGGGGATCAATCTAAAAATGATCAATATGGGGGGCGGCTTCCCCGCCCATTATACGGTACCCACCCACGAATTAACCGTATATGCCAAGGAGATCACCCGCTATTTGCATGAAGACTTTGGAGATGAACTTCCGGAGATCATTTTGGAGCCGGGTCGTTCCATGGTAGGTGATGCTGGAATTATTGTAAGCGAAGTGGTCCTGGTATCCCGTAAAAACAACACGGCCCTGCAGCGCTGGGTTTATACGGACGTGGGGAAATTTAACGGGCTTATTGAAACCCTGGATGAGGCGATAAAGTATCCGGTGGTAACCGCTTTGCAGGAAGGCCTAAAAGAAGGGGATGTGATTCTGGCGGGACCCACCTGCGACAGCATGGATATCATGTATGAAAATGCTGGTTACCAGCTGCCATTAAGTCTGGCCCCTGGGGATAAGTTGTACTGGCTTTCTACCGGAGCCTATACCTCAAGCTACTCTGCGGTAGAGTTTAACGGGTTTCCGCCAATAAAGACCTATTTTATTGATGAATGAGTCTTATCCAGGATTACCAGATCAGGATGACTCGCTCACACTTTATTCAGGCCTTTGATACCTATATTGAAATCTGAGAACAGGCGTCCTTCGCCCCTCACACGGAAACCAGACAGGGAGACTTTGCAGGGCAGGCCCTCACAGAGTTCCAGGACCTGCTCATAAAGCAAAGTTTCATTTTGTGATTACCGGAGGGGATCAAAGGATGTATCTAATGCCATCTATTGACCGGTTATTTTCTTTTCTATTTTTGCCCAGGTGTCCCGAAGACCTACGGTCTTATTAAAGACCGGTTTTGTTCCCGCATTATCCGGATCCCGGACAAAATAACCTATCCGTTCAAACTGGAATTTATCCTCCGCCTTTGTATCAGCCAGACAGGGTTCCCCATAGGCGTTTGGAATAACCTCCAGCGAATTGGGGTTCAGGTTGTCCAGGAAGGAGCCTCCCGGCGGAACATCCATGGGCCGTTCCACCGCAAAGAGGTAATCGTAGAGCCGGACTTCGATGGGAATGGCATGTTTTACCGACACCCAGTGAATAGTCCCCTTTACCTTCCGGTTGTCCTGAGCATTGCCTCCCCGGGTTTCCGGATCATAGGTACAATGGACCGCAGTAATCTGGCCTGTCACGGGATCCTTATCAAAGCCGGTGCAGGTAACGATATAGCCGTAGCGCAGCCGGACTGAATTACCTGGGAAGAGTCTGAAGTACTTGGGCGGCGGTACTTCCTGGAAGTCGTCCTGTTCTATCCAGAGTTCCCGGGTAAAATGGACCTTACGGGTTCCTGCATTGGGGTCCTCAGGATTATTAACCGCATCCAGTTCTTCAACCTTGTCCTCTGGCCAGTTTTCGATGATGAGTTTAAGGGGGTTAAGCACTGCCATGACCCGGTTAGCCCGTTTATTCAGGTCCTCCCGGAGACAGTGTTCAAGAAGGGCTATGTCTACCATGCTGTCGGTCTTTGCTATACCGATGCGGGACATAAAGTCCCGGATTGCTTCGGGGGTGTAGCCCCTGCGCCTGAGACCGGCCAGGGTTGGCATCCGGGGGTCGTCCCAACCGGCAACCCGTTTTTCGTTAACAAGCTGCAGGAGCCAACGTTTGGAGAGTACGGTCCTGGTAATGTTAAGCCGGGCAAACTCTATCTGACGGCTGGGGAAAACTTCGCATTCCCGGATAAACCATTCGTACAGGGGCCGGTGAATCTCATACTCCAGGGAGCAGAGGGAATGGGTGATTCCTTCTTTGGCGTCCGAAAGGGGATGCTGGAAATCATACATGGGGTAGATACACCAGGCGTTGCCAACCCGATAGTGGGGCATCCTGCGTATCCGGTACATTACCGGATCCCGCATCACAAGATTCGGATGGGCCATATCGATTTTTGCCCGCAGGGTCTTAGAACCATCGGGGAATTCACCCGCCCTCATCCGTGCGAAGAGGTCCAGATTTTCCTCCACTGACCGATTCCGGTAGGGGCTGTCCTTTCCCGGGGGTGTATAGGTAATGTTGTTTTTATCGGGCACTGCGGTACCCCGGTATACCCGGATTTCCTCATCCGAAAGGTCATCCACATAGGCTTTGCCTTTCTTGATGAGCTTTACCGCCAGTTCATAGAGGTATTCGTAATAATCGGAGGCATAGTATTCCCGGTCTTCCCAGTCATAGCCAAGCCATTTTATGTCCCGTTTAATCGCTTCGACATAGGACATATCTTCCTTTTCGGGGTTGGTGTCGTCGAAACGCAGGTTGCATTTACCGCCAAATTTCTGGGCCATGGTAAAATCCACACTGATGGCCTTGGCGTGTCCAATGTGGAGCCAGCCATTCGGTTCCGGGGGGAAACGGGTGTGCACATGGTCAAAGCGGCCGTTTTTCAGATCCTCCGCTATGGCTTCGGAAATGAAGTCCGAGGATTCGGGCTTTTCAAATTCATTGTTTTCCATTATTACTCCTTCCACACTTCAGGGGTGTGGCAGTTACATAATGCTGGAGAAGCCCCGTAACGGTCAAGGGTAAGCCGGCTCTGGCGGGAAGGAGCTATAAGAAATTCTTATGGGCCCTGCGGTAGTATCGTGGGCCCTCTGGCGGAGGAACTTTATTCGGGGTCCTGGCCTGCACAACCATGGGGTCCCCAGAATCCCCATGGTTGTTCCGCCACCCCCTGGTACTGTTTCCGGACGCCAGCGGGCCCCTGGACCAAGGGGACAAGGTCCCCGCAACTTTCACTCAAGCTCCTTCCCGCCAGCCTGTGCTGGGGGCCTGCGGTAGTATCGTGGGCCCTCTGGCGGAGGGAAATTATTCGG
>JAAYUZ010000073.1 GCA_012517385.1 Treponema sp. | reverse complement strand
CGTAATGCCTCAAAATAAAATCTAGCCGAAACGGGTGGATGCCTCAAAACTAAAAGTCTAGCCCAAATTACACTGCTCTACGAAGGAAGGTAGAGCACATGGGGCTGAGCTTGAAAACACGAAAAGAGCTGATACAAGAGCATAGTCAGCGATATCAACGGGCAAGCAAAAAGGAAAAGGGGAAGATCCTTGATGAATTATCAGGTGCAACCGGGCTAAACAGAGATTATCTGGCGTGGAAACTCAGCAGGTATAAGAGCAGCACTTGGGTTACCATCAATGGCAAACGGGTACATTTCGTAGCGGAAGGGAAGCCGCGCAGCGGTAGGGACCGGCGAAAAAGAGAAAACCCTGGAGGGCGCCCCAGGAAGTATCATGATGCCTTTATTACCGTGCTAACAAAGATATGGGAGTTTATAGATCAGCCGTGCGGAGCCCGATTAGTCCCCTTTATTCGAGAAACCATAGACTTTCTGGAAGCGTCTGAGGAACCAAATTTTGGCATCACGAAAGACATACGCCACCTGCTGCTGGAAATCAGTGACTCTCATGCAGATCGTCTGTTGCGTCCTGCGAGAAACCGGATGGCGCTGCGGGGCGCAAGCTGTACGACGCGGGGACCCTTACTCAAGAGTCACATTCCGGTACGGACGTTCTTTGCATGGGATGAACGAAAACCAGGATTCTTTGAGATTGACCGGGTAGCACATTGCGGGATACATACGAAGGGTGCATTTTGCTGGACCCTCAGCTCCACTGATGTATATTCCGGCTGGATTGAGCTGCGCGCTCTTCTCAATAATGCCCATCGGTGGGTCAAAGAAGCATTGATAGATATACGACAAACCATACCCTTTCCCCTCTACGGCATCGATTCAGACAACGGAGGTGAATTCATCAATACGCAAGTGCTGCTGTGGTGTCAACAAGAACAGATCCAATTTACCCGCGGCAGGCCCTACCGCAAGAATGATAATTGTTTTGTAGAACAAAAGAATGGGGATCGGGTACGAAAAATGGTTGGGTATTACCGGTACGATACCGAAGCTGAATGGGAAGCTCTCAGAGAAGTGTATCGCTATCTGAATCCCTTTACGAATTATTGGCAACCCTCGATCAAAATCAGCGGTAAAACGAAATGTGAGAATGGCCGGTATCGTAAACATTATGAGGCTGCAAAAACACCGTGCCAGCGCCTCTTGGAATCATCATGGATCTCTGAAGCGTGTAAAGAACGGCTTCGGCGGGAGAAAGCACAACAGAACCCAATAGAACTAAAGAAAGCGCTGGACAGAGCAATAGACCGATTGCTACAGTTACACCAGAAGAAAGGAGATACTGCCGTCGTCGATGGCACTGTTTCGGCTAGATTTTAGTTTTGATTTTTACATCTTTTTTCGGCTAGAAAAATAATGAGGCAGTGCGCTATGTTGACAATATTACATATATTGTTATTATAGTCATTATAAATGACATTTTTAACAAATATTGTCATTTTAAGGAGCAACTATGGCATTTGAAATTGTAGCCACCGGCAGGGTTGCACCTGCCCGTCGTATAAGCAACGACGAGCTGGCAAAAACCCTGGATACCTCCGATGAATGGATCCGGTCCCATACCGGCATTGGAAATCGTCATATAGCTGATGAACAGACCGCAACAAGCGACCTTGCATTTGCAGCAGCGCAAGAAGCTCTGCAGATGCTGATAGATCATGACAAAAGTCTGGGCGGATCTCTGGAAGCTGCTGCACAGAGTCTGGATGCGATCATTATAGCCACCGCAAGCCCCGATTATTTTGGTTTTCCATCAACAGCCTGTCTTGTACAGGACCGGCTCGGAGCCAATAAGGCCGCTGCCATGGATGTGGTTGCGGGCTGTACGGGCTTTATTTATGGGGTAGAAACCGCAGCGGGGCTGCTGAGTATCCGTCAGGACCGGAAACGGGCCCTGGTAATCGGCGCTGAGATCCTTTCTAAAATTACGGACTGGAAGGACCGCTCAACCTGTGTGCTCTTTGGAGACGGGGCAGGGGCGGTAGTTATTGATAAAACCGAAGCTCCTGTAAGCGGCCCGGGGAAACGGGGATTGCTCCGATCGATTCTTGGTGCCGATGGGTCCGGCGGCGAACACCTTATCATGCGGCGCGGCGGAACCCGGAATCCCTATAAACAGGGAGAAACCCTGGACCAGCCTCCCCATATCGAGATGAATGGCCGGGCGGTCTATAACTTCGCGGTTAAAGCGGTAACGGATACGATGGAACAGCTTTTACAGGAGGAGGGTCTATCGGTGAATGATCTGGCCTGGATTGTGCCCCATCAGGCGAATGCCCGCATCGTCCAGGCTGCGGCTAAACGGCTTAACATTCCGGAAGAAAAATTCTTCCTGAATATCGAAGAATATGCCAATACATCCGCCGCTTCCGTACCTATAGCTCTGGATGAAATGAACCGGTCGGGCAAACTTAAAAAGGGTGACCTCATTATAACCCTCGGCTTTGGAGCCGGATTAACCTACGGAGGGAACCTGATCGTATGGTAGTAAACAAGCGAATTGCCTTTCTATTCCCCGGCCAGGGAGCCCAATATCCCCAGATGGCCCTGGATCTGTACCAGCAAAGCACGGCGGTGCAGGAACTCTTCGCTCTGGCTTCCGAGGCGGCGGGGATAGACCTTAAGGGCCTCCTCGAAAAGGCTTCGGCGGAGGAGCTTAAACGGACCGACATCAGCCAGCCGGCCATAAGCCTGGCGAACCTGGCCGCCGCCTCGGTGCTGCGCGAAGAGGAAATTGAGCCTATTGCCTGCGCAGGCTTTAGCCTCGGCGAATATGCGGCCCTGGCAACCGCCGGGGTGCTCAGTTACGAAGACTGCTTTAAGCTGGTGACCGTCCGCGGCCGGGCGATGCAAAAAGTGGCAGACCGGCTTGCAGCCACCGATGCGGGCTCAGCTCCCGGCATGGCGGCCGTTCTGGGGCTCCCCGGCGAACAGGTGGAGGCCCTCATCGCAGAGTGGAAACAGGGGGGGCTTACAGACCTCTATGCGGCGAATTTTAACAGCCCGAAACAGGTGGTAGTTGCTGGAACCGCCAGCGCCCTTGCACAGGCGGAAGAACGCTTTAAGGCAGCGGGAGCACGCCGGATCATACGTCTCCAGGTGGCAGGACCCTTCCATTCACCCCTGGTTGCGGACGCTCTGGAAGATTTCGCTCCCATACTGGAAGGAACCACTTTTGCAGATCCCCGCATACCCCTCTTTTCCAATGTTACGGGAAAACAGATTGTATCCGGTCAGGAAGCAAAAAAACTGGCCCTACGGCAGATCACCGAGCCGGTCCGCTGGACCAGCGAAGAGGCCCAGCTGGTCCAAACTGGCATCGACATGGTTCTGGAAGTCGGGCCGGGTAAGGTTTTACAGGGGCTCTGGAAAGATACGGGCAGTACCATTCCCGCCTTTGGGGCAGGAACCAGTCTAGATATACAATCGGTCCTGGCTAACCTTTCAAACGAATCTGAAAAAGCCTGAGGAGTGTAAGAAAGATGAACAGTTCATTACAAAGCACATTACAGCTTGAAGGTAAAAAGGCCCTCGTAACCGGCGCATCCCGGGGTATCGGGCGGGCAATCCTCGAGAGCTTTTTGGCAGAGGGGGCCGAAGTCTGGGGCCTGAGCACGCGACAGCCCGAAGACCTGTCTGCAATGCAGGAAAAGGCAGCTGGTAAACTGCACTGGATCACCGCTGACCTTTCAAAAACAACCGAGATAGAAGGCATTATTGAGGAGGCTCAGAAAGAGGCAGGGGGCTTTGATATTCTTGTGAATAATGCAGGAATTACCAAGGACGGCCTTTCATTCAGAATGAGCCTTGAGGATTTCCAGAAAGTTCTGGACATCAATCTGACCGCAGCCTTTCTCATCGCCCGCACCGTAGGACGGGAGATGATTCGCCGAAAGACCGGTTCTATCATCAATATGTCCAGCGTGGTCGGTATCCATGGTAATGGGGGCCAGGCTAATTATGCGGCGAGCAAGGCGGGGCTTATCGGAGTAACCAAGAGCCTTGCCCAGGAAGTGGCTAGCCGGGGCGTTCGGGTTAATGCCATTGCGCCGGGCTATATCGTTACCGACATGACCGATGCAATTCCTGAATCAGCCAAGGAAAAGTTGATGGACCATATTCCCCTTAAGCGGCTCGGGTCCCCAGCGGACATCGCCCATATGGCCCTGTTCCTTGCATCAGACAAAGCGAGCTACATTACCGGTCAGGTTATCGCCGTAGATGGCGGTATGTTCATATAAGGTTAAGAAATGGAGAACACTATGAAAACCAGGGTTGTAGTAACCGGTATGGGGGCTATCTCCCCCATCGGAAATACGGTAGAAGAATTCAGCGCGAGCCTTAAGGCGGGTAAGAGCGGCGTCGGCCCCATCACCCTTTTTGATGCGAGCGATTTTGATGTAAAAATTGCGGGGGAGGTAAAAAACTTTGACCCCTCCCGCTGGATAAATAAGAAGGATGCCCGCAAGATGGCCCGGTTCACCCAGTTTGCGGTAGCCGCCGCTGCCCAGGCCCTTGAACAGGCAGGGCTCGTAGAACCCTTCTCAGCCCAGGCAGAGGGAGAAGGCGAAGAATCCAAGCCAAAACTTATATGCAATCCTGATAAGACCGGCATCGTCCTCGGCAACGGGATCGGCTGCTGGGAAGTGGTGGAAGAATCCTTCCGAAAAATGATTGCCTCCGGCCCCCGGCGGATGCTTCCCCTCACGGTGCCCCTCATGATCAATAACGAGGCGGCGGGCAACATATCCATGATTTATGGCACCAGAGGGCCCGCCTTTACCCAGGTTACCGCCTGCGCTTCCGGTACGGACGCCCTGGGGCAGGCTTTGGACCTGATCCGTTCCGGTCGCTGCGATGTGGTTATTTCCGGCGGCACCGAGGCAGCCATCGTACCCTTCGCTATCGGGGGCTTCCAGATGCTCAAAGCCCTTTCTACAAAACGCAACCATGAACCGGAAAAGGCCAGCCGCCCCTTTGATGCGGACCGGGATGGCTTTGTCATGGGCGAAGGGGCCGGGATTTTAATTCTTGAAAGCGAAGAACACGCAAAAAAGCGGGGAGCCAAAATTCTGGCTGAATTTGCCGGCTATGGGGCTACCGCCGATGCCTATCATATCACCGCCCCGGATCCTACCGGAGAAGGCGGAGCCCGGGCTATTAAGGCAGCCCTGGATGATGGGGGCGTAAAACCCGAAGAAGTCCAGTACTATAACGCCCACGGAACCAGCACGGAAATCAATGACCCCACCGAAACCAAGATGATTAAGATTGCCTTTGGGGACCATGCCTATAACATGAAGGTTTCCAGCACCAAGAGCATGACCGGCCACTGTATTGCAGGGGGCGGCGGCTTAGAGGCTATAGCCTGTATCCTCGCTATCACCGAAGGGTTCTATCCTCCCACCATCAACCTGGAGAACCCCGATCCGGCATGCGACCTGGACTATGTTCCCAACAAGGTGCAATACGGCACCATAGATGTGGCCGCCTCAGGGTCCCTCGGCTTTGGGGGGCATAACGGCGTGGTAGTATTCAGGAGATATCATTGATGAACGAAATTGAACAGCTGCTGCCCCACCGCAGTCCCTTCCTTTTTGTCGATGTAATCGACGAAATATCTGAACAGCGGATCGTGGCCCGCCACATTTTTAAGGATACGGAGTTTTTCTTTGCGGGCCACTTTCCCCAGTACCCGGTGGTCCCCGGGGTTATCCTCATAGAAACCATGGCCCAGGCCGGCGGCGCTGGACTCCGTAAGGCCGGGGTTCTGGGCGGAGATGCCCTCTTTTTTCTCGCCACGGTAGATAAGGCGAAATTCCGCCGGCAGGTCCGGCCCAACGAAGAGGTCCGCCTGGAAATCGAAAACCTGCGGGTTTCAGGGAAGATGATAAAACAGGCCGGCAAGGCCTATGTGGGCACTGAGCTGGCTGCGGAAGCGGAATGGCTCTGCCTCGTGGGCAGCGCTGCAGGCTAAAAGGAGTTACAGATGATTATTAAACCGATGATTCGCAACAATATCTGCCTGAACAGCCATCCTAAGGGATGCGCTCGGATGGTGCAGAACCAGATTGCATATGTCCGCCAGCACATGGCGGGCCTTTCCACTACCCCTGGGGCGCCCAAATTGGCCCTGATAATCGGCTGTTCCACCGGCTACGGCCTCGCAAGCCGGATCGGCGCAGCCTTCGGCTATGGGGCTGCCACGGTGGGCATTTCCTTTGAAAAGGCTGGAAGCCCCACAAAACCCGGAACCCCGGGCTGGTACGACAACCTGGCCTTTGACGCGGAAGCAGCCAAAGCAGGACTGGTGTCAAAAACCCTGGATGGGGATGCCTTTTCCAATGAAATGAAGGACCAGGCCATCGCCGCAATCCGGGAGGTGGCCGCAAAAGCGGGCATACCTGCCCAGGTAGACCTGGTTATCTACTCCCTCGCGTCACCGGTCCGTACGGATCCCCGGGACGGGGTCATGTACCGGTCGGTGATAAAACCGATCGGGAAGGCCTATTCCGGGAAAACCATGGACATGCTCACCGGGAAAATCTCCATTGCCAGCGCCGAACCCGCAACGGAAGAAGAAATTGCCCACACCGTAAAGGTCATGGGCGGCGAGGACTGGGAACTCTGGATCGATGCCCTGTCCGCAGCAGGTGTTTTGGCGCCCCAGGTAAGAACTCTTGCCTATACCTACAT
>JAAYUZ010000072.1 GCA_012517385.1 Treponema sp. | reverse complement strand
CTCCAGCGGGTTCTCTATATGCTCACCCTCTCACTGGTAGACATCGACCGGGATGAAAACGGTCAGCCTAAGGCCCACTTTTTAATTAAACGGGCTGTAGGCATGAGCGGAGACATCCTCACCATGAAAGATGGTGAAATGTATTTTTTGTTTCCCGGTGAAAACCGCGTTGTGGCAGAACGGGACTATCTAAAGGCAAACAAGACAGAACATACTATTAACAGGTTGATGGATGTCTCGGCCTATCCGGCGCTGGAGGCGGCGGGGCGTATGGCGGCCTATTCGGATTTAGGTCTGCAGGTACCCTCATATTTACAGGAACAGGCAAAAAATGTGGGAAATATACAATATCCTGATTACCTGGACCATGAACGATCCCGTATTTCGGTTTTACAGGCCGCAAATCCCCAGGACAGGCGTTATACCATGCTGTCTGCCAGGTTCAGGCTTGGCTGGTACGTCCCTGAAGGCCGGATATTCCCCATGGGGGATAACCGGGATAATTCACGGGATGCCCGTTATTTTGGGGCTGTCCGTCTAACCAAAGTTCTGGGCCAAGGTGCTATAAAATACTGGCCCCTTTCCAGGTTCGGAGTCATTAGGTAAAGGGATTCTATGATATATAAGAAATGGCAGAAATATTCATATACGGCTCAGCGGCATCAGCGGCATCGTATTTTAATAGCCCTTTCCTGGGTTCTGGCTGTATTTTTACTGTACCTCTTTGTATCTAGTTATCTTATTTTTTCCTTCCGCAATGAATCGAACTCTATGGGGACAACCCTGATTCCCGGGGATGTGGGCTTAGCCCTTTCTACACGGCTGTTCCCGAAGGATAAAGCCTCTTCGCTGTTTCCCTATAAACGAGGGGATATTGTTATCCTAGAAAAATCTTTTACCAACGATGAAACCACCTGGTATGGTCGACTTTGGGATAACCTCCTAGCATTTTTTTCAGCCCAGCTGGCAGTCCAGCCCAATACGGAAAGACGGCTCTTTATTAAACGTCTTATTGCATTGCCGGGGGATGAAATTGCTATAAAGAACAATATAGTCCGGGTTAAGCCTGCCGGACAGGATTATGGCCTCACCGAATTTGAGCTGAGTTCTGTTACCTATGACATAGTGTTGCCCGAATCTGTGGTGGAAAATCAGGCTCTTTTACCCTTTTCTCAGGATATGGAGCCGGTACAGCTTAAAGAAGGGGAGTGTTTTGTACTTTCCGATGATCGCCGGGACTGTAACGATTCCCGAACCTGGGGGCCGGTGCTAATTTCCGATATCAGAGGAAAGCCCCTGTTGCGCTACTGGCCGTTTAAACGCTTTGGAACGCTGTAGCCGGCTTACACTTGTATGACCGCATCCCTTTATATCCATATCCCCTTCTGTGTTTCCCACTGCGATTACTGTGACTTTTATTCAGAGCTTGTTCCATCCCGGGGTAGAGGGGCATCGGACCTGATCGATAGGTTCACACATCTGCTCTGTACTGAGCTGGATATAGTGCTCGACCGATATGCACTTGATATGGTTCCTACACTGTATATAGGGGGAGGGACTCCGTCCGTACTGGGTCGAAATGGACTTGCGAAGGTCCTTGATCACCTGGCATCTGGTATGAACCGGTGGCCCGACGAAGTAACGGTGGAGGCAAATCCAGAATCGGTGGATGAATCGCTTTTAATGATGTTCAAGGATCGGGGAGTGCATCGGTTGAGTCTGGGTATCCAATCGCTCCAGGAGGCTCCACGGCGGGCGGTAAACCGGAGCGGTACTGTAGTTCAGTGCTTTGCCGCCCTGGAATTGGCCGAACGGCTGTTCCCCGAGGCTTTTTCGGTGGACCTCATGGCGGGGCTCCCCTTTCAGACCCAGGCTGGTCTATGCAAGGATATAGACCATATCCTTGCTGCCGGGGCAACCCATGTTTCCCTCTATTCACTCATACTGGAAGAAACTACCCCCCTTGCCCGGAATGTTCGCAGCGGCAAAATACCCTTGCCTCCGGAAGAAGAGGCGGAGGAAATCTGGCTTGCAGGACGGGCTGCACTAACAATGAAGGGCCTGTTTCCCTATGAGGTGTCTAATTTTGCACAGCCAGGATACGAAAGCCGCCATAATATGCGGTATTGGCGGATGGAAAACTGGATCGGCTGTGGACCTGGAGCTTCTTCTACCATAATTACTGAAACTACAGGGACCGGTATCCGGTATACTAACAGACCTAATCTGGAAGCCTATCTGTCATGGTCCGGCGACGGTTTCCCTCCAAGGGACGAAGAGGTCCTCGACAGGGATACCCTCCTTAAAGAAAGCCTTATGATGGGCTTCAGGACCATATATGGCCCCGACGAGCAGCTCTTCGAAGGCCGTTTCCATCAATCTATAGAATCCCTTATTCCTGAAACGTTACGGATCTGGAAACACCAGGGCTTTTTACAGGATAGGCGGTTAGCCCTAAACCCTGAAGGTTTACTTCTTCTGAACAGTTTCCTCGTTGACTGCTTCCAGGAACTGGAGAGCCGGGGGCATTAACTGCTTCGGTTACTGCTGCCCCATGCCCTCCTGTATAGATTATCCCTAAGCCAGGTAGGAGGAAAGGCGCCGATAGGTCTGGTTCAGACGGTCCTTCCAATCCAGGCTCACCTCGGTTCCCAGTTCGTCGATAAGGGTTTCCAAACTGGCCAGGCTTTCATTTATGGCTGTATGGAAGCCCCGGGAACATTTGAACCAGTAATTTCCTCCGTTATCCGTAAAAAGGCAGAGGAAGCCCAGCTGATTCTTTCCCTGTTTCCAGAGGGCCGGCGTACCTACCAGGGGAATGGCATCGATAAGTTCCGGCAGGTCTTCATGAACAGAAAAGTTCTTCTTCCTTGGCCATTGCTTGGAAAGAGCCTCATTGAGGTTGAGGGTTGGAACCAGATGTAAAATAAGTTCAAGCCGTTCACCGGCGAGTATGGTATATTTGTTCTGCAGGGTGATAAGGCCCTTTAGGTCCTTATACATGCTGGCCGTATCCATGCCGATTTGCCCCTTAATTTTTTCAAGCCTTTCCCAGGGCAAAACTACCGTTTTAACCCCCTTAATTTTCTCAATTTCAAAAACTTCGGTGAGGATCTTGCAGCGGTTGGTAAAGTCCCTTGCCTGTTTCGGTTTTGTTTCGGCCCTGTCCATCTTACCCACGAGACCCTCATAGAGGGTGGGGTGAATTCTGCCCAGGGTACTTTTAGTCAGGGGCGACACCGACATGGCATACATCCGGGTGGTCCGGACTATTTCTCCTGCCACAATATACATGGGGTCTTCCCGGAACATGACTGAGCCGGGATGTATGAAAATGCGGTCCGCCGTAAGACTGCGGTAGGTGTCTCGCCCGACCCGGACGCAGACAAACTGGATAAGGCCCCGGCCGACACAGCAGAGGTAATCCTCAGTAGGGCCCCCTGAAAGGATCGGCAGGCCCATATCGGATACGATAAGTTCCAGCTGTTCTTTTACATTGACAATCTCTACCATGGTTTTTTCATCCAGGTAATTCTTGTCGCAGAATTTTGTCTTGTTTTTTGCCTCCTTAAAGGCTTTAAAAAGTTTGATATAGGAAACAAAATCCCCCGCAGGGTCCCGGAATGTATGGTGTGCCTTACGGGCATCGGTCTCTTCACCGGGGGGAAGCACATAGGGGCTCTGGGTAGACAAAAAGGCCGCTGCAATGAGGGTTTCTTCGGTAACCTCAGGATAGCTTCTGAGGGCTTCCACAATAATCCGGGATTGCCGTGGGGGCAGGGGAAACTGGACCATCATCTTCCCGACCGATGAAAGGGTCCGGTCTTCATCCAGGGCATCGAGCAGGTTCAGCGTTTCTATGGCTGCGATGAGTCCCTCCCGGTTTGGCGGGGAAATAAAGTCGAACTCTTCAAAGCTGGTAATACCGAGTTCAGCCATTCTGAGTACCACTTCTGACAGATCGGTCCGGTAAATTTCTTCAGTAGTAAATAGGGGGCGGTTTTCAAAATCCTTGCGGGAATAGAGACGGTAACAGGTCCCTTCCTGGGTGCGGCCCGCCCGTCCTTTGCGCTGGTTACAGGAGGCCTTGGAGATGGGGCCTTCGATAAGACTCGATGTGAAGGTTTTTGGGTTATAAAAATTGAGTTTTGCCAGCCCCGAATCTATCACGGTGGTAATGCCGTCTATGGTCACCGAGGTTTCAGCGATATTGGTGGAGACCACCACCTTGGTCTTGCCCCAGGGGGCGGGATCAAAGACCCGCTCCTGCTCATCCTTGCCAAGTCTTCCATAAAGGGGGAGGATATGGAGACTGCGACCCACCGGCCCGGTTGCCAGCATGGTCATACAATCCTTAATTGCCTTTTCCCCGGGGAGAAAAATCAGGATATCCCCGGGCCGTTTTTCAGCCACCACCCGCTCTACTATGGTGGAAATCTTGATGAGCTGGGCCTCCAGTGCTGCCTGGCCAGTGGCGACCCCGTCGTTTACAACGGCTGTGTCCGCCGGATCATAGACCACCGTGACCGGATAGGTGATGGCATCAATTTTAACCACCGGGCATTCTCCAAAGTACTCAGAAAATACCTGGGTGTTGATGGTAGCTGAAGAGACTATCACCTTAAATTCGGGCCGTACTTCCAGAACCCGTTTTAAGAGCCCAAGAATAAAATCGATATTCAGGCTCCGTTCATGGGCTTCATCCACGATAAGCACATCATATTTTGATAGATAGGGGTCCAATTTCATTTCCTGCAGGAGTATCCCATCGGTCATGATCTTTATTTTGGTATTATGATCTGTTTTATCCTCAAAGCGCATCTTGTAGCCCACCAGGCCGGGAATTTTGGTGCCCAGCTGCCGGGCGATAAATTCACTCACCGATACAGCCGCAATCCGCCGGGGCTGGGTCACGCCGATCATCCCATGTTGGGCAAATCCGGCATCGTATAAAATAACCGGCATCTGGGTGGTTTTCCCTGAACCGGTAGGGCTTTCTACAACAATAACTTGATGGCTCTGTAATGCGGATACGATAAGATCCTTATGTTGATAGACAGGTAATTCGGTATATTTCATGCCCTAACTATACTATAAAGTGAAATAATGCAACAGCATCCCGATTCTGAAAATATTCCCCCTTTCTTTTTTTTTTATATATGTTATTCTTAATGATTATGGAGGAAAGAACTAATGGCTAAGCAGAAATTTGTGTATTTCTTCGGCGAAGGTAAGGCCGAAGGGGATGCCAAGATGAAGGATCTTCTTGGCGGCAAGGGTGCTAATCTTGCTGAAATGACGAACCTGGGCATCCCTGTTCCCCCGGGATTTACCATTTCGACCGAGGTCTGTGCTGCCTACTACGAAAATAAGCAAAAGTATCCTGAGGGACTGGAAAAGGAAGTACTGGACAATCTTGCAAAACTTGAAAAGGTCATGGGAAAGAAGCTGGGCGATCCCGATGATCCCCTCCTGGTTTCAGTCCGTTCCGGTGCCGCCGTATCCATGCCCGGTATGATGGATACCATTCTTAACCTTGGAATGAACGATAAGGCCGTGGTGGGGCTCGCTAATAAAACCGGCAATCCCCGCTTTGCCTGGGATGCCTATCGCCGCTTTATCCAGATGTACGGTGATATTGTTATGGGTATTCCCCATGATGAATTTGAGGAAGCCCTGGCGGCTATGAAAAAGGCAAAAAAGGTAGAACTCGACACGGGGCTGGATGCAAAGGATCTGGAAAACCTCGTTGCGGAATACAAAAAGATTTACAAAAAACATACCAAGAAGGATTTCCCCCAGGATCCCCTGGATCAGCTCTGGGGTGCAATTAATGCGGTATTCGGTTCCTGGATGAACGAACGGGCCATAAAGTACCGGGAACTTAACAACATTAAGGGCCTTAAAGGGACTGCGGTCAACGTTCAGTCCATGGTGTTCGGCAACTTCGGCGATGATTCAGGCACCGGTGTCTGCTTCAGCCGGGACCCATCCACCGGAAAGAACGAATTCTACGGTGAATTCCTGATGAACGCCCAGGGCGAAGACGTGGTCGCTGGTATCCGCACCCCCGAAAAAATTTCAACCCTGGCAAAGAAAAACAAGAAGGTCTACGAACAGCTTCTGGATATTAAGGACAAGCTGGAACACCATTTCCGCGATATGCAGGATATGGAATTTACCGTTCAGCAGGGGGTGCTCTATATTCTGCAGACCCGGAACGGCAAACGGGCCGGCGCTGCGGCGGTAAAAATAGCGGTAGATATGGTCGCCGAAGGCCTTATCGACAAGGAAACCGCGATCAAGCGGGTTACTCCTGAACACCTGGATCAGCTCCTCCACCCCATGATCGATCCCAAAGCCCTTAAGGGCGCCAAGTCTCTTACCAAGGGGCTTAATGCATCCCCCGGTGCGGCCTGCGGCCGTATTGTCTTTACCGCTAAGGATGCTGAAGAATGGGCAGAGAAGGGTGAAAAGGTTCTTCTGGTCCGGAAAGATACCAGCCCCGAAGATATCGGCGGAATGGTTGTATCCCAGGGTATCCTTACCAGCACCGGCGGTATGACCAGCCATGCGGCAGTCGTAGCCCGCGGTATGGGAACCCCCTGTGTAGCCGGCGCCAAGGGTGTGTCGGTCCAGGGCAAGAAGGTTGTCATTGGTGAAAAGACCTTTAAAGAAGGGGACTGGATCACTATCGATGGTTCTTCCGGTGAGGTGTACGAGGGCCAGTTCCCGCTGATTGTACCGAAGATGTCCAAGGATCTGGAAACCTTCCTCTCCTGGTGTGACAAGGTTTGTGCCGATTCGGTCCGCGGCAGCGTGAAGGGCTTCACCGTCCGGACCAATGCGGACCAGCCCGAGGATGCTAAGCGGGCCTTTGATTTCGGCGCCCAGGGCGTAGGTCTCTGCCGGACTGAACACATGTTCTTTGACAAGGAAAAGCTCATCCACTTCAGGACCATGATTGTGGCCGACACCGAAGAGGATCGCAAGGCAGCCCTGAAAAAGATCCTCCCCCTGCAGAAAAAGGACTTCTTCGGGATCTTTAAGGCCATGGAAGGCCGGCCTGTTACCATCCGGCTCCTCGATCCGCCGCTCCACGAATTTGTACCCCACACCAAGGAAGAAGTGGCAGAACTGGCGGAACACCTGGGAGTAAAACCCAAGGACCTGCAGCCCAAGATTGATAAGCTCCATGAAGCTAACCCCATGCTGGGACACCGGGGCTGCCGTCTCGCGGTTACCTACCCTGAAATCTACGATATGCAGGTAGAATCCATTGTTCAGGCCGCCATTGACTGCGTGAAAAAGAATATCCCCGTTAAGCCTGAAATCATGATTCCCATCGTCTGCGATGAGCAGGAACTGAAACTCCTGCGGCCCCGGGCTGAGGAAATCATCAAGAAGGCACTGGAAAAAGCAAAGGTTAAGCTGGATATCCAGATCGGCACCATGATCGAAGTTCCCCGGGCAGCCCTGCTGGCCGACAAGATCGCCGAATATGCAGATTTCTTCAGCTTTGGCACCAACGACCTGACCCAGATGACCTTCGCCTTCAGCCGCGACGATGTGGGTTCCTTCCTCCCGGCCTATGAGAAACTGGGCCTCCTGGAGGTAGATCCCTTTAAGTCGGTAGATGAAGAGGGTGTAGGTATGTTGATGAACTGGGCTACCACCAGGGGCCGGTCTGTTAAGGAAGGCCTGAAGGTTGGTATCTGTGGCGAACAGGGCGGGGATCCTGCAACCATCGACTTCTGTTTCCGCACCGGTCTTAACTATGTGTCCTGTTCACCCTTCCGGGTACCGATAGCCCGGCTGGCTGCTGCACAGGCGGTGCTTAAAAATACCAAAAAATGAGGTTTTTGCAAAAGTCTGTTGCTTTTGCAAAAAACTTAAATCTGTAAGGAGTGTTAGACCGTCCCGGCTTCTGCTGGGATGGTTGTCATCTGTGTAAAACGGGGCCCAGGGCTGTTGTCCAGGCCCCGTTTCTTTTATATTATAAAAATTAAGAGGTTAGGTATGAAACGATTTGCTGCATTTCTTATAACATCGGTCTTAGTTCTCGCAGGCCTTTCTGCCCAGGATACAAACATTACCCTGTTTACCCTGAAGGGGCCCTCAGGCGTCGGCATGGTAAAGCTCTTTGAGACAGCCCCCCAGGCAAAGGGGTATGTTATTTCGATAGAAGCCCTGGCCCAGGCGGACCTTATGGCCGCAAAGTTTTTAAGCGGCGAAGCCCAGGTGGGGATTCTGCCCCCCAATGTGGCGGCAAAAATCGCCAGTTCCGGCAAAGGTATCGCTGTGGCTGCGGTCATCGGCCAGGGCATGCTTAAACTGATTTCGGCGGACCCTGTGGTCACCCGTATCGAAGACCTGAAAGGCAAGACTGTGGAAGTCGCCGGCCAGGGAGCCACCCCGGACTATGTGTTCCGCCGGATCCTTCGTTTTTATAAACTTGACCCCGATAAGGATGTACAGCTGGGCTATGCCCTGGCCTATCCTGAAATTGCCCAGTCCCTGATTGCGGGTAAAATCACCCTGGCCTTACTGCCTGAACCCTTTGCAACCATGGCCCTGGGGGGGAACAAAAAGCTGCAGGTGGTGGGGGATATTCAAGCGGAATGGGTTAAGGCCGGCGGTAATAGCAACTACCCCATGACGGTGCTGGTTGTTTCCCGGGACCTGGCTCAGAAGCATCCCGCTGCGGTACGGGCTATCTATGATTCGATCCGTGAATCAATCAGCTGGGTGACCGCCCACCCATCAGAGGCGGGAGCCCTTGTGGAACAATACAATCTTGGTCTAAAAGCTCCTATTGCCGCTGCGGCTATTCCAAAGAGTTCCTACGTATTTATCCCGGCAGTCCAGGCCCGGCCTGCCCTGGAATCTCTTTACAAGGCCTTTCTGGAATATGCGCCCCAGTCTATCGGCGGCAAACTCCCCGCAGACTCCTTTTATCTTGATGTAGAAAACCTTGGCAAATAAACGGGATACCCTCTGGATGCTCCTCGGGGTGCTGGCTCTTCTGGCCCTCTGGGAACTGGGGAGCATCCTCCTTGCAAGCGACCTGCTCCTCCCCAGCCCCAGGAAGACCCTGTTGGCACTCTTCAAACTCATGAGTACCAGGGGTTTTATGCAGGCTCTGGGTATGAGCCTTTTCCGTATTCTACTCAGTATGGCTGTTGCCATTCCTCTATCACTGATTGTCGGTATACCCGCAGCCCTACATTGGCGCATCAGGGCATTTATGCGGCCCCTCTTTCTGGTTATCGCCGCCACGCCGGTGCTTTCCATTATCCTCATTGCCTTTATATGGTTTGGACAGGAACGGACCCCTATCTTTTCGGCTTTTCTCATGATGTTCCCGATTCTTACCTCGAACATTATGGCAGGTATCCAGTCGGCGGACCCGAAACTCCGGGAGGTTCTGGATCTATATAAGCTCTCGGAATTTAAAAAACTCCGGTACCTTTATATTCCCAGTTTGCTGCCCTATCTTTTGGCGGGCCTCCACAGCGCCCTTTCCCTCTGCTGGAAGGTGGTTGTAGCCGCTGAGGTTATTGTGCAGCCCCGGTATGGGCTCGGAACGGGCATGCAGATGGCCAAGGCGCAGCTTGAAACTACAGAACTTTTAGCCTGGACCACCGCAACGGTCCTTATGGCTGCACTCACAGAATCGATATTTCTCATGTATAAAGGAAAGGTCCATGACCGTTGATCTGAGGGGCCTCACATTTTCCTATCCCGGAACCTCCTATCCCGGAACCGAACTTTTCCGTAACCTTTCGCTCCATGCGGATGGACCGGGCCTTACCGCAATACTGGGTCCCTCGGGCTGCGGCAAGACGACGCTCCTCAGGCTTATTGCGGGCTTTTTACGTCCCCAGTCCGGTACCGTATCCGTAGAGGGGCCCATATCCTATGTATTTCAGGAAAGCCGCCTCTTTCCCTGGCTGAGCATCCTGCAGAACGTAAGCCTCCCCCTGCTGGAATGGCTCCCCAAAAAGGATGCAGAATATAGGGCATTGCGAATGCTGGAACTGGTTGGCCTCGCCGATAAGGCCCATGTAAAGCCTGCCCATCTCTCCGGAGGACAGCAGCAACGGGTCTCCCTGGCCCGGGCCTTTGTATTTCCTGCAAAGGTCATGTTGATGGATGAGCCCTTTCAGGCCCTGGATTTGCCCCTCCGTATTCAGCTCATGGATCTCTTTTTGCGGCTCCTGCAGGAAGAGCCCCGGCTGGTGCTGGCCGTAACCCACGATCCACGGGAAGCAATTTACCTGGCCGATCGGTGCTTTATTTTACAGGGAAAACCGGTTCGCCCGGTCTGGGATGAACCGATACGGCTTTCCCGGGAAGAACGGCAATACAGTTCTCCCGCCCATGCGGAGGTGGAAGCCCGTATGTTTGCCTACCTGGCTAATACCTTTACCGACCAAGCCTGAGTTCCAGGGCATGGGCGGTCTCCTTGGCAGACATAATAAGCCGCTCCAGTACCGATGGTATCACATGAATCATCATCGAGATGCCCCTTTTCCCGCCCCTGGCAAGCCAGGCGTCCTCCGCTTCTGACCATTCATAAAAAACTCGGGGAATAAAGCCCAGGGTGAGTGAGAACAGCAGGGAAAAACGCAGGTAGGGAGAGTGGAACCAGGGAATTCTCGTTTCCACCGACTCGATGGCATCCCTGAGTTCGGTAAGTTTTGTGGTGTAAAAAAAGAGGGAGGCCATGGAAAAGGATATTCCAATGGCCCAAAGAAACTGCAGGCCCGATGTAAGGGCCTCCGGATTAAACCCGATAGGATTAACATGGAGAGCGGCTAAGCCTACGATGAATACAGTGGTGATAAGAATAGGCCGTGCCCCTGCCAGCAGTTTCCGTAGGGATATCCCGCCGATCCGGGCAGATACAATTATGGCTATACTCATCAAAGCCTGGCCTTTCAGGTCTGCCTGCAAGGCTCCGATGCTTACGGCGGCCATGAGAAGGAGTTTGATAAAAGGATGGAGCCGGTGCAGGGGACCTGCACCAGGTGTATATTCAAAGGCTAACTCCTGAGCCATGTGCAATCCTCTACCGAATCATAATGTTGTCTTGGATCCCGGATACCATATTCAGGTTTTAGTCTGTTAAGAACCAGCTCGGGCTCCCCATCATCGCAGATGGAGCCCCGGTGCAGAATAACCAGCCGGTCGGCCAGACCAAGAACCTTTTCTAATTCGTGGGTAAGGACCAGGATGGTCTTTTTTTCTTTTTTAAGTTGATGAATGAGCTGGAGCACCTGGACAACCCCCGGATAGTCCAGATTGGCAAAGGGTTCATCCATAATGACCGTAGTGCCCCCCATGGCAAGGATCCCCGCCACCGCCAGCCGGCGTTTTTCTCCCCCCGAAAGCCGCCGTGGGGGTACATCCTTTTTTGTATAAAGCTCCAGCCGGCGCAGAATTTCATCAACCTGATCTGAAAGGACCCTTCCCCGTACTCCCTTGTTTTTAGGCCCGAAGGCTACGTCGTCCGCCACGGTTTCACCGATTATCTGGGCATCCGCATCCTGGAACACGAGACCCACCGATTGGCGGACCTGGGTGATAACTTCCTTAAGCGGTTGCCCCCGATACAGGATTAGCCCCTCGGAGGGTTCCACAAGACCCACCAGGGTCTTCATGAGGAGGGTTTTGCCGGAACCGTTGGAACCCGCAATGAGGATGCAGGTCCCTTCGGTGATTTCCAGGTTTATGTCCTTAAGGGCTTCGGTGCCATCGGGAAAACGTTTCCAGAGCTTGTGTACTCTGTATAATGGTTCAGGCATGGTACAGGTCGGAAATCAGGAGTCTTAGCCGGGGAGTGATAAGACAGGCTACGGCGCCTTTTACCAGGTCTCCCATAATAAAGGGAATAAAACCGGCTGAGAGGGTCTTTGCCCAGTTTCCGTTCATCACCATATTGAGTCTTAAGAGTCCTGGAATATAGATGACCAGGATACCCGCCAGTGCGGCCAGAATGATACGCACCCAATTTGTTCCCTCTTCTCTGCGGGGAGAACCGGCGATAAACCCCGCAGTGATGGCTGCAAGCAGGTATCCCAGAAGGTACCCACCGGTGGGACCTAAAAGGACTGCAAAACCACCCTTAGCGCCCGCAAAAACGGGGGCTCCCAGGGCTCCGATGATGAGATAGACCGCTGTGGCAGCTCCGCCCATAATCGGCCCCAGAAGCATCCCTGAAAGAAAGGTGAACATGTTCTGCAGCACCACCGGGACCGGCGAAAAGGGCAATGGAATACTGATAAAGGCCCCTGCAGCGGTGAGGGCTGCAAAGAGAGCCACGAGCGAGATAGATAATAGAACCTTAGTACGGTTTTCCATCAATGTACTCCTTCTGTATATTGTGTATCTTTATCCTGGTTATCCCAGAGGATAAGGAAATCCTTAAGCAGAAGCTTGCGAGAAAGGGGCCGTCCTGCAATGTTCTGGCAGCTTGTACTCAGATCATCCTGGACCAGGTCATTCACATGAACCCCTATGCCTATCGACATCCATTCGATCCGTTCATCCAGGGCATGTAATTCTGAAACAATTCCGGCGATCTTTTTTTGTTCCGCATAAAGGTCTGGATACCGGTCATACTGGATTACGGTTCCGAGCTCCTGTTCCAGGGCCTTCCCTACACATTGCTGGGCGTAACGGATGAACCCCTGGTATTCTGAAAGGGGGCACAGGGGCCGCTCCAGGAGGGTAAAAAACAGTCCCCCCGTACCGGATTCCCAACGACCGCCGTGGCGAGCTACAGGACCGGTCTGGGTCCCTGCTACAATAACTGCTCCACCGGGGCTGCCCCCCTGGGCTAATTGACGGGCCCGATGCATGGTGCTGTCGATACTGTCATAATAGAAAAAACGGTCTTCCCTGCCGGGGAATTCCCAGGGATACAGAAAGTCATCGGACCAGGTTTCGCTCAGCCGGTATCCCTCATTTTCGATACTCTCGATTGGGTACCCGGAATGTTTAAGTGCTTCAATGGCCTTCCACACCGCCACCCGGGAAACCTGGGCTTCATGGGCTATGGACTCCCCGGATATGACCTGTCCCCGGGTGTTTTTCAGGAGCATGAGAACAATAGCTTTTGTGGATGGCCGCCCCGGCATTGTGTTAACCATGATATTGGTATAGTTAACACAATGCCGGGGCGAAGGTCAAGAGAGGTTTGGCGGTGCGCCGGCACACTATTTACGGTCAAGCAGGTTGGTGGCGAAAAAAGGGACGGAACGAACGGAAATAGTGCACAAAAATCAGGCTGAAAAAGAGAAGGGTAACAAAAGCGGCAAACCAGTCCCCCAAAAGATAATAGGTGGTAAAGCCGGCCCCTTTCTGTATGGGTACCACCGTTGCCAGGTACTGCTGGGTAAAGGGGGGGAGGCTCTCAATAATCCGGCCCTCCGCATCAATCACTGCGGTAATACCCCCATTGGTAGAACGGACCAGAACCCGCCGGTTCTCTATAGTCCTGAATCGGGCTGCCACCAGGTGCTGGGTTTCGGAGGATACGGTCTGGGACCAGGAATCGTTTGTTAAATTGATGAGCAGGTCCGCACCGTTTTTAAAGAAGTCCCGGCACACATCCGCAAAGGCATCTTCAAAACAGATGGGCGTTCCGAACCGGACTTTCTTTCCCTCCGCTGTCGGTACGGACATGACTACCGCCTCGGTTCCCATGGTCCAGGTGCCATCCACACCGACTACTTTGGCCATAAAGTCCCGCATCCATTTGTATTCCCAGAACGGGATAGCCTCAGCAAAAGGCACCGGATGCCGTTTGGCGTAGGAATAGAGAATATTGCTGTCGCTGTTAATATAAATAACTGAGTTGGTTGCATCGTAGGTTTCCCAGTTCAGGACGACGGGAGCTCCCGTAAGGAGGGGGACATTCTGCTCGGCAAGAAATGGAACCAGGGGGTCCTGTTTGGGATTTCGTTTATAAAAGCCCAGATAGTCCGCAAAGGGGCGCCGGAGCACCGTTTCGGACCAGACGATCATGGCAGGTTTTTGTAATCCCGTTTTACTTTCATAGGCTTCCATCCCTTCCCGGCTGAGCCGTACCGCCGTTTCCAGCGCAGTAAGTTCACCCCCCATCCAGGAGTCGGCATTATGCTGGATAAGGAGCAGGGGAAGCCGGTCCACCACAGGGGTCGGATTGGCCAGTTTATACATGCCATAGATAGAGAACCAGGCGAACATGATAAGCCATACTGCCGTTGCACGGCCCCAGCTTTTTATAAACTGTCTGCGATAGCCCCCTGCCGGGGAGAGGAGGGGCACCAGTTCCGCCAGCAATGCCGAAGCAAGGGCCAGAATGAAACTGAGGCCATAGACCCCCAGAGAATCCACAATCTGTATCATCCGGGGGTAATTATTCAGTCCATAGGCTACAAGTCCCCAGGGGTAGGCAAGAAAACCGATAGATTTGGCCCATTCCCAGGCGGTCCAGCCCAGGGCAAGCACAAAGGGCCGCAGGAGTGAAAATTCAGTATGCGGGGCTGGCTTCAGGATAGTCCTGCGGGTTTTCCAAAATAGGTCTTCAACATTGGTGACACTGGCCCAGCGGAGAAACCCTGCCACCAGCATGTGTAAAAAACCATAGGCAAGGCTCGTAGAACCGATGGTCCAGATGGCAAAGTCCTTAAAATAATAGAGCCAGTAACTGGAAACCCCATGGGAAAGGCTTCCAAAAACAAAACCGAGCAGAGCAGCCCGCATGTACGAGGGGCTGCGCCTCAGGGCCAGAAAATAGGGAGCGAGACAGATAAGAGCTGCCAGGGCATTCCCATAGGGCATAAGTTCATTGGGAACTGCAAAGGCAACAAGCAGGGCTGAAAGGATGGTCGCAAGCACGTTCATGGCCCTATCTTATCAAAAGAAAGAGACTTTTAACAGAAGAAAAAAGATTTTGATTGAATAATAGGCAAAATTCATATATTATGGGATAAAAGAAAACTATCGGGGGCCTGCGTTATGAAGGACATCTGTTCTATATATCTTAAGGAATACGAAGCCGATATTGACCATTCTGAACCGGTGATGATCGCCGAGTCCCCCGGACGTCTCCATCTGCTTGGCGAGCATGGGGAACCTGGGGCAGCCCTGCTCCTTACTACAGGTATCAATCGTTATGTCCGGGTAGCCGTCAGTCATCGGAAAGACAGCTCCCTCCGTTTTTTTGCCGCCGACTTAGGTGAACGAAAGCGGACTACCCTCATCAACCTGAAATATAAACGGGAAGACCGGTGGGCCAATTTTATCAAGATGGCCATCCATGGGTTTGCCGAGTGGGGCTACCCGATAAAGGGACTGAACTGCACCCTGACGGGTACTATTCCCCAGCAGGTGGGCCTTGCTTCCTCTTCGGCCATAGAAATGGCCAGCGCCCTGGCCCTGCGGGCCCTCCTGGCCCCGGATATGTCAGACCAGGACCTTTTAAATCTCCTGTCCGACGCCTCCTTTTCCTTCTTCGGCCGGAATGAACATCCCCTGGACCACCTGATTGCGCTGAGATCCCAGCAGAACCATTTCCTCGTGGTCGATGAACTTACCATGACGGTTCGCCCCATTCCCCTGCCATTTAAGGACTACAAAATTCTCATTACCGATTCCCGGGTCCCCCGATTCTCCGTCGAATCAGAACTGAAACAACGAAACCGGGACATCCGCAAAGGGCTGGAACTGCTGTCCCATAAACGGGAAGGGGCAACCTTCCGCGATTATGTAACCGAGGACCTCATGGAATCCATGGGAGCCCTGCCGGAAGAGATTCGGCGCCGTTCACTCCATGTGGTAAAGGAACTCCGACGAATCAATGAAGCCGAGGAAGCCCTTAAAAAGGGCGATCTTACTGGTTTTGCAAAAGCAGTTTACCACTCCCACGAAAGTCTCCGGGACCTCCTGGAAGTTTCCTGTCCGGAGATAGACTGGCTCATCAAGCGAACTACTGAAATTCCTGGTGTGCTCTGTTCCCGCATGACCGGACAGGGTTTTGGCGGTTGTACCTATAGCCTTATTAAAGAGGATGCGGTAGAGGAATACAACCGCCGTCTGGAAGACTATGAACGGATCTTCGGCTTTAAGCCCATAGTTCATGAAGTTACCGAGTCAGGACCCGCGATGGTGGTTCATGCTGAACCCTTGCAATCCATAACGGAATAGGATATGGCAGGCAGTCTACAAACCGGGATTCGCTTGTATCGTTCAAAACGCTGGGAGATGGCGTTAAAAGAGCTATTACAGGTAGATACCACCACGTTTGATGCAGAAGACAATGCTGAACTGGCCTATTATCTTGGCCTTTGCTATACGAAGCTTGAACAGTTTGATAATGCCCTCCTGTACCTGGAACAGGTGGTGACCGGAGGTTCGGACCCTCTGCGGGCCTACCAGTGCCGGATGACCCTGGCGTATATTTACTCCGTAACAGGCCGCTCAAAGCTGGCTGAATTTGAACTGAAGCACCTTCTGGAAAAGGGCTTTGAATCGGTCCAGATTTATGCCGCCATGGCCTACGCCGCATATAGTCAGAAGCGGTATGATGATGCTATAGAACTGTACCAGAAAGCACTGGAACTGGAACGGGACAACCCGACGGCGCTGAACGGCCTTGGATACATTCTTGCAGATACGGAAAAGGATGTCAGAAAGGGCCTCAGTCTCTGCAAAAAGGCGGTTGAAAAGAAGCCCCAAAATCCTGCCTATATGGACTCCCTTGGGTGGGCCTACTTTAAAAACGGAGAAATCCTCGAAGCCCGGACCTGGATTCGGCGAGCCCTGGATTTACTCCCCCGACATCCCGAAATTATTGCCCATATGCGAACAGTTCTGGGAGCAGATTGATGAAAAGAGCCCTTGTTATTTCCTTTTTACTTTTTGCATACACCGCCAATACGGTCCTGTTCAGCCAAACGCTGGGAACCACCACGGATCGGGATGCGGTGATGGCCCGGGATGAATTCCGCCGGGGTATACAGGCCTACAACCGTTTCGGCTTTAATGAGGCCATCCTCTCCTTTGAAAAGGCTCTTTCCTATAAACCTGCCGAGCCCCTGATCCTTGAATGGCTTGGCCGCTCATACTATCGCTCAGGTCTGGAAGAAACCGCCCTCCGGCAATGGCAGGAGGCCCTGCGGCTCTATCCCGCCGCTTCAAGCCAGTCCCTGCTCCTCACCAGTTATCTCGAAACAATACGAAACCGCCGGGCCCTCTTTTTCATGGCCGATGACCAGGTCCGTTTTGTAGAATCGGGCCGGTACCAGGCGAAACAATCGGGACAGTATCTGTACCGGCAGCCCAGCTCGGTGCTCCCCCTGCCGGATGGTTCAGTCTGGGTTGTTGCCTACGGTTCCAATGAAATACTCCGAATCGATGTAAACGGTATTATAAAAGAACGGCTTCGGGGGCCCTTAAACGGCTTTGACCGGCCCTACGACATAGCCCAGGCCTCCGATGGGCGGCTCTTTGTGTCCGAGTACCGGGGTGGTCGGATCAGCGTCCTCGATGCACGGGGAAACTGGAAATCCTACATCGGGAGCAAAGGCCGGGGGGATGGGCAATTTATCGGCCCCCAGAATATCTGCGTAGACAGGGAAGATTACCTCTATGTGGTAGATTTTGGTACCCTGCGGATCTCCAAATTTGCCCCTGACGGGCAGTTCCTGTTTGCCTTTGGCACCAAGGGCCCAAATTTCCCCGGTTTCCGGGCTCCCACGGGCATAGCGGCCATAGAGGACCGAATTTTCATTGCCGACCAGGTGGACCGGCTTATTTATAGTTTTGATAAAAGCGGCAACTATCTGGGGCCCGTGATCCAGGATGGACTTAACGCCCCCGAAGGACTGCGGCCTACCAGGGATGGAAAACTCCTCGTGGCCGATGGGAGCCGGATACTGCTTGCATCCCCTGAAACTGGCTTTGTTCAACCAATTGCATCCCTCGGAAATGCGGGGGGCCGGATCCTGACCGCCGATTTTGACCAGAACGGCTCCATCGCGGCGGCCAACTTCCAGGCAGAAGAAGTCAGCATCCTGAACCGGACCGAAGATATGGCCTCGGGCCTCTTTGTACAGATTGAACGGGTGGTGGCAGATAAGTTCCCCCTGGTTACTCTGGAGATCCAGGTACAGGACCGGCACCGCAGACCCATCGTAGGGCTGGACTCCCGGAATTTTCTTATCACCGAGGGGGGAAAGCCCGTTCTGGATCAGACCTTTGGCGGCGCAGCCTATCTATCTACCCAATCCGCCATATCCCTCGTTATAGAACGATCGCCGGAAACTGCTCCGCTCCTCACCCCACTGAGGACCGCTGTGAAGGACTCGGTTTCCGCGGTGGACCGCCTTGTCTCGCTCGTATCGGCGGGGGAACTACCCATTAAGGAACGGATCGATTCAGCGTCGGCCCTTGAACAGGCTGCCCGCGGGGCCGCTTCATCCTATAGCCCCCGCTGGCGTTTTGATCTTGCCATCCGTCTCGCAGCCACGGACCTCTTGCCGGTAGAAAAAAAGCGGGCCCTCGTCTTTGTTGGTTCCGGCCGGCTGGGACAGAAAGCCTTTGACAGCTACGGCCTTTCGGAACTGGCCTCCTATATGGCAAATAATGGCATTTATTTCTATACCGTTCTTGTAGGATCCGGAACCGCTGATAAGGAACTTCAATACCTCTGTGATCAGACCGGCGGAGCGGTCCTCCAGCTGTACCAGAGCCAGGGTATCGGCGCTGCTCTTAAGTCAATCCGGCAGAATCCCTCCGGTTCATACACGCTTCAGTACCGTTCCCAGCTGCCCACCGATTTCGGCCGGGCCTTCCTCCCCGTAGAAGCGGAGGTCTACCTTCTTGAGCGGTCCGGCAGGGATGCCCTGGGCTACTTTGCACCCCTGGAGTAGGCCCTAATAACACCTCTGCCCCGACAGGGCTTATTAAAATTTAGCTTGACTTTATATAAAGAAATTCATATATTAAAAGTATACACCACCTTAAGGAGCAAACAATGTCCGAGAAAATAAATACGGAACAATTTAAAGAAAAAGTATTTAATTACGAAACCAATACGGAATGGAAATATTCGGGCGATCTGCCTGCTATTGTCGACTTTTATGCCGACTGGTGCGGTCCCTGTAAAATGGTAAGCCCCATTCTGGACCAGCTTTCCAAAGAATATGAAGGCAAGATAAGGGTATACAAAGTTAATACCGATGAAGAACAGGAACTCTCCGCAGTCTTTGGCATTCAGAGTATTCCAACTATTCTCTTTATCCCCAAGGAAGGCCAGCCCCAGGCCGCCATGGGAGCCCTGCCCAAGGCAGCCCTGGAAAAGGCTATCAATGATGTGCTTGGTGTAAAAAAGACTGCCTAAATCGTCAGATCCGCATCCTCACTGGTACATTTTTCTATTTTTTCATTCCGCAGGGCCTCCTCCAGGAGGTCCTCCAGTTCCAGGCTTTCATACAGGGCTTTCGCTTCATCAATATGACCATGCAGAATCGGGTGGGCGGGGCTGAAAAGCACACAGCAATCCTCATAGGGCAAGATTGATGTCTCGTAGGTCCCAATTTCCCGGGCAATCCGTACGGTGTCTTCCTTATCGGTCCCGATGAGGGGCCTGAACACGGGAAGCCGGGCGGTGCTTTCGGTGCACTGAATGTTTTCTACGGTCTGGCTTGCCACCTGGCTCAGGCTTTCCCCTGTTACAAGACAATGAATTCGGTTCCGCCGGGCAAGCCTGCCCGCCGCATCCATCATGGCCATCCTCAGTAATACCGTGGACCACTGTTCGGGCGAGCGCTGTTTAATCCGGACCTGTATCTGGGTAAAGGGAATGGTGTGGAGCCGGACGGGCAGGGCATATTGGCTTATGATGCTGGCCAGTTTATGTACCTTTTTCTGGGCCTCTTCGGAAGTGTAAGGGTAGGCATGAAAATAGATAGCCTCAAGCCGCATACCCCGGTTTGCCATAAGATAGCCCGCCACCGGTGAATCGATACCGCCTGAGAGCAGCAAAAGGCCCCGGCCGGCGCTCCCCACGGGCAGGCCCCGCCGTCCCCGGTGAGAGAGCCCATACACATAGGCCCGTTCTCTAATTTCCACAGAAATGATCTGCTGGGGGTGCTGTACATCAACCTGTAATTCCGGAACAGCTTCACAGACCGCATCCCCTGCGGCCCGCATGATGCCATAGGAATCCAGGGGGAAACTTTTGTCAGCCCGGCGGGCTTCGATTTTAAAGGTCCTTATTCCCGCAGCGGCTAGAGCCCTGGCTTCGGCTACACAGGCTTCCAGTACGGCCTCCACGGTTTTATCGCAGGGGCTGGTCTTAGCCCAGCCTGCAATGCCGATGAGCCGATCCAGCACCGCCTCCACCTGGCGTTCCCGGTCCGTTTCGCAGTGTACAAAGAAGCGTCCCTGGGTACAGTTGATGACAGCCCTGGTCCCCTTGAGCATGGTTGTCAGGTTTCGTTTTAAGATTTGTTCAAATTCCTGGCGGTTTCCCCCCTTAAGGGTTAATTCCCCCAGTTTTAAAAGAAAGGTTGTCATAGGGAATTCCTTATGATTTTGATTGCATCAAGCAGGGTTTCAATGTCCTCATCGGTGGTATCCCAGCCCTGGGAGAAGCGGACCGCACAAAAGGTCGTATCTGCATCGATGCCCATGGCTTTCAGGACCGGCCGCTCGGTTTTTCCGGTTGAGCAGGCAGACCCGGTAGAAATGGCAATGCCTGAATCATCGAGACTACGGACCATGACCTCCCCGGGAATCCCGGGAAAGGCGGTCTGCAGAATATAGGGCGAAAAACGCCGGTCCCTTGGCTCCCTGTCCTGAGGAATCAGGGTACAGCCCCCAAGTTGATGTAGCTCCGAAATAAGCCGTTCCATCCGGCGGGCCGCCTGTTCATAATGGGCTTCGAGGGCATCCTTAGCAGCAAGCCGTTCAAGACAATAGGCCAGCGCCAGGGCCCCCGCCACGTTTTCGGTCCCCGGCCGTAAGCCCCATTCCTGTTCGCCACCCCTGGTAAGGAGTGATATGGGCCGTTTCAGATATAAAAGTCCAATACCCCGGGGACCTCCCAGTTTATGGGCACTTATGGCAGCGGAATCGACACCGGAGTCTTTGATAGAGAAGGGTACTTTACCGATGGTCTGTACCAGGTCCGCATGGATATGGATCGCCGGCCCCGGCAGCTTTCGTACCGCCTGTGTTATAGCGCTCAGGTCCGTCACAGCCCCGGTTTCGTTATTTACCGCCATAAGAGCCAGCATCCGGACTGAAATATTCCGCTCCCGTGCCTGTTCCAGGGTATGAAGGACCGCCTCCACGCTGACCGTGCCGTCCCGTTCCGGTAAAACGGGCAGAACCGGTATATTCAGCCGCTTAAGGATCTCCGCATTTTCCCGTACCGAAGGATGCTCAGCAGCCCCGTATAGCAAGCCGGCGGCGCTGTGCGCCGCTGTACCATTCCGAACAATAAGGGATTGCAACACACTTGCGTTTGATTCGGTTCCGCCAGAGGTAAAAATAAGCTGTTCTGGTCGTACTCCAAGCACTGCGGCACAGCGCCGCCGGGCCGTTTCCAGCTCTTGCCGGGCTTCCTTCCCTTCCCGATGCCTGGATGAGGGGTTACCAAAGGGGGCTTGAGCTATGATATCTTTAATTTCAGGAAAGGGCGGAGTAGTGGCTGCCCAATCAAAATAGGTTCGCGTCATCTTTTGCATAGTACCCAAAGGCCGCCTCTCGAACAAGGTCCCGGCTGGCCCTGACACCCCGCGGCCTCGCCGTAGGCCCGCAAGTGCCAGCTTTAACCAGCCAATCTGAGACCGGCACTGCCGGCCAATCCTTGGCAGTGTCGGCTGGTACCAACAGGCGCCAACCCGAGCCCGGCATTGCCCGCCCATACTTGGCAGTGTCGGCTGGTACCAAAAGGCGCCAGGTCGAGGCCGGCATTGCCCGCCGTGGCAGGCTTCTCCCACAAGCGCCCGCCAAAGCAGGCCTTCCACACCTGATCCAGTCCGGTAGGTCACATACCGGGCTTATAAAAAATACTATATAGAAAAAACGCTTGACGAAGCGATGCCTTTATGTCATCATGTTGCCACTATGAGTGATGAGAAAGTATGTGCCGATGATATAATCGAAGAAATTTCCCGGAAATTAAAAGTCTGCGGCCACCCGGTCCGGCTTAAGCTGCTCTGTCTTATCCATCACCAGGGAGAGCCCTGTGTGACGAACCTCTGGACCTGTTTGGGGGAAAGCCAGCCCGTTATCAGTCAACACTTGGCGGTGCTTAAAGAAAATCATATTGTGGATTCCACAGTGCAAGGCAATAAACGGATTTATACCATTGTTGACCCCTTTATTCTGAATCTGGTAACAAAGATCGTAGACCAAAAGGAAGAATAGGTCGCAGCTGAGCCGCGTGACGCCACTTGGCGCCCAGTCGCAGCGGCCCAAACCCCGAGTCGCCTGATGGCAGTGTCGCCGCGGTTCAACATACCCCTCTTGCAAAAACTTGCAAAAAAAACTATTAAGTAAGCATAATTTTGCATAAATATACGGAGCAGGGTATGTTGGTACTGAAATTTGGCGGCACATCGGTCGGATCACCCCAGGCGATCCGCAGTCTGGTTTCTATCGTTCAGGATGCAGAACACACAGGACGGGTTCGGCTTGTGGTTGTTTCTGCCTTTTCCAAGGTTACCGACACCCTCATAGACATGGCAAAGAAGGCGGAAGCGGGGGATCAGTCCTACGCCGCCATGGTGGCTGCCCTTAAAACGCGGCACCTCGAAACCGTCTCAAGCCTTATTCCATCCCGGGATCAGGGGCAGGTCCAAAGTTATATTGATGAACAGTGCGCCCACCTGGAGCGTATCCTGGAGGGGGTCGCCGCCATTGGGGAGCTTTCGCCAAAAACCCTTGACCTGGTGATGAGCTTTGGGGAACGGCTTTCCGCCTTCATTATTGCCCAGGTCTTTACTTCTGGCGGCCACCAGGCCGAATACCTTGATGCCCGCCAGGTGGTCCGTACCGATGACCAGTTCGGTTCGGCCCGCTTCTTGCCCGAAGAAACCTATCCCCGTATCCAGGCCTACCTGGCGAACCATCCAGCGCTGCAAATTGCTACGGGTTTTATCGGCGCTACCGAGGATGGCAAAACCACCACCCTCGGCCGGGGCGGTTCAGACCTGTCAGCGGCTATTTTCGGCGCCGCCATCGGTGCTCGAGAGATTGAGATCTGGACCGATGTGGATGGCATCCTCACGAGCGACCCAAAACTGGTTCCCAACGCCTTCCGAATCGATTCCATTTCCTACCAGGAAGCGATGGAGCTATCCCATTTTGGCGCCAAGGTGCTCCATCCACCAACGGTAAAACCTGCTCTGGAAAAGGGCATCCCCATTCGGATCCGAAACACCTTTAACCCCTCCTGCCAGGGAACCCTGATTGCAAACCAGGTACCCCCCAGCCCATACCCCGTGCGGGGCATCAGCTCCATGAAGGATATAGCCCTCATCCGGATCCAGGGCTCCGGCATGGTCGGTGTGGCGGGTTTCTCATCCCGGCTCTTTGGCTGTCTGGCCCGTAAAAAAATCAATATCATCCTTATTACCCAGGCATCGAGCGAATATTCCATCTGTTTTGCGGTCCTTCCAAAGGATGCCCTCCTGGCCGCCTCGGCTATAAAAGAAGAGTTTGAGGCAGAAATCGCCCACGGTGCCATAGAAGCTCCGGTGATAGAACGGGACCTTTCTATCGTTGCGGTCGTCGGAGAGCGGATGAAAAGCACACCCGGCATCTCAGGCAAGGTATTCCACGCCCTCGGCCGGAACGGCATCAATATTGTGGCCATAGCCCAGGGCTCTTCGGAACTCAATATCTCCACGGTCATTTCCCGCACCGATGAAGGGAAGGCCCTGAATGCGATTCACGATGCCTTCTTCCTCGCGGGCCTACGAACCGTCAACCTCTTCCTTGTGGGCACCGGTCTTATCGGGGGCACCCTGCTCCAGCAGATCGCCACCCAGCAGGAAATCCTCGCCGATGAACACAAGATCCGCATCAACCTGATTGGCCTGGCAAACTCTAAAAAGATGCGCTTTGACCCCAATGGCATCGACCCCAGCCAGGCCCTGGCCCTGCTGGAGCAGGGGGAACCCATGAACCTGGACCAGTTCATCAACAGAATGCGCTCTTTGAACCTGCCGAACTCTGCCTTTTGCGACTGCACCGCCGCCGACCAGGTTCCAGTCCGCTATCTGGAAATTTTGCAGAGTGCAATCCCTGTGGTCACCCCCAACAAACGGGCCAACTCGGGGGCCCTTGCTTATTACCAGGCCCTGACTGGTTATTCCCGGGAACGGGGCATTCCCTACCTCTATGAAACCACGGTGTGCGCGGGCCTGCCGGTCATCTCTACGATCCACGATCTGGGCCTTTCGGGGGATCGGATCCGCCGGATCGAGGCGGTCCTTTCAGGCACCCTGAGTTATATTTTTAACAACTACGACGG
>JAAYUZ010000071.1 GCA_012517385.1 Treponema sp. | reverse complement strand
TACAAGAAACTCCAGGAGGAGCTTGCCACCGCCTTTACCATCATGTTTACCGAAAACTACCGGCGCCTGAAGCTCCCCATGCCCGACCCGGCATCCTTCCAGAACCCCAAACTGGCCCTCACAAACCTTATCCTGGCCGCCTCCGAGCGCTACGAGGCCCCGGTAGCGGTCCTTATTGATGAATACGACAAGCCCATCCTGGATAACCTTTCCAGGCCCGAGGTCGCCCGGGAAGCCCGGGACATCCTTAAAAACCTCTACTCGGTGCTTAAGGACAGCGACCGGTATATCCGGCTTGCTTTCATTACCGGGGTGAGCAAGTTCAGTAAACTCTCCCTCTTTAGCGGCCTTAACAACCTGGAAGACATTACGCTTAACCCCGCCTTCGGCGAAATCTGCGGCTACACCCAGCATGACCTGGAGACGGTCTTTGCGGATGCCATGGAAGGCTCGGACATGCGGCTTGTCCAACTCTGGTACAACGGCTATTGGTATTTTGGAGAAAAACTCTACAACCCCTTTGATATCCTCCTCTTTTTGTCTAACGGTAAGATTTTCAGCAACTACTGGTGGCAGACCGGGAGCCCGAGCTTTTTAATCGAAGTCCTTAAGCAGGAGCGCTACTTTCTTCCGGAACTGGAAAACTGCCAGGCCAGCGAAGAGCTTTTGAACGCCTTTGATGTGGACTACATCGATATTCGAGCCCTCCTCTGGCAGACCGGGTATCTTACGATTAAGGACGTAGAGGCAAATACCATGGGGGTCCGCACCTTTACCCTGGGAGTCCCCAACGCAGAGGTGCAATTATCACTGAATCAATTTTTTCTTTATTACCTGAGCGGGAGCCGGGACCTGCCCATCAAACTTGGCAGCAAGGCAGAAAAGGCCCTGGAGCAGGTAAACCTTTCGGCCCTGGTGGATGAGCTTAAGCGGCTCTGCGCGGGGATTCCCTACAACAACTACGTGAAAAACGACATCGCCACCGCCGAAGGCTACTGGGCAAGTCTCGTGTATGTGTTCCTTGCGGCCATCGGGTACCGGGTAGTCTGCGAGGACGCCACAAACCAGGGCAGAATCGACATGACCATCGAAACCTTCCGGGACATTTATATTATCGAGTTTAAGGTTGATAGCAGCGAGCCCGCCATCAAACAGATAGAAGAACGGCGCTATTGGGAAAAGTACCAGGGCCAGGGGAAGCGGATACACCTCCTCGGCATCAATTTTTCGAGCGAAGAACGGAATATCACCGCCTGGGAAGGGCGGAGTCTCGAGAAGTAAGAAAAAGCTCCGCTGCCGCCGCATACCGCGGCCTCCGCTACCCCCTACGCCCCCGGAAAGGGACGGTTAGCGTGCAACCCTCAAACGCCAAAGTAAAAGAAGAATTTGCTTATTTTACTTTTAGCATAAAAAGTAAATTACCATATTTTTCAATTGTGTGGATCACCAAAAAGTTCTAGTTGAGTCTCATCTATGAGACGCTACTGTTTTTGTGTCTCATTTTATATGCAATATGAAACACAAAAGACTTTGCATGAAAATTAAGAGAGGTTAAATTCCCGCTTAACTCAGGCTGCAGCAGGGAAAAGACTCCTGGCATACAATTCGCCGCAAGTCCTTGCCAGGAGATATTTTTTGGGACATACTAAATAAAACACCATGGAAAAACACATTAAATCCCGACATCGAGTAGCAGAATATGGGGAAGTTCTTACTCCCCGTCATATTGTAAACGCCATGCTTGACCTGGTAGAACAGGAGACGGTCCGCATAGATTCTCGCTTTTTAGAGCCTGCCTGCGGCACGGGAAATTTTTTAATCGCCATACTTGAACGCAAACTCCAGGTGGTGGAGCAGCGCTACCGTAAAAACCAGCTCGAATACGAACGCTACGCAGTGCTGGCTGTCTCAAGCCTGTACGGGATTGATATTTTGCTTGATAATGTCGAAGAGTGCCGTCACCGGCTTTACCAAACCTTTGATACAGCTTACACCGGCCTCTATGGTGAAAAGGCTAAAGAAGCCTGCCGAGAAAGCATCCGTTTTATTTTATCCTGTAATATTTTACATGGCGACGCCCTATCACTCAAAACAGTGGGCGAAAATCCTCGGCCTATTATCTTTCCCGAATGGTCACTAGTAAACGGCAGTATGATGAAACGGCGAGATTTTGCTTTTCATGAACTGGTGAATCATGCCTCCATGCGGGACCTGCCCCTCTTTTCCGATCAGGGAGAAGAGGTTTTTATTCCCGAACCGGTCAAAGAATACCCGCCAGTGCATTTTTTAGAACTTGCGCAGCGGATGAACAGAGAATAAGGATACACCAATGACTAAAAATGAAAACATTGTGCACGAAAATGCTACTCCTTATACCAGCGTTTATTCCAATTCCGTATTAGGCAAAAACTACAATCCCGATGTGCTTGCCTGCCTCGCCAACCTTTCGAGCGACGAGGTTTTTACGCCGCCGGCGCTGGCAAACCGCATGCTCGACCTGTTGCCCCAAAGCCTTTGGAGCGATCCACAGGCTCGTTTTTTGGACCCCGCCTGCAAAAGCGGCGTGTTTCTGCGGGAAATCGCCAAACGCCTGGATAAGGGCCTGGAACAAACCATCCCCGACCGACAAGAGCGGATTAACCATATCATGAAAAACCAGCTCTTTGGTATCGCCATTACGAAGCTCACCGCCCTCATGGCCCGCCGCACCTTGTATTGCTCCAAACACGCCAACGGCAAATATTCGGTGTGCACCGTTTTTGATACGGCCGAAGGCAATATCCGCTACCGGCGCATAGAACATGCTTGGCAGAACGGCCGCTGCCTCTACTGCGGGGCGAGCGAACAAAACTACAACCGCGGTACGGACCTGGAAACCCACGCCTACGAGTTTATCCATACCGAACAACCGGAGGAGATCTTTAATATGAAGTTTGATGTCATTATCGGCAACCCGCCATATCAGCTGAGTGACGGGGGCTTTGGGCGGAGCGCATCCCCGATTTATAATAAGTTCGTACATCAAGCGAAAAAACTCAATCCCCGTTTTTTAACGATGATTATTCCTTCCCGCTGGTTTGCCGGCGGCAAGGGGCTGGATAGTTTCCGCGAAGAAATGCTTCATGATGATCGGATTCATAAACTGGTGGATTTTGAAAACGCTGGCGAAGTTTTTCCCGGCGTGGATATTGCTGGTGGGGTTTGCTACTTCTTGTGGGAACGGGATTACCATGGTCCCTGCGAGATTACCAATGTCAAACAGGGAGAACAGGCTGTCTCGACCAGAAAGCTCGATGAATTCCCCACGCTGATTCGCCACGGCAAAGCAGTCTCGATTGTGCGTAAGGTGTTAGCCAAACGGGAACGACCCATGAGCGAGCAAGTGTCTGCAAGTAAACCATTTGGTTTAAGAACATTTGTCCGTCCAAAAGAATCGGGCGATTTAATTTTGCGCTGGCAAAACGGTGAGGGACCATATCCGCGCGGTGAGATTACCGTAGGGGTTGAGTTAATTGACCTGTGGAAGGTGATTACTTCCTATGTAGGCTATGATCATGCGGGAAATCCTGGTCCAGACGGGAAACGGCGGGTTTTTTCCAAGATTGATATTTTACCGCCTGGAACGATCTGCACAGAAACCTATTTGGTGATTGGTGCTTACGCTACCAAACAGGAGGCACAAAACTTAATCAGCTACATGAAAACGAAGTTTTTCCGGTTTTTAGTTGCCCAGTTCATGTATTCTCATCATATCACAAAAGAATCATATACTTTCGTCCCCATCCAGGATTTCTCCAAACCCTGGACCGATGAAGAGCTCTATGCCAAATACGGCCTGACCGCGGATGAAATCGCCTTTATCGAACAGATGATCCGCCCCATGCCGGCCACAGGCGAACAAGAAGCTCCCCCGGCGGAGGATGAAGAGGAATAAGGAGGCGCATATGGAACAAATAGTGAAACCGCGAATGAACACGAATAGACGCGAAGAAGAGAGCTTGAAATATTGGAAATATCCTGGCGCTCGGTGGTGGAAATTCGATTTTCACGCGCACACGCCGGCTTCTGCTGATACTGAACACTGGCAAAAATCAATTGGGACAGAACAGGAAGTAACACCGGAAAAATGGTTGCTTCGCTTTATGGCGGCTGGCATTGATTGTGTGGCCATAACCGACCATAATAGCGGCGTATGGATTGATCGAATCAAAACAGCTTACGAGAAAATGAAGAGCCAATCTGACAATGGATCGCCTCCTGAAGGTTTTCGTGAATTGACATTATTCCCAGGGGTGGAAATTTCGGCGAATGGTGGGGTGCATATATTGGCTATTTTCGATCCCAATGCCACAACCAGTGACATTGATACTTTGTTAGGGGCGGTCGGTTATCAGGGAACCAGGGGCAACAGTGACGGAGAAACCAACAAATCCGCGGCCGAAGTGATTGCCGAAGTATTGAAAGCGGGGGCTATTCCTATCCCGGCACACGCTGACGACGAAAAGGGTTTATTGCGTGTTAAACCAGGGACTAAGCAATGTTCGCTTTCCGCGAATACTATCAAACAAGTCTTGGAAGTAGAGGGGCTACTTGCAATAGAATGGTGCAGTGCAGCAACTCCATTTCCGGAAGCCGTGGAAAAACAAGCGTCTGCTTTAACCCGTGTATTGGGGAGTGATTGCCATAGTTTTCAGGGGAATAACGCGCCTGGTAGCCGCTATACATGGGTTAAAATGGCCAAGCCTACCTTAGAAGGTTTGCGGTTAGCGTTGCTTGATGGGAATGGTGTGTCAATTCTGAGAAGCGAAGAAGGATCATTTGATCCGTTTAAAATCCCCGCGCATATAATCCGTGCTATTGAAATTAATAAGATGAAGGTAATGGGGCACGGAAAACCTGCGCGATTTGAATTTTCGCCATATTTTAACGCCGTGGTTGGTGGTCGTGGAACCGGTAAGTCCACAATGGTGCACGCGCTTCGGATCGCAACTCAACGGGAAAATGAGCTTGAAGTTTTGCCAGAGGACAGTGAACCATATGAACGCTTTCAATCATTTCGCCGAGTGACCGAAGGCCGGGATGATCCTGGCGCATTGCGACAGGATACAGAAATCCGGGTAGAGTGGCAGACAGAGAATTCGCTTTTACGGGTGACTTGGCAAGCAGCAGATGAAAAAGCCATCGTCGAAGAGTGGCAAAATGATCAATGGCAGCAAACGGAAAGTCAGGCTATCAACGCTAGTCGTTTTCCTTTGCGATTATTTTCGCAAGGACAGATTATCGCAATGGCAGGTAAGGGGAGATTGGCCTTACTGAATGTTATTGATGAAGCGGCCGGAGTAGAATCTTTACAGCAGAATTTCGAAGAAGCACGGCGCGCATTTCTAACTCAGCGTACCCAATTGCGCGAAATTGAGGGAAAACTCACTACTCTGCCTGAGGTTAAGCGCCGTTTGCAAGAAGTGAAAGAAAAACTGAATTTCTTGAAACAGGGGGACCAAGCAGCCATACAACAAGCATATGCTCAGGCTCGGTATCAAGAACAGATCCTTAGCGATACACAAGCAAAGCTTCATAATATGGTGGAAATGTTGCGCGGTACTGCGAAACAATTGATTCTTGATGAATGGCCTCCGGAATATTTCGGGGAGTCTGATGTTGATCTTTTGCAATGGCGCAGAGAAGTTGATGCATTTCTCACAAAAATTTGCCAATCTTTAGAACAAGAAATATGTTCGTTAGAACAGTTTGTTAACAGTCTAGAGAGTCGCGAACAACTGATGGCTTGGAATTCTCGCATCCGCTCTATATATAATAAATATGAAGAATTACAAAAACAACTTGCCAGTCAAGGGGTGTCAGATTCGCAAGCCTTTACGCGCCTGACGCAGGAACAGCAGGAATTAGAAAAACAAGTTAAAACTCTTCAGCAATTGGAGACCCTACACAACGAATTAGTCAGCCAAATCCAGAGACAACAGGAACTGATTCTTGAATACCGCCAGGCCATTACTCAGAAAAGGGAAGAATTCCTGGAGCAGAAACTGGAGCAAAATCCCTATGTCCGTATCCAGGTAGTTTCTTTTGGTTTTGATAAGCAGATTATTGAACAAAGTTTGCGTGAACTTATCGAAGCGCCAGACGAACGGTTCCAAGATGATATTGACAAATTGGTATCAGAAATTACGACAAACACAGAAGATATCAACTGTAAGCTTGAAAAACTAAACAACATACGGTCTGTTTTGCTTGATCGTTCGGATACTATTGGAGGACGCTTTTCGAACTATTTAGAGCGTAAACTCCAAAAACCAGAGTTTGCCGATTATGTGATGACATGGTTTCCAGAAGATGATCTCAAAATCCAATATCAGCGCAATAATCAGTGGTATGAAATCCACGAGGGTTCGCAAGGGCAACGCTCAGCGGCATTATTGGCTTTTTTACTCGCATTTGGTGAAGAGCCTATTGTGCTTGACCAGCCCGAAGATGATCTAGATAATCACCTCATCTATGATTTAATAGTACGCCAAATTCGAGAAAATAAATTGCGCCGCCAGCTCATTGTTATCACCCATAATGCTAATGTGGTGGTCAATGGGGATGCCGAATTGGTGCATGTCATGGATTTTAAAAATGGTCAATGCGTTGTAGCGCAAAGTGGTGTATTGCAGGATAAACAAGTCAGAGAGGAAGTCTGTAGGGTAATGGAAGGAGGGCGTGAAGCTTTTGCTAGTCGTTGGAAACGATTGGGAAAGGAAATATAAGTTCTCAAACACGCTGCCTTGACAAGTTCCAAGCCTTATAAGACACTAAAACAGCAATAATAAAGGAAATATCAATGGCCATGGTCCCCAAACGATTAAAAAAAGAGCCCCTCATTGAAGTCATTTGGCAGCTCCAGTTTGAGGCTCCCGGCGCAGCAGAGGTTTTACCAGGCTTACTGTTTACGAAGCTCCAAGCAGAACATCCAGATTTACGGATAGAGCGCCTGCCCGCCGCAGAACTGCCCGCGTTTATTGGCCAGGTGGATCCGAATCTGAGTTTCGCCGCCAAGGTACGGATCAAAGCAACAAACAGCCCCTTAGTATGGCAGGTTGGGGATCGGGTAGTTACCGTCAATTGTACAAAACCCTACATTGGATGGGAAGCCTTTTATACAAATATTACCTCCGTAATCCGCACTCTTAAAGAAAGTCATCTTATACCGAATCCCCTGCGGCATTCCCTTCGATATATAGATTTGATCAACCTGGATAAAGAGCCGGATCTTTCGGCAATTCAGTTGGATTTAAAAATCGGGTCTTATCAAGTCAATCAGTTCCCTGTGCAAACACGTGTAGAAATTCCTGAAACAATGGTCACCCATATTGTACAAATTGTAAGTCCCGCAGAGCTCATGCTTCTCGACGGGAAACAAAAGGGAACACTAATCGATCTAGAAACCCTTTCTCAGAAAGAGCTAGCCTCATGGGATGAACTTCAGGAGGATTTAAAGCAATTACATAATGCTTCAAAAGCATTCTTTTTCACCCAGATTTTAACAAATAGTACTATAGAAAAACTAGAACCGGAGTATTAAAGATGATTTCTGATACCCTTTCTCTACATCTTAATTTTTGGAATACCACAACCCTAAATGTATCACAAAAACCCTCACTCAAAGGGAATAAGCAGAGTGGTATATCCGAACAGATCCCCCAATTCTATCAGCCGGGGAATGCCCTGAGTACAGCCTCTTCTGGGAATATCCTCTCAGTCCAGTCTTTGGGCTGGACAGCGGAAGAAACCCTCGAAACCTATGTTCGGCTTCGTCATTTTGCAGAAGACTGGGATGCTCCGGGGATGGAAGGGTATGACCAGCTATAAACGGGGTGATGTCATTCTTGTACGTTTCCCCTATTCAGATCTTACCCATTATAAAAAACGGCCAGCCTTAATCGTCTTGGGTGATGAAGTTCAGAGCGAGTTTAACCAGACCATTGCGGTGATGATTACTTCAAACCTGCAACGTACAGGCCCCACGAGGATACAAATCAATATGCAGGATCCTGCAGCCCAAGCTATGGGGCTGCTTAGTGATTCAGTGATAGTCACCGATCATCTTGCTACTATAGAAGAGCGAGAGATTGACAAGAAAATAGGGCACTGCCCTTTGATGTCGAAAGTGGATGATGCACTAAAAATTACCTTGGGGTTGTGTTAATGATGCGTACCTTAGACGAAACAGTGGATTCCCAGTTTTTCCCCCCGCGGCCCAAAGTAGAGCCTAAAATCTACGCCTACGAGGATACTCATCCGCAATACAAAGGACTATTAAAAGTCGGTTATACAATCCGCAGTGTTCAGGAACGGGTGGCCGAACAATACCCCGTCATAAAACCCGGAGAAAAACCGTACCGCATTGTGCTCGAAGAACCGGCAATTCGCAGTGATGGAACCACCTTTACCGATCATGAAGTACATCGGATGCTGCACATTAATGGCGTTCACAAAGAAGCAGGCGAATGGTTCCGTTGTACGGTGGAGCAGGTCCGTTCCGCTATTCAAGCGGTACGCACTGGGCAGCTTTTCGAGGACCAGCGTTCTTATTCTTTTAGCTTACGGCCAGAACAAGAAGCGGCCATTCAAAAGACGATTGCCTATTTCAAAAGCTACCGGAGCGAAAACAACAAAACGCCCCATTTTTTATGGAACTGCAAAATGCGCTTTGGAAAAACTTTTGCGGCCTATCAGTTAGCCAAACGCATGGAATGGAAAAAAATCCTGGTACTTACCTTTAAGCCCGCGGTGCAAAGCGCCTGGGAAGAAGACCTGCGCACCCATGTAGATCTTGCGGGTTGGCAGTTTATAAAACCCGGCGGATCAATTACCTGGCAGAATGCGGATAAGACCCGGCCTATCGTTTGTTTTGGATCATTCCAGGACTATTTGGGACGTGATCGCAACACCGGTGGTGCAAAACCCAAAAACGAATGGGTCCATGCAACTAACTGGGATTGTGTAATTTTCGATGAATATCATTATGGGGCTTGGCGGGAACGGGCGAAGGAGCTTTTTGAAGCAGAAGATGACAAAGAACAAAATTATGCAGAAGGTGAAGCGGCGGACTTTCTCAAAGATCCAAACGAAGAGATAGAAGACATTCTGCCTATAACAGCAAATCACTACCTCTATCTTTCGGGGACTCCTTTTAGAGCAATTACTACCGGTGAGTTTATAGAAGAACAAATTTACAACTGGACCTATTCTGATGAACAACAGGCCAAGGAAAATTGGGATACCACACAAGGGCCCAATCACTACGAAGCACTTCCGCGGATGGTCCTGATGACCTACCAGTTGCCCGACGCCTTGCGCGAGGTGGCCCTGCAGGGTGAATTTAATGAATTTGATCTGAACGAGTTCTTTACTGCTGAGGGCCTTGGTGAAGCAGCCCACTTTAAACACGAGGATGAGGTGCAAAAATGGCTGGATATAATCCGCGGGGCTGATTTGCCAACTAGTCTGGACAACCTGCGGCTCGGAGCTGAAAAACCGCCGTTACCCTACTCAGATGTACGGCTTTTGGCAGTACTTAACCACACACTGTGGTTTTTACCGAGTGTGGCATCTTGTCACGCCATGGCGAATCTGCTCCAAAAGCGAAATAATAACTTTTTCAAAGATTATAAAGTTGTTGTAGCTGCTGGAGCTGCTGCAGGTATTGGGGTAGATGCTTTACCACCAGTATTAAAAGCTATGGCTGATCCTTTAAAAACTAAAACCATTACCCTTACCTGTGGTAAACTTACTACAGGAGTTACAGTGCGTCCCTGGACAGGGATCTTTATGCTTCGCAATCTTTCGAGCCCAGAGACCTATTTCCAGGCAGCCTTCCGGGTGCAGAGCCCCTGGACAATCAAAAACCCCGACGGCGAAAGCCCAAACAAAGAATTAATCCTCAAAAAAGAATGTTATGTCTTTGACTTTGCCCCTGATAGAGCACTCCGCCAAATCCAGGAGTACAGTTGCCGTCTCAATGTGGATGAAATCGATCCGGAACAAAAAGTTGCTGAATTCATTCACTTCTTGCCGATTCTGGCGTACGATGGCAGTTCCATGCGCCAGATTGACGCGGCAGGAGTCCTTGATATGGCCATGAGCGGTACCACCGCCACTCTTTTGGCCCGCCGCTGGGAAAGCGCTCTCCTTGTCAATGTAGATAACGAGACAGTGCGCCGCCTGATGAACAACGAAAAGGCTATGCAGGCTCTTATGAGCATCGAGGGATTCCGTAGCCTGAACCAGGACATAGAGACCATCATCAATAAATCCGAAGCGGTCCACAAAACAAAAAAGGAAGCCTTCGACCGAGAGCTTTCAACTGAGGAAAAAAAGCAGCTCACCACCGATGAAAAGGAATACAAGAGCCTGCGTAAGCAAATCCAGGAAAAGCTTATCAAATTTGCGACACGAATTCCCGTGTTCATGTATCTTACCGACTACCGGGAGCGTACCCTGAGGGATGTGATTACCCAGCTTGAACCGAACCTTTTTAAAAAGGTTACGGGTCTAACCGTCCAGGACTTTGAGCTTCTTGTAAGCCTTGGTGTTTTTAATAGCGCCCTCATGAACGATGCAGTGTATAAGTTCAAACGCTACGAAGACCCGAGCCTTACCTACACCGGCATCCGCCGTCACGAAGGCGAGCCGATCGGATTGTACGATACGGTAGTGGCGGAATAATCAATTTTATTCCAGCGTGGCACAAGCACTATTGCACCCCACCCCCATGACCAGAGACGTTAGCCCTTAGCCTTCTTTTTAATAGGAATCCAGACTTCGCTCCGGTAGTTGGGGCTGCTATCCGTTATGGCTGGGTCATCCTGAGCAGGATAGACTTCAAAGTCAGGGGTGCCCGCATGCTCGTATTCGGAGGCGGGAAACCAGTCGGTATATATCTGCTTCCACAGGTCCTGAATCGCCTGGGGCATGGGTCCCCGGCATTCAAAGACCGCGTAGGTTGCGGGCGGCAGCTGTACCAGAAGGCACCCCTGCGGAAGGTTCTTAAGGCTGTGGCTGCCCCGCTCTACCGCAATAGCGTAGGCAAAGCTGTTATCCTCCGGTTTGTAGTCATAACAAATGCCGAGCATGCCCATGGGACCGCAGTACTGAGCAAGCCGCTCTACCGAGCCATCCTTGGCTTTTTCCTGCCAGAACTGGGGAATAGCCTTTAGGTTAACCCCGCCGGTACTCGTCGTACGGAGCACCAGCCCCGCAAACTCCATAGCATCCCGCTGTTCAATACGGTATTTCATCGATCTGTCTCCTTTGAGTATCACCGTAAGCTGGATAGGTGGCCAGAGTTCCAGGGGAACCGATGCTGAGCGAGCCTCGGAGGGCGTAATGCCGAAGAGGCGCTTAAAAGCCTTGGCAAAGGACTCAGGGCTTTCCCAACCGTATCGAAGGGCCACATCAAGTACCCGGTCCTTCCCTGCGGCTAAATCCAGGGCTGCAGCGCTCAGCCTGCGCCGCCTGAGGTACTCGGCGGGGCTAAGGCCAAAGACCACCTCGAACATCCTGCAGAAATGAAAGAGCGAACAGTTGGCCAGACGAGCCGCTTTTTCCATATCCGCCTGAAATTCAAGATGGGACTCTAAGTACTCTATTGCCTGCCTCATACGGCTTGCCCAATCCATCGAAACCTCCCATATCTGTACACCTTATAGGGGTGAACTCTTCTTTACCATATCACTATAGAAAAGCTCTTTCCTGTCTTTTTTTGCTCAGTGTTGACTGATGTACATGCCTACTATCGTAAGGAATAGTGTGCAAATTTCAGTGAGTAAATGGACACTGAGGGTCAATTAATTAAGAAACTATTGTGGACGCTATATATCACAAGGGGCTCAAGATTGGACTATACTTATTTTCTACTTGATAAGGCCCTTTTTTATCGCCAGTGAAACCGCCTCGGTCCTGGAAAAGGCGCCCAGTTTCCATAGTACATTGCTCACATGAAATTTTACTGTGGACAGACTGATAAACAGGTGCTCCGCAATCTGATTATTGTTTAAACCCTGGGCCATCAGGGATAAAACATCCAATTCCCGCTGGCTTAAATCTTCCTCCGCTGGTACCTTTGCTCGGGTAGTTGCCTGAATCAGGGCAGCTGTCGCTTCAGGGGATAATACGGGTTTCCCGGCAGCGGCGCTTATAATTGCCTGTGCCAGTTCTTCCACCGGTATATCCTTGAGCAGGTACCCCGCAGCTCCTGCTTTTAATGCCCCCTGAATTTGTTCATCCGTTTTAAAACTGGTGAGTATTATGATTTTTAGTTCCGGATATCCCTCATGAAGCAGGGCGGTAGCCGTAACTCCATCCATATCGGGCATATCCAGATCCATTAGAGCCACATCAATCTTACTTTCTCTGCAGCGCTCCAGGGCTTCTTTACCGTTGGAGGCTTCCGCTACCACAAGAAAATCGTCTTTAGTTTGCAGAAAGGTCGCAAGTCCTTTCCGGACAACCGGATGATCATCCACAATCAAGATCCGAATCGGTGTATTCACCCGCTTCCTCCTTCCAGATAAAGGTGATACGACTTCCCTTTCCAACTTCGCTGGAAATTGTCAGGCTGGCACCGGCCAGTCGGGCCCGCTCTTCCATTATGGAGAGGCCAAAACCGCCTTGATGGGGCTTTTCTACAGAAAACCCTTTTCCATCATCCTGAATAATCAAAGATACACAATGGGAATTGCCTTTAAGATTAAGCCAGACCTGCTGAGCTCCGGCATGTTTTGCAATATTGGTAAGCCCTTCCTGGATAATGCGATATAGGGCAATTTTAACTGCCAGCGGGGTTTCTCCATGTATTGCAAGCTCAGCCTGTATGGGAATAAGGGTTTTACCCGTAAAGGCATTCATCGCATGGTGTACCAGGTCCCGTAGCGGGGCGGATTCCAAAGCCTGAGGACGCAACTCAAAAAGCAGGGACCGCATTTCCGATTGGGCGCCCCGGGTAAGCTTTATTAAGTTCTCCAATTCATTCGTGGCCTGTTCAGGGGCTGTATTCCACAATTTTGGTAAGGATTGGGCAATCAGGTTCGCTGAAAAAAGGCTTTGGGAAACCGAATCATGTAAATCCCGGGCTAACCTATCCCGTTCAGCATGGGCTGCAAGCTGAGCTGCCTGTTTTCGAAGCATGGCATTTTCTATAGCAAGGGCAGCCTGACTTGCAAACACCTCAGTTAACTCTAATTCTTCGGGATCAAATCGATGGGCTTCATTATAATAGAAAGCCAGGGCTCCGTAAGACCGGTCCTGGCTTATCAGCGGTACGGCCATAACAGCCTTATATTCGACAGCAATACAGGCGTCTAATTGACGATGGATCGGATCCAGATAGAGCGGGTGGGTCTCATCAATAGCATGAGCAGAATGGGCATATTGCAGCCTGGCTATATCGGGTATTATTATTGGTTGCTTCCCTGTGATCGCGGTCCCGATAATTCCTTCGCCGCAATTCATAACTACCGTGGAGGTATCCAAAGGAAAATTTCCCCTGATGGCTTGCAGCAGAATTCGATCCCCCTCACAGGTATACAGGGCTGCACACTGACACTCCAGCAAGTCTTCGGTCTTATTCACAATAAAATCGAGCACATCCTGCAAAGATTCGGTGTTATTGATCTTTTTTACAATATCCCGGAACCCTTCAGCTACTTTTCTTCGCTGTTCCATTTCCTGCAATAAATAGGCATTTTGGAGAGCCACCGAAATCTGCTCACCAAAAGCAAGGCCCAGATGTATTTGCTCTTCATTAAATTGCTGTGCCTCTTTATAGTAAAAAACCATCCCTCCAAACAGGGTATCCTGCAGATAAATAGGCACAGCAAATGAAGCCCCATAGCGGGTCCTGAGGGCAATTCGTTCAATTTTATAAGGCTCAGGAATATCTGGATTAAGCTGTATTTCTTCTACCCGCTGCGGATAAGGGGGGTAATTTTGATAGATTGGGACACGACGTTGCAGAGCTTCCAGATACCCGCCGCCGCCTGAGGGGCCAAGATCTTTAAAAGGCCGGATCAGACCATCCTTGAATATACCTTCCATACCAAAACTGGCACTTTGGACCACCACTTCGTTTTTCATATCAAATTGATGGAGTACACAGGCTCCCGCCCCCTGCCGTATAGCTGCAAGACGGACGGCTCGATGCAGCAGTTCATCCAACGGAACCTGGGCATTTATCATCCTGATAATTTCCTGGAGACTTTCCGCAGCCCCAATTCGAGATTCAAGTTCCTTGAATTTTAATTGATAGTTTTTTGCAAAGAGTTTATTTTCTATTTTTCTGGGTTTGTGAGTGTCCCGAGTCCGTTTCATGGATTTTAACTATAACGCAAAAAGAGCATATTGTCTCTTTTACCTGGCCAGATGACCAGGCGTTTTTACTATCCCTTTGTTTAGTATAAATCCAATCCTTTGACTGATGATGGACTGTTTAAACCTCAGTATCTTCATTTCATACAAAGGAGTATACCATGTTAGAGTTACATAAGACCCCGGATTTATTTATGAAACAGCCGGAAGATTGGAACCGGGAATGCAAACAACATTCTGCATTGTTGGAACAGAACCATTCTAGACTATTATTAAGAATGATACTGTATTTGTTTAACCGAAAAGGGTAATACTTAGTTCATGATTGAAGTACAGCATTTAGTTAAACATTTTACCAAAATTATTAAAGAAAAGGGTGTCCGGGGAAGCCTTAAAAGTCTCATCGCTCCCCAAAAAGAGCTGGTCCGTGCGGTGGATGATGTGAGTTTTCACGTTGCGGAGGGGGAAATACTGGGCTTTATCGGGCCTAATGGGGCAGGGAAATCTACGGTTATTAAGATGCTGACCGGGATTCTCACCCCCACCACCGGCTGGTGCCGCATTAACGGGTACATTCCCCAGAAGGAACGGAAAAGGTATGTTCGGGAAATCGGCGTCGTTTTCGGCCAGCGGACCCAGCTCTGGTGGGACTTGCCGCTGACCGAGACCTATACGGTGCTCAAGGAAATTTACGACATCCCCACCGCCGAATATAATCGG
>JAAYUZ010000070.1 GCA_012517385.1 Treponema sp. | reverse complement strand
GGGTGCTCCGTCTGCAGATAGGAGAACAATTCAGGGCCCTGCTTCCCAACGGAAAAGAAGCCCTGTTTACTATTACCGCCATTGGGAAATCAAGCCTCGAAGTGGCCATGACCGGGGACATCCGCTCCATTCCAGAAAGTGTCATTGCTGACGAGGAACGGAGGGCGACCCTTCCGCCATTACCTCCCATCATTTTGTGCCAGGCCCTCCCCAAGGGACAAAAAATGGATCTTATCGTCCGCCAGGCCGCTGAAGCAGGGGTGTCGCTCATCCTCCCCTTCGTTTCTCAACATTCTGTTCCCCGGCTGGATAAAAGTACTGCGCAACAAAAGCTGGAACGATGGAACCGGATCATAAAAGAAGCCCGTCAGCAGAGCGGTTCGGATGTGACTACCCGTATAGAACCAATCACCGATATGAAGGGTCTCCTTGAATTTTGGGAACAGCAGAAAAAAATCACCCCAAACAGTCAAGCCATTTTACTTCATCAGGACCCACTTGCACAGGGAACCTTGCATGGATATCTTGAGGGGAACATCCAATCGGTCCATATTGCAGTAGGGCCTGAGGGCGGCTTTTCCGATGAAGAAGCAGCCCAATGTATTGAACACGGATTTAAACCCCTATTGCTTGGTGTGAATGTTTTACGGACTGAAACGGCTGCTATTTTTGCAACCGCCGCAGTTCAAGTATTGCTACTGGAGAAAGCATCATGGATTCTGTCGAACAACTCAATTGCTTAAAAGTAAAAATCAGCAATGTTTCCATGGAACAATTGCCGGAACTGCTGTATCAGCTTTTAGAGACCGGAGAAAGTCACCATATTGTTCTGCTTTCCCTATGGGATTTGTTACGGGCACGACAGAATAATGAATATCGGACCTATGTACAAAGTGCAGCCCTGGTCATTCCTATTTCAAAAAGCATCGTTGGAGGCATCCGCTTTTTAACTGGAAAGACGGTTCAGCGGCTCATGCCCTTTGAGTTTTTTATTAAAACCCTCACAGCCCTCGAAGAACGGGGAAAATCGGTATACCTCCTCGGCGCTCATCTGAAAAGCCTGAAAACCACGGAACGGAACCTTAAACACACCTTTCCACGGCTGAGAATTGTAGGCCGTTGTACCGGGGACTTTAAAAAAAACGATGAGCCCACCATTCTTACCGCCATTCGTAAAGCAGGCCCTTCTCTGCTGCTGGTAGCAAAGGGAGTACCCGGTAATGAACGCTGGCTGGCCCGTAACAAAACAAATCTTGGTCCTGGGATTCAAATCTGGTGCAGCGATCTTTTTGAAGTCTTTGCAGAACGAAAACACCGGCCCGGGAAAAAGACCTTTGAACGGGGTCTTGAATGGATTGGCTATACGATAACTAATCCCTTACACTTTTTTCGAATTTTCCCCTATCTTTATTACAAGATTCTGCTACTATATTACAAACTATTCCGTCGGGGGTAATCATGTATTCCGTGCTATGTATCGATGATGCGGAGGAGCAGCTACAAGCGATCACCCTGCAGCTCATCGATACATACCACGTCATACCCTGCCAAAAACCCTTTCATGCAATTACAAACATTACAAAACATAAACCCGATGCGGTCATCCTGGACCTGCAAATGCCTAAAATAAATGGCTTTCAGGTACTTGAAGAAATCAATAGACTCCCGAATCCACCGCCTGTCTTAATAATTTCGGGCTACACTGATCCCCTCTTTGTAGTGCGTTCATTACACCTGGGAGCTCAGGATTTTCTTTCTAAACCCTATACATCTACCATGCTGCGTCATAGATTAACCAAAATAATTCAGAGATCCCTGGCAAGTAAAACAACAAACAAACAAATACCTCAGGAACCCCTGCTTATAGGAGAATCGCCGGCTATTCAAACTTTAAAAGTGGAAATACAGACTTTTGCAAACTCAGACCTTCCCATACTTATCTATGGAGAGAGCGGAACTGGAAAAGATCTGGTTGCAAAGCTTATCCATGAACTATCAAACAGAAACAAAGGGCCCTTTATTGTTCGAAACATAGGAGCTATCCCATCAAGTCTTATCGAAAGCGAACTGTTTGGCTGCGACGAAGGAGCTTTTACGGATGCAAAAGCCCATAAGGGATGTTTCGAACTGGCAAATGGAGGAACCTTGTTTCTGGATGAGATAGCAGAAGCGAGCCACTCAGCCCAAGCTTCATTGTTACGGGTTATTGAAGATGGATGTATTCAACATCTGGGTGGGCATACAATCCACGAAGTATCATTCCGGCTTATAAGCGCCACTAATAAAAACCTGGACCAATTGATTTCTGAGAAGCAATTCCGTTCAGATTTAAAATACCGCCTCGAAGGCATAACCCTGCATATACCACCGCTCAGGGATCGTAAAACTGATATTCCGGCCCTGACCCATCATTTCCTGGCTCCCCATCAGGCAGACATTACTCAAGATGCCTTATCTAAACTGTATGACTTTGATTGGCCAGGCAATATACGCCAATTAAGGATGTGCCTGGAACGGGCCAGAATCCTTGCAGGATCCAGTCCAATACAGCCAGAACACATCAGGTATTAAAAGTAATAGACTTTTGCAAAAACCTTAATTAAAAAAGTCGCCGAATATCGATGGCTTTAACCACCGTAACAGGGGTTTTCCCATCATAATCAATGCCAAGCCCTTCATAGGACGCCAGCACAATGATTGTTTGTCCACTTTTTAACCTGGAAGGGGATTGGGCAGAAAAAAGAGAGCGGAACTGCGTTCCTTCGCAGATAACGTAGGTCCGGTATAATTCAACCTGCTCTTCTCCAACCCAGATACCATTTAACAGCTCCAGTTCCACCACAAAGGATGCATCAGTATCTTCATGAATGGTCACTGTTCCGATATCCCCATCGAGTATAAGGGCTTTATCAGTGGGGATGTCCCTGTCATTTTGGGTTTTTGCTGCCTGGGCAAGTTCCCGCATGGTGATCGTAAAATCTACGGAAACGGATTTCTTCCCACCCGGAGACTTGGAAGTCTGGGCTTGCAGGGATCCCATAACCAACATTGTACTAATTAAGGCGATGAGCAGACGTTTCATATTCTAAGTATGTATTGGCCCTTGCCCTTTGACAAGGGCTTTAACTCCTTTAGAGCTCAATTTTAATAGCTGTTCCCCAGAGTTGCCACCCCCGAATGAGAATACAGAAGGCTCTGGCCCCACTACGGGTGTGAGTATTATTCAGCAAGCTTGCTCATTTTCTTAAAAATACCCTCCAGATACAGCTGCTCTTCTCTGGTTATACCAGCCCGGGCAAAGAGATCTCTGAAAAACCGTTCCTGTACATCCCGGCCAGCCTGCTTATAAAACCCGATAGAGGCAAGCGAATCGGTTATGGATTGCACCAGCTTATGGAGTTCATCCTGGGAAAGGGGCTTCCAGGTCCCTGGGATATCCTTTAATTCATGACTTGTAACATAGCGATGCAAGATATAGGTGTATATTTGAACCGCATGAGAGAGATTCAGTGAAGGGAATGCCTCATCTACAGGAATATGGGACGCAACATTGCATAGAGCAATTTCATCCGCATCAAGTCCGGTCCGTTCATTGCCAAACACTATAGCCGCTGGACCAGGCCGGGAAAAACAGAATTCGGCTACCTCTTCTGGGGTCATAGAAAGATTTTTTCGTTTTTTTCCCCGCCTGCGGGTGGTTCCTATCACAAGGGGACAGTCTGACACCGCCTGATCCAGGGTATTAAAAAACTCAGCCTGTTCCCAAATATCCCCCGCATGAACCGCCCTGGCCCGGATTTGTTCATCCACCAGAGGGGCTTCTGGAGAAACAATTCTAAGCCGGGATAAGCCCATATTTTTCATGGCCCTGCACACAGCCCCTACATTCCCAGACTCTGCAGGGCGGCAGAGTACAATGATAATATCCAAAAGTTGCATGGTAGGTTACTATATCAGGTATGGATAGAATTTTCAGCAATCGAATGGCACTGGTTATCGGTGGTTCTGGTGGAATTGGGAAGGCCGTCGCCAAAGCCTTGGCAAATGAAGGAGCCCAAATCTATATCCATGGAGGACATTCAAAGGACCGGCTCGAGCGAACCTTACGCGAAGTTCAGCAAATCCAGACTGCACAGGGTTTACCCCTGGAACAGCAGCACCATCAAACCCTATTACTCCCTATTACAGGAGTAGATTCGGTTAAAATAGTACTGGAAACGGTTCCAAAGGTTGATATTTTAGTCTATGCCTTTGGCCCTTTCCTGCGAAAAGACCTGTCGCAGATGACCGCAGAAGACTGGAATATGCTTACAACCATGAATTTAGCCCTTCCGGGGGCACTGGTTTCATCCTACCTGGAGCCCATGCTGAGACAAAATTGGGGACGTATATTGTTATTCGGCGGTACTAATACTGATACAATCCGCGGCTTCACCAGCACTACCGCCTATTCAGCGGCAAAGACTGGACTTGGAGTACTGGCCAAGTCGGTAGCCCGGATTGGAGGCGCTGCAAATGTTACCTGTAATGTACTTTGCCCGGGGATGACCGACACTGAATACCTTGATGAAGCAGCTCGCCGCTATGCAAAAGGGAAAGCCCCCGGTGGCACCCTGTTACATTGCGAAGAAATAGCCGAAACTGCCCTTGCAATCCTGAAAAATCCACATCAAAATGGTACTATGGTTCCCATAGATAGGGGCCTTGTAATATAGGGAGAAACAACTTATCATTTTTATTGAAACCGGGGCCACCTGTTTGACAAATTACCTATAGACTTATAATATAGTGTATATTGGTCTCTAAGTTGCCGATACTATAGAGACGATAATTCTGTAGTGCAGCAGCGGTTTTACAAAAAAACCGCGTGGCCTCAGGACGGAAGGAGCGTCATGACTAATAACGATATCGTACCTGGGTTTGATGATGAAAAGGACGAAAGCCTCAAGATTAAACTACAGAAAGTAGATGCGGTAGACGGTTGTCTGGTACTGTATCTAACCGGATATATTGATACCTATAATTCAAACTACTTTCAGAAACGGGTTGCAAAAGCAATAGAGGCTGGTTATATACGGCTTATCTTCCAGTGCGGCGGACTTAATTACGTCTCATCGACCGGTATCGGCTCTTTTACGGCCTTTTTAAAATCGGTAAAACCCCGGGGTGGTGATCTGGTATTGCTTGAAATTCAGCCTAAGGTATACGAAGTATTCCAGCTTTTAGGTTTCTCCCAGTTCTTTAATATCAAGGATAATCTGGAGGAATCCATCGACTTTTTCCGATCCGGTTCTCCATCAGAAAAGACATCAGTGTTTCCCAAGATCTTTTCCTGCCCAATTTGTTCTAAAAAGCTAAAGGCAGTAAAACCTGGCCGGTTCCGCTGTTCCGAGTGCAAGACTATTTTAGCAATTGACAATGCGGGACAGGTATTCCTAGGCTAGTCCTCTAAGGGGTTTCCCATGGCCGAATCTAAGATTGAACGATACCTCATCGATCTAATGCTCACCTATAGAGACTTAGGTGACAATATATGGATTATTGAGGACGAAGATCATAGCCTGAACGGGGTTGTGGTCATGTATGAGGATCCGCTGGTCGTTATCCGGGTTCTGGTTATGCATGCACCTGAGAAGAATCGGCTTGAGCTTTTTACTAAATTATTAGAATTGAATGCCAGTGATGTAATCCATGGGGCCTATGCATTAGAGAATAATGATATTATCTTGATTGATACCCTTGAATATGACACTATGGATTATGAAGATTTCAGAGCATCCTTGGAAGCGATAAGCCTTGCTCTAACCCAGCATTACCCTATTCTTTCTGAATATCTTCCCAAAACAAAGTAGGAGGACCTTCTCTATGGGAATCTTTTCCAGACTAAAAACCCTCATATCATCCAATGTGAATGATATGATTAATAAAGCAGAAAATCCCGAAAAAATGCTGAATCAGCTCATTATTGATATGAATGAGCAATTGATCGAATCTAAAAAAGCGGTGGCCATGGCTATTGCGGATGAGAAAAAACTTGAACGGGAAACCTTAAATCAGCAAGCCCAGGCGCAGGAATGGGAACGGAAGGCCATGCTTGCGGTCCGGGCAGGGCAGGATGATCTTGCAAAAGAAGCACTCCTGCGCAAACAGGAATATGAAAACAACTATGTGGAATATAAAAAGCAATGGGAAGCCCAGAAAGCATCGGTAGAAAAACTCAAGGAATCCCTTAAGGAACTGCAGAATAAGATCGAAGAAGCTCAGCGGAAGAAAAATCTGCTGATCGCCCGGGCAAAGCGTGCGGAGGCCCAGCAGAAGATTCAAAAAACGATTTCAAGTGTTGCTGGTAACAAGAGTGCCTTTGAAGCCTTCGATCGGATGGCCCAGAAGGTAGATCAGCTGGAAGCTGAAGCGGATGCGGCCAAGGAACTGGAGGATTTTTCTAAGGACACGAACCTGGAAAAACGGTTTGCAGCCCTTGAAAAATCAGATGCATCGGCAGACTTACTTCTCATGGAATTAAAAGAAAAAATGAAGGCCCTGCCGGATAATTCATCAAACTGATTTTTCACCATCAGCCATGAAACAACAGGGAACCCTGTATATACTTGGAGCCACTACCGAAGAAATGAGGTGGCTCCAGACTGGGGATTTCCCTTTTTCTTTACTTTTTCCTGAACAGATACCTATAAAAACCGAGCATCCTGCACTTCTTTTGCTTTCCATTCCAATAGCTGTTAATCGTGCGGCTTCCTGCAAGCCACAGATACCTTTTATATGCTTTGGAGAACTGTCTGAAATTGATGTGGCATTTCTGATCGGCGCTAAAGATTTTATACGCAGGCCCTTTGATAAAACAGAATTTACCGCCCGTATATCCCGGCACCTGGTTCTTGAACAGGAAACCCAGTTTCCTGAACATGCTATTTACTTACAAGGCAATACAATACATGGGCCTAGAGGTTCCGTACAATTGAACGATGATGAAGCGAATATCTTGAGGATCCTGTCCCTATCCGAGAATCATCGTATTCATCGAAGGATACTTCAAGAACATTTAAAGAAAGGAATCAAAACCAATTCTCGCAGTATCGATATGATAATATCAAGACTGAGACATAAATTACATGCAGTATCAGATCAGGATAAACCCTTACAGATTAAAACAATATATGGATATGGGTACCAGATATAGTAAACACCAGTGGAGTAAAAAATGTGGAAAGCTTGTGGATAATTTGTGGTTTACAATGAAGTAGACAAATTCTATGTCTATTAATGTAGACAGGTGGTTTTCAGTTAAAAGTTAAATTGCATTTTTATCAATACTAATTATATATTAGACAAGTATATAACCTTATAAAAAACAAGAAGCAAACAAGAAGGAAAATGTCTAATATCTTTACCTGTTGCGAAACAATATAAAGTTTACTAAATGTTTAATTGTGGATAACCTGTGTATTGATTGGGAAAACATGGGTATAACGTGTCATTATTTTTGCCTTGCGCAGGCGAATATTGCATGATAGGCTATGGTATTGTGAAAGGTATTCCCCGTCTTGTACTTTTAGTGATAGTCATGTTTTTTCTCCTCCTTCTCTGGTGGTTTAGCATAGGATATTTATATGAAATGGTGCTCACCGGGGTGCATATTCCCAAAGGGACGATTAACCTGAAGCATTTCGTACAATCCAATTTCTGGATGATTCTTGTGATAACCCTGTATTGTACCGCGATTCTCGGTACCAATTATGGGGTCCGCAAACAAATTCTATCTCTTATTAGAGTGCCCCTTCTACTAATTCTTAGTTCAGGACTTTGCATCGCCTCTGCTTTTATTTTTGACAGAAGCATCCCCATGCTTGCAACAGAGATACCGGTTACAAGCACTGTAGAATTAAAACCTGGGACTATCCTTGTTTCGGGTGAACAAAAAGAGCTTGTCCTGAGCCCTGGGAAAGATTCAATTGCAGTAATATCGCTGATTCCCCCACACAACAGCCTTATAGACAGTATTATTCAAGATGGGAAAGAGATTGGCATACAATTTGAATCCTTCTGGCATAAGGGGCTTATTCCTTTCATCATTTTTCTGGCCGCCCTGCTTTATTTATTAACTTCTCTGGGTCCGATTTTTACAATCAGCGGATGGCCTCTGGCAAATCTTCTGATTGGCCTTTTACTAGTCCGTTTTACCCTCTGGATACAACTGTTTATCTTTTCCGAGCCAGTAGTTACGGTTATATCTGCCATAATAGGCTCAGTTCTGCCTGACCCCATGCATACCTATACCGTTTTGGTACCACTCATCCTGCTGGGTACACTCATCCATTTTTTTGCATTTCTTCTATATGCAAGTAAGGACCGAAAGGACAGGAAGAAACTCCATGGATAATAAAAAAACCATTCCGATTATACCGATATTGATTATATACACCCTTGCAGCGATGGTACTCTCGATCGGTAAACAGGTTTTTCTTCCTTCAGAACCAGCGCCGCTTCCTATTTATAGAATTTCCTGGCCCTTATTTGGGGCCTTTATTGAAAGCATCAATCTTTTTCCAACCCTTCTTTTTTCTGCGATTGCAGCGGGCTTTGCCTTCTTTATTGTTAAAGACCAAAATACCAGCCGCTTCTCTCCGCAATTTCTTGCAGAAATGGTAAAGCCCCTCATCATCATTATTGCAGCAACCGCATTGTATGGGATATTCCTGCTATTGTTTCAGCCAATGCTCTTCGATGCAAGGTATCAGATGCAAGCCCAGGGGCAGCTCTTTAAGGATGCTCGTAAAAAGGCTGCGGACGAAATACAACGGGAGGATTGGCAGGAAGCAGCGATACACCTTGCAATCTGTGAACGAATTTGGAAACAAAGTGACGGGCCCGAGGGGACCCAATATTTACGGGATAAACTCGCAGTGGCTTTAGATAAAGAACGGTCAAAAATAATTGATATGGAGCACCCTCAGCCTGAAAAAGGGTACATTGAAACACCTGAGGGCACCATACCAATCCTTTCAGGGCAGCGCGGACCGGTGACTATCAGAGAAGCTCTAAACCTGGCAGAGCGCAACCTGAAACAGAATAATGCCTTCGATGCCCATTGGTATGCAAGTCTGGCTAAGAAATTGGCTAAACCAGGCAGCCCTGAAGAACAGGAAGCAACTAATCTTGCAGCAAAGGCATGGAATACAATTTCGGAGCTGAAGCCGTTACCGAAGGAACAGCAAGCCTATCGGATTTATAAGGAAAAATTAGATGGGTACAACGCTATATTAAGCGGAGATTATATTCGGGCCTATTACATCTTTAATGGCCTGACCAAAGAAGTCCCTTCTGATCCGGATGTAAAAAAATACCTGGAAACAGCCCTGGCCGGAACTAAAAAGATCGCCTTTTTCCAGCATGAAGTGAGTGCCGCAGTGGGGGAAAACCTTTCATATGGGATATTTGCTATCCCAATCCGAGATACACAGGGCGGTAACCTGGGACTCGGGATTCTTAAGATAGACTCACTTACGATGTTTTCTGATGTATCCTTTGGGACAAAGGTGCAATACCAAGTTATTAATGATGATGAACAGATAGTTGGTTCTGTTCAATCCGCCTATGCAAAATTAAGCCCCTTTTCAGAACAGGTAGATGGGAAAATAAAAAATAAAACCCTTGTGCTGCTTAAAGCAATTGATAAAAATAATAAGAATCGTTATTGGGAGCCCCAATGGTCAGGTCCTTCTGGAAACAAAACAACCTACCTTGTACTGGATATTTCTTATGAAGACTTCTTATTAGCCTGTCATACTCAAACAAACAGCCGGAACCTTTCAATTCTTGAACTATTCAAAGCCCAGGAACGACTGGCTTTCTTTGGATACATTCCCCAGACCTTTCAGCTTGAACTGTTGAACCGGATCATGGATCCCTTCCTTTGCCTGGTCCTTGGTTTGTTTATACTTACTATAAGCTGGCGCCTGCGGCCTCAGAAAAAGCCAGGTTTGATTGCTTTTCCCATGTTTATAATTCTTCCGCTCGTTGCATATCTATTATTGGAGGGGATCAGAATCAGCGGAACCATTATCAATACCGCATTGCTTTTGAATTTTAGTTTTCCTATGACCATAATCATCTGTGTCATAAATGAGCTTATACTGCTGTTTCTTGCGGTCCTCTTTCTAGCGGGACAACGGAGCTAATGAGATTACGGCAAGTCAGGGATCAACTATATTCCTGGATTCGACAACATTACATAATGCTCGGTCTCTTTCTGATAGGCCTCTGTGGAGGACTTTTTACGGCCGGTATAGGGCTGCTTTTGGGTATCCTCCTGGAACCTTTGGTTCAACAATTCCTTTATGAAAAAGCGGTTACCCGGTACCTTATTATGGCGGATCCCCACTTTACCGCAGAAATCCGCCCAGGAATTACTGCGTTTTGCGGTCTAGCGGTATACTGCGCCTTTTCAGAACAAAAAGGGGATCCCGAAATTATCCAAAAGGACATTGTACAACATGCATTAGACCTTTTTTATTTTTCCCCCTCTGACGGACCACAGGTTGAATTGCTTTGCCGACTTGCATTGGAACATCAGCAGCAGTTGAACGGGGATCTGCTTGCGGAAAGTCTTTTGGCTCGACTGAAAGACATTGCAGCCGCTACCAAAACAGCTCAGGTACTTAAAGAGCTGGTTATTAGATACGCACCAAAGGAGCTCTGGAGACTGGAATCGCTGCTACAGATACTAGCCCCTGGTATGGAGAGGGGTAACGAGAACGCCCCCTGGCAGATCCTCGGGGTCTCGCCGGAGGCTTCGGTTCAGGAAATTAAAAAGACCTTTAGACGGCTTGCCCTGCAGTTTCATCCAGACAGCCTGGCCTCATTAAACGAAGCACAGCGAAAAAAGGCTGAGGAAAGCTTTATCAGAATCCGGCAAGCCTATCGAGAGGTATTGTCACAGCGGCTGGGTGATGAATCGTAAAATAAACCGAAAGCAGCTGCTAGCATTCCTGGGTACGTTTTATGTTAGCCCCTAGTGCAGAAAGGCGGTCCACCAGGTGTTCATAGCCCCGTTCAATCTGGTAGACATTGCGGATAAGGCTCTTTCCTTCGGCGGCCAGGGCAGCAATAACCATGGCCATACCGGCCCGTACATCCGGGGAGGTGAGTTCCGAGCCAGTAAGCCGGGAAGGACCGGTTACCACAGCACGGTGGGGATCACAGAGAACTATCCGGGCACCCATGCCGATGAGTTTATCCACAAAGAACATCCGGGACTCGAACATTTTTTCATGGATAAGCACGGTGCCTTCAACCTGGGTTGCAACCACGGTAATAATGCTGGTTAAGTCTGGGGGAAAGCCTGGCCAGGGGGCATCATCGATCTTGGGTATCATCCCTCCCAGATCGGTGTTCACCTTAAGGGACTGATGTTTAGAGACATGAATCGTCGTTCCATCAACCTCCCACTGGATTCCAAGTTTACCAAAGGCAATCTTAGCAGGGCGCAGGTCTTCAGGCCGGGTGTCAGTAATGGTAAGCTCACTCCGGGTCGCTGCTGCAAGGCCAATAAAGGAACCTACTTCCATAAAATCGGCACCTATTGCAAAGTCGGTCCCCGATAGACGGTCCACCCCGTCTATAATAAGCACATTGGACCCAATACCTGCTATTCTGGCACCCATGGACACAAGCATCCTGCAGAGATCCTGTACATGGGGCTCGCTGGCCGCATTAGTCAAAATGGTCCTGCCCTGAGCCAGGACTGCGGCCATAATGGCGTTCTCGGTGGCCGTTACCGAAGCTTCATCCAGGAAGATGTCCGCCCCCTGAAGGTGAGTCGCAGAAAACACAAAGGAACCGTTTATTTCTACCTGAGCGCCAAGTTCTGTGAGGGCAAGAAAGTGGGTATCGAGCCTGCGGCGGCCAATGACGTCCCCGCCGGGGGGTGGCAGCACAACCCTTCCGTTACGGGCCAGCATGGGGCCGGCAAAAAGAATAGAAGCTCGAATCTTTTTGGCCTGAGCGGTGGGAATTTCATCCCGGCTGATCGTGGTCAGTTTAAGCCGGTATGTATTAGGGCCAGAGGTTTCTACGGTCCCGCCCAGGGCTTTGTAGATATCCAGCATGACCTGCACATCTTCTATGGCGGGTATATTGCGAAGAATGACCGGTTCGTCGGTTAAAAGGGCTGCAACAATACAGGGAAGAGCTGCATTTTTATTTCCACTGGCGTTAATGGTCCCTGAAAGGGATCTTCCGCCTTGTATCACATATTCGTGCATAAAAGTACCATATCCTGCAATCCTAAACTGGTCAACACCTGCCTTTAAGCCGCACAAAAGCTTGATAAAACGCACTATTTGCGATATTTTCATCAATATACTATGACAGTATTTCGTCACAAACTTTTTGTTTTTCTTTTCCCTTTCCTGCTGTGGGCCCCTCTGGCCGAGGCTCAAACTTTTAAGCCCTTTACCAGGCTTTTTGTAGTGCAAACAGCCCATTTTGATATCATTTACCCGGCACAGTCCCGACCTACGGCGCTGCGTTTAGCCAGTTTTGCCGATTCGGTATATGATGAAATTTCTTCACTGCTGGGCATCACAGTAAAAGACCGGATTCCCGTCACCATTACCCCTGATACGGATCAATTTAATGGGTACATGAATCCCTTTCCCTATACCCATATAGTCCTTTTTGATACACCCATGGATATTGAGTGGACCACCTTTCAGGATCCCCTTCGTTCCCTCTTTCTCCACGAACTTACCCATGCCATCTCTTTAAACAGCCGGGGCGGCATCGCACCTTTCCTGCATGATATTTTTGGTTCCTGGGTAACCCCAACCTTATTAACCTCCCCCCTTTTTATGGTAGAGGGGGTTACGGTCAGCTTCGAAAGCCTGGAGGGCTATGGCAGAGCCAATGATCCCCTCGTGCAGCAGCGAATCCGTCAGGCTGTTGCAGAAAACAAAGCCCTCTCCCCCTTTCAGGCAAGCGGGGTCTATGATCTGCCGCCTCTGAGCCGGGCATACTACGAATACGGCGGGCTTTTTTCTTCCTGGCTCCAAAAAGCCTATGGGATGGAACGCTATGGCGAACTCTGGCAGGCCATGGGCAGCCGTATCCCCCTGGGACTCTTTTATTACAACCATGGTTTTGCCCGCATATTTAAGGATACCTATGGACTTCCTCTTAAGGATGCCTGGCAAAGTTTTCTTGCTTCCTACAAGACCGATGAAGTACAGCCCCCAGCCAATTCTGACCTGCTGCTGCAGGATATGCAAATTACGAGCCTTGCCGCTGCCGATGGGGCTGTATACGGCATAGACAGCAGAACCCAAAGTCTCTTTAAGGTTGATGTCCCGCCGCCTGGCCGACAGGCAAAGAAAAGTACCCTCCGTCCGATACCCACATCGGCTTATGAGTTATCTATTAATAAGAACCAGGACCGGCTGCTCCTTTCCTATTACCGGTATACAGGGGACCTGGCCACCGCGGTAGTAGAAGAATACACGACGACCGGCAAGGCGACCGGCCGGGTTTGGCAGGGTTTGTATAAGGCCAGCTATTTTCGGGATGGCATTATAGGCCTTGCTTCTGAACTGCACCGGACAAACCTGGTATATGTGGATAGTTCGGGCGTAAGGCACACCCTGGCCCGGGGTGGGGAAAGGGTACAGTTTTCTAAACCCGTGCCCATCGACGATAGCCGGATAGCCCTCATTATCAGTATTCAGGGTCAGCGGAAACTGGCTGTTTTTCAGGTTGATGAGGGGCGTTTTTATATCATAAAAACCGCCCTGCAGGATGATGCAGAACGCTGGCGTTATATCCGGAATCTTTCGGCCCGGGGAACGCGGCTGCTCTTTACCTACAATAACGACCACAGCTTTTACAGGCTGGGAGTTCTGGACCTGGATGCAGCAGATCCTGAACAGGCCCTGTCTTTTTCAGAGGAACGTGTTTCGGGGGGCATCCTTTTACCGTTACAGACTTCGGATACCATTGTGTACCGAGCCGCGGGGAGCACCTGGGACAGCCTGGTACGGTTTCCTCAGACAGAGAGCAAGCTCCATACGGGTTACACCCTCGAAGCCTTAGATCTGGAAAAAGAGGAGCCCGTACTCCCCTCCGCATTGCAACAGCGATTTACTGAAGAAAAGTACAACCCCGTCCATTACCTGAATCCGCTGAAATTCTGGCTCCCCGTACCCCTTATTAACAACGTGGATAACAGCATCCGTATTGATGGAATGGGCATAATTACACTCCTAGGAGACCCAACAGAAAGCAACTCAGTCCTGATCAATGCGGGGGGCGATGTGGTGGGAAAAATAGGCTACTTTGATGCTTCCTGGGCATCTATAAATCTGGGATTTCCCATTTTTACTTCCTTTTCAGACCAGATGGAGGCGGTAGAATCCTCCTCTGGTTACACCATGTACCGGGCAAGCAGGCTAAGTATATCTACTCCCTTTACAGTACCCCTGGGAGATGGAACGGTAACGGTACATCTCATGCCATCCCTGGCCCTGCTCTTAGCAGCCTTTGACCCCGGGAATGGAAGCAGTGCTTATTTCTGGACCTATGAAAAGCCCCTCTGGACCTACGGGCTTAACCTGGGCATTTCTAACCTGTATCGAAAACCATGGCAATTATTAGGAAATGGAATCGGTTTTGATATGTACGCCCGCTCAACGGGAGATCCCGAATCCTCAGGCCGTCTGGATACAGCCCTGCGGGCAAGCTGGGAACCGCCTGCTTCCTGGTTTGGAATGCGGGGATCCCTGTATGCAGCCTGGGACGGGATGGGTATGTCATTGGATGGGAAAAATCCCTCTTTTGGGAACGCACCCTTTGCCGATGTGGCAGCCGTAGAATATGCATCTCAGACACCCGACTCGCTCCCCTGGGTCGCAGGGGGCGAAGTGGAAACAAAGTTATTTGCGATGGAACTGCAATCCAACATTTCCCACATCTATATAAACCGTTTCTTTGCTACCCTTGCATATCGGGCGGTCATATATGAAAGGGTAGCAGAAAGCAATATACAAACCGCAGGCATTGCTCTGGGAAATAACCTGTATGGCTACCATTCGGTCATTGCAAAATTTGGAACCGTTGTATCGACGGTCCCCATCACAATGGCGCCTCTTCGCTATTCGCCCTTTTTCTGGGCCGCGGTAAAGCTATCCAACCTGCGGGACCAGGATCCGAACAATGATTTTCAGCTAGGTTTTGCCCTTTCTCTTGAATGGTAAGCTCACCGGCAAGCCCTGCAGCGTTGCGAGGTAGACCCCGGAAATAACCGCCAGGGCTCCCCACCATTGCAGGGCCGCAAGACACTCCTGCAATACAATAAAGCCTGCCACAACGGTTACCACAGGAATCAGGTTGATGAACACCGATGAGGTGCCGACACCGAGGTGCTGGAGGGCATAGACATAGAACCAGTAGCCAAGGGCTGAACAGAAAATCCCTAAATATGCCACATGGGCAAGCACGGACCAGGTAAGATGCTCCCAGGCGGGATGTTCAAAAAACGCAAAGGGCAAAAAGCCAAGAAACCCAAATACGGACTGCCAGAACACAATATAGATCCGGGACCGTTTTGCGGATAAACCCTGGGTAAGTATCGCATACCCTACCCAGCTCAGGGCAGCGCCAAACATAAACAGGTATCCGATTGGGTCCGAAGCGGTTTTAAGGGGACCTGCGGCAGGCAGGGAGGGTAAGACCACGAGGTATACCCCGAACATGGAAAGGGCCGCACCAGCCCAGCGGCGAAGATGGAGGGGCTGTCGGGGAGGAAGGAACCGTTCCATCAGCATGGCAAGTACCGGGATGGCTGCAATGATAATCGACGCCTCGGAGGCGCTCACCCGGGCAACCCCATTGTTTTCAAAAAAGAAATAGGCCGTAACCCCGATAAGACCGGCACCTGCCAGGTAGGGGATATCTTCTGTAACCAGATGTTCTTCCGGTGCAAGACGGCCCTTGATAAAAAAGAGGATGATGGTTCCGAGAAAAAACCGCAATGCCCCTAAGGTCATAGGGGGCAGCACCGCCACTGCGATCTTAATCGAAATAAAAGAGAGGCCCCAGAATACAACAGCGCCAATAATGGCAAGCAATGCCACCCTTCTTGTCTGCATGATATACCTTGCTTAGATAGAAAGTTATGTATACTGTACATGTACCATGGATATCATGGGAAGGTCTATGAGGAGGAATGTGTATGAAAACCTGTCCCTGTGGTTCAGGCAAATCCTACAGCGATTGTTGTGAAGTGTATATTTCAGGAAAAAAAGCCGCCCCCACCGCGGAAGCCCTTATGCGGAGCCGCTACACCGCCTATGTGGAACACGCTATTAACTACATTGTAGACACCTGTGTTCCTGAAGGACGGAATGATATTGATATGGAACAGACCAAAGCCTGGAGCGAAAAATCCCAATGGCTTGGTCTCAAGGTCCTATCTACCGAAAAGGGAGGTCCTTCCGATACCGAAGGGGTAGTGGAATTCGAAGCAGCCTATGCCATGGATGGTCTTAAGGATGTTCACCATGAGCGGGCCTATTTTAAAAAGATTGATGGAACCTGGCTCTATGACAAGGGAGAGATCGTCCCTACTACCATTGTCAGGGCAGGGCCCAAAGTGGGCCGGAACGATCCCTGCCCCTGCGGCAGCGGCAAAAAATATAAGCACTGCTGCGGCCGCAGCGCCTAAGAAGCGGCAACACTAAAGGCGTTGGTTTTTGGTCGCCACCGGCGGCCCCGGCCCCACTGTCGCCACCGTTGCCCCGGCCACCAGCGCCCCCGGCCACCGTTACCCTGGCAACCGGCCCCACCAGTGCCTAAGAAGCAGCGCCGACCACAGGTGCTGCGGGCTCACCAGCTACAGCCTGCGAAACAGAAGGACCCGCGGGCCTGCTGGCTTCGGCAATTTTCCGCAGCTGCATGGTGGCCACCTTGGGATTGGTGATCGTCGACGGGCCCGCCACACAGCCCCCTGTGCAGGCCATGACCTCCAGCAGGTTCCCCGTATTCTTTCCCTCCGCCCAGCTTTTTAGAACCCTAAAGCTCTCTTTGGTAAGCCCGTCAATGGCTTCGCCCTTAAAGGGTATATGGGCAGGGAGATAAGCCTGCACCGCGGTACTTACCCCGCCAGACCAGGCAAAACTGCGGCCCCCCGAGAGGGCTTCCTTTTCAAGGGCCTTTTCTTCCATTTCCGCCACATCAATGCCCATGGCAACAAAGAGGGCACCGATTTCTTCTACCGAAAGCACATAGTCCACCAGGGGGTCATCAATTCCTTCTTTCCGCTTGGCTAAACAGGGTCCGATAAAAACCCGAAGGTGATCGGGCTTTTCCCGGGCAGCGAGTTCCGCGGTGTAGTGCATGGGGGTTCTTGTATCAGACACCCGGGACTTCAGGGCAGGGAGGTGTTTCCGGACCGCCTCCACATAGGCGGGGCAGCAGCTGGTGGTCATAAAGGGTTCGCCCCGTTCCATCCGTTCGGCAAATTCATGGGCTTCCTTTTCTGCGGTAATGTCCGCCCCCCGGGCTACCTCATAGACCGCATCAAAACCAGCCTTTTCGAGGGCCGCCACAAGCTTACCGAGAGAAGCCTTGAACTGGCCCGCCACGGCCGGCGCAAAAAGGGCCGCCAGTTTTTTGCCCCGTTTTTTTGCCGCCAGCACATCGATAATCTGGGACTTGTCCATCATGGCACCAAAGGGACACTCCCGCATACAGTTACCGCAGAAAATACACTTTTCGTAATCGATCCGTTCCTTGCCGTTTGCATCCTTGGAAATAGCCCCAACCGGGCAGGCCTCTTCACATGGAACGGGAATTTTTATAATCGCATGGTAGGGACAAACCTGCTGGCAAATACCACAGTTTACACATTTTTCCTTATCGATTACCGCATGGCCCTCCACAATGGATACGGCCTTTTTCGGGCAGTTCATCATACAGGGCCGGGCAAGACAACCCTGGCAGGCATTGGTCACCATAAACTGGGTCTTAACACAGGCATTGCAGGCATCATCGAGGACGGTCAGGATCGGGGCGGTGATTTTTTCCCTTTTAAGGGCTTCCCGGGCATACACCGCCAGGGGCGTCCCATCATCAACATACTGCTCTACTGAAAAGCCTAAACGGGCAAGGAGCCGGCTCTTAAGAATTTCCCGGTCATGGTGAACACAGCAACGGATAGGTTGATAATCCTTCTCACGGGTCATCTCATAGGGGATTTTGTAGATACCCTCTTCGAGCCGGTCTTCCAGCATCAATTTGATAAGCGATATAAGTAGTTCCCGTTTTACCAGGGCTGCATTATTGTTATAGTGCATCATCGGTCTCCTAATTTTTCTCCAATCTTTCGCAGAATCTCGGGGATGGTTGCCTGGGGAATAAGCTCTCCATCGACCATGGCAAAGGGGGCTTTCCCGTTGCTTTTATCCTTGCAGTATCCAAGGCAGGGGGAACCTTCCAGTTCAACCCGGCCCTTCCATCTGGCTGGGATGTGGTCATCTAAAAGCAGCAATTCTGAACCGCCCATGACATAACAGGCCGTACCGGAACAAACAACTACCTTAACAATGGTTTCACTCATATATGGCTCCTCTATATAAAACGAATCTTGATTTCCTTAAGATACTTTTCTTCGAGTAATCCTGCTATACGTTTAATGATATTCCTCCGTATTTCAAGCTCTACCGGCATGGTCGGGTCCTGATGGGCTTCGTTAATCTTGGTACCAACCACAAATTCGATACAGTCCGAATTGAGAAGCAGTTCCGTGAGCTGGGTCGCAGGATTAGTCCGGTAGCGTTCAGCCGAAGCTGGAGCTTCCAGGAGTTCCGCCACCTTGCCCAGGGTGATTATTCCTTCAGTGACCAGGTCAGCCCCCTCCATGGTGGAAGCGGGCGGGATGCCGGGGTCGATATGTTTCAGATTCACCTTGATGGACCTTCCCAGTTCTCTGGCGATGATGCTTGCGGTGGTGCCGCCGCAGAGAACCCTGGCGCCATGAAAGTCCTGGAATATACGGGCCATTTCAGCATCCCGCCCCGGATCGATGGAAGGCCCGGTCATTAATAAGAGCCGTCTGGGTTTCCTGAAATAGATGACCGCACAGGTGATATCATCCTTGGCCCGGTAAGCATCGTGGGATTCGGCCTCTTTGACTATGACCTGGGCCAGCCGGCGGGCTGAAATATCGGGACTTTCCTGCAGAACCTTCATTACATAGGCCTGGATCCGGGGAATTCCCCAACCGAGGGGGAAGGCTTTTGTCCCCATGCCCGATTGGGCTACCCCATCGGAAAAAAACACCAGCCGGTCCCCAGCCCTGGCTTCGAACTCGCTGTAGTGCATCACTGCCCTTGCAAGCAGAGTTGCGGTCCCGCTGCTGGTTTCCTGGGAATAGCGGTTCGGACCCTGGTTTTGGTTCAGGTTTTGGTTCAGGTTTTGGTTCAGGTTTTGGTTCGGCTTAGGATATCTCTCGCTCCCGGCAGCGATCCGGCTTCCTGCGGGCCGTTTTACCACCAGGTCCCGCTTCAGTGGTTCCAGAAGGACCGGCTCTGAAGCCTGTCTAAACAAAAGGTAAGCCGGATTATCATATTCTATGATCTTAACCTGACTTTGGCTGTCTATATCTACCAGGGTAAAGGTGGCATAGCTGATGCCCCGTTCCTTACAGACCGGCAGGGTCTTCATAATGATCCGGGCGGCCTGCTTTGGGGGCATATCTTCCGCCACAAATTTGGCAGCCATCGTTGCCGTAAGGGTGGCAAGAACCCCCGCCTTAATTCCAGACCCGAGCCCATCGGAAAGGACCGAGATAATACGGCCATCGTCGGTCTTTCGGGAGAGAAAAACATCTCCCTCTGCACCCTGCCCATGCTTTTTGCAGCAGAAGTGGCCTACCTCAATAAAGATGTCTCCGTTCATGGGTTTCCCTCGGATTTCTCGAAGGATTCGATAATTGAATTAAGGGTCGCTTCGGTTTCTGCCGCATTTTCTCCCAGAAGGAAGGCGATCTTCTGCACCACCGCCAGGTTCCGGGTTATGACCTTTCTGGCCTGGGAAACCACCCGATCCTTCTGCACCCAGGGGGCGGTCACATCCTGAAAGACCCCGCCCGCAAAGGCCCCCCGTTCAATCCCAAAAATAGTGGTATGTAAAATCCTGCTGTTAAACCGGATATCCCGATCTATGGCATCGGCTCCATCCAGAACGTCCTGGAAATATCGATGGAAGGGAAGCAGTTTGATTAACGAAGCCCCCTCCAGACCGGGCTTGGCTTCCCACAGCTGCAGGGCCTCATCCCCCAGAATACGGGCAAAATTATAATTGCATTCCACAATAGAAAGTCCGTTATCCACAATGACTACCCCGCTCGGGATGGCCCGGATAAGCCCGTTAGCCTTTTTCTGGGCCAGCTTTCGCATATAGGATACGCACATCTCAGGCTCTGCCCTTCCCACTAGCATGGCCCGGGCAAAGTCCCGGCAGGTATCGTAGCCGCAGCCGCCGCAGTTGAGTTCGTCATCCCTGCTGAATTTTCCCGTCCGCCGGAGGGCTTCCGACAGGGCCTGTTCTCCTATCACATCAACTCCAACAGGGCTTGCAGTCCAGCTATGGACCAGGAGCCCCTCCGAATCCTCGAGGCTCATGGCCATCTGCCCCAGCGGCCGGTGCTGTCCATATTCCAGTACGGAAAGCCGTTTCCTGATAGTTCCGGTCCTTGTCTTTGAGCGGGGGCCATTTATACAGCCCCCGGGGCAGGCAAGGAGTTCCAGAAAAAGGGGCCCCTCCATCCCGCCAAGGCCCTGGGCCTCTTCCAGATCATCCAGGGCCCGTTCGATTTCTTCGATCCCGGAAAAGGACATAAACTTAACATAAGCCGGCACATTCCAGCTCTTAATTGCGGCAATCATTCCCCCATCCACCGGGTACAGGGCGCCCTTGCCGGCCCGTTCGGGGATAATCCGTGTCTCAGGATCGGCCTGCACCAGGGGAAGCATGAGCTTTTCTTCTGCAAGCCAGGAACGAAGATCTTCAAAATCGATAGCCACCGCCACATCCTGTCCATGTTCATCGGCTTCCTGCTTTTTAGATATACAGGGACCAATAAAAACCACGGCGCAGTCATTGCCGTACAATTGATGCAGTTCCCGGGCCTGGGCCATCAGGGGACTTACGAGGCTCGTGATCCGGCCCGCAAAGGCAGGCCTGTATTTAGTAATGTAATCCACCACGGTAGGACAGGCGGATGAAACGAGGATAGCATCCGGTGCTGCAGTCTGGAGTTGTGCGGCCACCTCACGGGCCACCAGGTCCGCCCCCCAGGCGGTCTCAGAAACCGCCCAGAACCCGAGCCGGGTCAGGGCAGCGGTCATACGTTCAAGGCCTATACCGGGAAATTCGGATGCAAAGGAGGGGGCCAGGGAAGCGATTACCCGTTTCCCTGAGTTTATAAGCCTCTTAGCCCGATCCAGATCGCTGCGGACCTTTTTTGCACCCACAGGACAGACTTCTACACAATGACCACAGAGGATACAGAGATCCTTAACCACCGCAGCCCTGCCGTTTTCCACCCGGATCGCCTTAACGGTACATTGCCGCACGCATTTATAGCAGTCCTGACAGGCGGCCTTTTCGGTATAAATAGGATTTAACACGTCCATATCGTTTTTTCTCACCCCTGGCTGCCGACTTTAGCCCCATGCTGGGCAACCAGGAGGTCCTGTAACACCATGGGAGTTACCTGACGATGAATTACCCCGTCGATAATGACGATGGGACCTTCTTTGCAGAGCCCTTCGCAGAGAGTGCCCGTTACTTCCGCATCCAGCAGGTCTGCCCGAACTTTTCCTTCCTGGATAAGCCGCTGCACCAGCTCTGCATTCACGCTGTTTCCCCGGGAAAAACAGGAACTACCCATACAAATGGTTATCCGGTGTTTTTCTTGATTCTGCTCCATGGTGCACCTCTCGGGTTTGTATATATATTTTTTTATCGATAAAGTCAAGACGATATAAACGCCATATATTATGTCCATAACCTCTAATTTAGAAAATAATTCTATTTTTTTACATTATAAATATTTATGCTTGCAATATTGACATTATATATGTTCAAGGTGATAATAACGCAGTATGACGTTGTCATAGGTTCACCAGATTCCACAATTAAGGAGTTTAGTATGTTAAGAAAATTAAGGGTAACGGCCGTCCTAGCGGTTACCATTGGCATCCTATGCGGGCTTCCCGCCATGGCACAGCAGTCCATTACAAATGAAAAAACTGCTGGTGTGTTTAAAACCGATGTGGACAAGTACATGAATGTTACTGACTATGGTTCAGTGGGTTTTGAAAAGTCCTTTGGTTTTGTTCGCCTCGAAAACGGTTTCCTGAATCTGGGGTATGCAAAAAACTTTGGCGGCCTCTATCTTGGAACCTATTACAATGGGTTGATATTGAAACAGCCAACCGCAACTATTACCGATACCGTTACAACAACCCCAACCGTAGTTAACAACACGATTGTCAGCACCAAAACAGAGACAAAAAAAGAAGTGACTTCCGATCCCGGCTTTACTACTCAAAATAATGCTGCGGTACTTCTGGGTATTGCCGGCATGGGTATTAAACTTGGGGTTGCAGAAAATATTACCACCAACGTTAAGCCCAGCCGTACAGCCACAGGAGCTACTTACTCAACAACTGTTCTTTCATCGGTTACCACCGATACGGCTGACGATTCGGTAATAAAAGAAGAATATACAAATACATCAAAAGTATCTGGATTTTTATGGCCCTATCTCAGCTGGGGTATGAATATTCCCCTGGGGGGCATGACAGTAAAAGCCAATGCAGGGGCTGCTCTTACATATTCGTTAGATTCCGAAACCTACACCTTTGATAAGACCAAGACCGTCGCCAGGGCCACCCCAATCGGATCTACAGCGGTCCACGAGGAATATAACAAGAATAACAGCTACTTTACCCCCTCTATCGGTATTAGCGCAGCCCTTGAGTCTAACCCCAGGGATGGGGCCCAGTCAAAGTTCGGCGTATCCTACAATTTTGGTATGGGGCTGTATGGGGATGGATTGAAAACCCAGACAAAAACAACAGAAACCACATTAAATCCTACAAATAAGGTTACTAAAGTTACAGATGAAATAGTAACAAATTCTCAATCATCCATGACCAATATGATAATCCCCTCCTATTCCTACACAAAGGACCTGGGGGAAAAGTTTTCTGTCGGCCTACAGACTTCGGTCGGTTGTAACATTTCTTTTGTTAAATCGGCTCTGAAAACGGTTACCACCACGGTTACCACCACCGACGATTACGGCTCAAACCTTGCAAACGATACAGTTAAAACCGAAGTGGAAACTGTACCTGGCAATACTACAGAAACAACCACCACAACAGTTTCTCCCGCTGCAGGTTTAGGCTTTATCTATCGGGTGGTTCCAGGCAAGTTTGCCCTTATGGCGGGGTATAATATTACACTTCCTAAATATACCGGAACAGTAACAGTAACAACCCGGACGGAAACCTATTCCAAAACCTCTACGACCGTAGACGGGAACGGGGTAACCACCAATAGCACTGCTTTCGCCAGCGGCGGAACCTCAGTAGATATAGAAGATCAAAGAACAGAAAGCCAGTCCAGTGCAACCACCTGGAGTCCCCTTTCCGGCGAACTACGCTTTGGTCTCACCTTTAACTTTACTGAAAACTTCGCTATGGAAGCCGGCACCAATCTTGGCCAAACCGGTATGGTAGATCTCTTTGGTGGTGGCGGGAACAGCTTGCTGGCTAATGATTACAGTCTCATGTTTACCCTTAAATACTAAGAAACGGAGGAAAACCTAATGAAGCGGATATATGTATTTATCATCGCTGCACTAAGCGCAGCCCTGGTGCTCGCCGGTTGCGATACGGGCTTTACAGGCACCACTTTGGATACAAGCGCCCTTACCAAGGTACAGCAGAATTCTGGCACATGGACTACTGCTCCTAGCATAGTATCAGGTAACCCATCGAACTCTACCGGCCAGATCATCCAAATAGATCTTGGGATTACTAACATAGACGCTGATACCATTCCCCAGGCAGTAACCATCTACAAGCTGGAAAGCCCCACAAACCCTACAACACAGGTCAATACCCAGAAGGGAACCATACCTTATAAGGTGGCCAGAGTTTCTAACAATGTTGCGACCCTCCTTGCAAACCTGACCGATGCAAGTAACCCCATAGAAATTAAGATAGATTCTACCAAACTTACCGCCAACAAGGGAAACACCAAGATGAACCTGGATGGGGACCTTACGGCCGGAGAAGCCCAGGACGATGATGCATATCTCTATGTGAATGTTACCGGCGGAACCGCAGCTACTGGCCAACAACGGGATCCACGGGCTTTTATTTTTAGCGGTGCGTCTTTTGTAACTCCCCTGTCTATTACAGCAAATAACAGTATCCAAATAAACTATACCTATTTTGCCATAGACGATACGAACTACTCAGACATCTTTATAAACTACTTTGCGGTTGAACAGTACAATGTAACTACCAAAACCTGGACCGCCCTGAACGTTACCAAGGATACAACAAATACCAACGTAGGTGCCGGCACCTATCGTTATACCTTCCCGGCGGCAACAGCGGGCGCAACCTACCGGCTTGTAATCAAGTCGAATTCAAAAGACTTAAAAACCTCTAAGGAGGTTTTGGGATTTATCCAGAAAGCCGTTTCTCAGGACAATGCACAGCTTCCCTTTGTAATAGATACTCAAACAGCTCCCGACGCTACTGAATTGTCTTGGGCTCAACAAAGCGCAGTATTTAATACATCAAATGGAAGCGATTCTTCCGGTGCGAACAAAGTTATTGAACTAACCTATAGCGTAGCTACTGGCAGTACCACCGGTGATAAGGGTATCGACGAAACAACCTTTACCAAAGACAATGTAAAGATTTATCATACAGTTAATAATGTCTTCGTACCCATCTCCAGGATAGTCTTTGGTCCGAAAAATGGTTCAACCAATGAAAAAACCATCTATATTTATCTGGACCCCGCCTATACCAGTAATGGAACTTTCCATATTTACATGAATACAAGCGTAAGAACCCTGGGAGATGCCACACCAGGTATCACTGCAAAACATTTTGGGGATAGTTCGAACATCAATGAACAACCCTACGGTGTTGGGTTTAGAATGGTTACATCTGTAACCTTCCCGTAACCGCAGCCCTAAGGACCTTATTCTTTCCAGCCGCCTGAGCCTTCAGGCGGCTTTTTTTGTCATGGCAGGAGGGGTGCGGGCAACTATGATGCCCGTTGACTGCTGTCATGCCATCGCCTACTATACCGATATGGGCCAGCACAGCATCACCGGAAGGCTTAAGAGCATCTGTCTGTTCATCAACCTGAGCTTATTCGGGATAGCCCTGTTTCAGTATTTGATTGATGGCCCTCCGGCGGATATTCCTGACCTCTGGAATTCCCAGTTTTACCTGCTCCTCTTCCTAGCCCTTGGCTTTTCCCTTCTTGCTGTCGTCCTGGCAGAACGCCCCCTCGCTGCTATACCTAGTCTGTTAGGCCTCATAGCGGTGCTTGTCGCGGTTACCCCCGAAGGGAGCCGCATCGGGATACGTCTCTGCCTATTTGCTGCCACTGCTGTCACCGGGGGACTCTGTGTTCCGCCCCCCTATAATCTTGCCATGGGACCGGCTGTCCTCATCGCCGCCTTTGCTTCCATCAGGACCGAGCTGGCCTGGGACGTATGGCTTGTAAAGCCCTCCTATTCTGAACGGCTGGGGAGCATTATTGTTATCGCAGTCCTGTATAGTATTTCCGTTATCTTATCTTATGCCATTAAAATAATCCGGGAAGAGGGGACTGAAATCGCCAATTTGGAAAACACCATAGCCCAGCTTACCACGGCCAATATAGGGTTCCAGGAATATGCCAAGTATGTGGAAGAACAGTCCCGAGAACTGGAACGGAAACGGATAACCAAGGAAATTCATGATATAATCGGCTATACGCTTACCACGGTAATGATGCTGCTGCGGGAAGCCAAACTGCATACGGAAGGGGCCAGTCACATTAGGAATATTCTCGACGAAGCGGACCAGCAATGTCAGAGCGGACTGGCCGAAACCCGCCAATCCTTACGGCAGTTACGAACCATTGAGACCGCTGCGGTTTCCATGGTGGATGCGATACGGAAACTGGCCTATTCATTTCAGCACGCCACCGGTGTGCAGGTACAGGTGGATTTTGGAAATGCCCTTGGGCCGGTGAACGAGAGCGTTCAGAACACAATAATCCGATTGTTACAGGAAGGGATGACCAATGCGCTGCGTCACGGCAAGGCAAGCAGTATTACCATATCATTGTGGATACATGAGGGGGCTTTAATCATCGATATGATGGATAACGGACGGGGTTCCACCGAATTTAATGAGGGTATCGGGCTTGCTGGTATGCGGGAAACCATTACCGCCTTAGGGGGCCAGTTTTCCGCAGGCCCAATCTCCGGAGGCTTTAAGCTGACAGCCCAGATCCCTCTAGGAGAGGATGCACATGGGAACTAAGCCGATTCGCCTAGTGCTGGCCGATGACCAGGTCCTCTTTATAGAAAGCCTGAAACGGGTCATAGAAACCCTTGACCCGGGTATTTCCGTCCTTGGAATTGCCCATGATGGGGAAGAGGCAATCCGTATGACCAGGGAGCTTAAACCTGACCTGGTCATTCTGGATGTGCGGATGCCGAAAATCGACGGGGTCCATGCGGTGGAACATATCCGGAACCTAGAGCCCCAGAGTAAAATAATCATGCTCACCACCTTCGATGACGATGAATATGTCCATGAAGCCCTTGCAAAAGGAGCTTGCGGCTACCTCCTAAAGGACATTGATCCCCAGAAACTGGTGGATGCAATTCATGCAGTAGCCTCAGGGACGGTCCTCATGTCTGAGACCATCGCATCCAAGGTGATTGCCCAGATGCTGGCGAAGGGAAGTGAGAAGACATCAGGGAAACCCAGGTTGATGAAAAGCCGGCCCGACTGGTACCATGAGCTGAGTTATCGGGAGCGGGAAGTGGCAATGCTGCTTGCCAAGGGGCTGGATAATCATGAAATTTCTAACCTTATGTTCCTGGCTGAACAGACCGTAAAAAATCATGTCTCTTCTATCTATAAAAAACTCGATGCAAAGGACCGCAGCCAGCTTATCGAAAAACTAAAACCCCTTCTGGATTAAAAACCGGTACCAAAATTAGTACCAAAATCGGTACTTTCCGGCCTTTTCAACGGTCCATCCTGGGCCTACCATACTATGCAGGAGAACGGCATTCTGCCGAAACGTTTATAGTCTTTTATCAAAATGGAGGAACCCATGAAGAAATTACTTGGCCTTGTATTGGCAGTGGCTGCCCTGTCAGCACCCCTCTTTGCCAATGGCTCCCAGGATTCTGCCGCCAGTGCAGAAAAAAAACCCGTAACACTGACACTCTGGACCCATGAAGATCCCAATCGGCAAAAGATGGAAGAACAGTTCGCCGCAGAATATATGGCCCAGAATCCCCATGTTACCATTAAATATTCAGTCTTCCCCTCAACAAAGATTCAGGACCTTATTTCATCTGCCTATGCTGCTAAAAATGCACCCAGCATCTGGAACCTGGAATTGCAGAAAGCCTATCCACTCTACACAGCAGGACTCGTAGCTCCTATCCCTGTGCAGGCCCTGGGCTTTAAGAATGAGCAGGCCCTTATCGATACATACCTCCCGGGCATGCTCGACCCCGTTACCGACAAGGATGGCAAACTCTTTGGGAAAAAGGGGAAGATCTATGGCTTACCCCTGGAAATGGTCAACTTCTGCATCTATCTGAACAAGAAAATATTCCGTGATGCAGGGCTCGATCCCGACAAGGATTACCCCAAGACATGGGAAGACGTCATGGCCGTTTCCGAAAAGATTGTTAAACGGAATGGGGATATCATTACCCGCCGGGGCTTCGATTTCCGCTATGGAGATTATCTCATTTCCTGGGTGCCGATGGTAGAGCAGCTTGGCGGTAAAGTAGTCAGTGATGATGGAAAAGAAGCAATAGTAAACACCCAGGCATGGATAAAGGCCCTGCAGTTCATGCAAGATTGGGGACCCAACGGTAAAAACCTGGGCGGTCCAACCTATCCTGTTGCACGGAAGGTGTTCGATAACAATAAGGATGAAATTGCCATGCACCTCTCCGGTCTGTATCAGGAAGCCCGGATGAAAACCAGCAATCCAGATTTTTATAACAGCAAGGACTGGATGGTAATTCCCTATCCCGTATTTAAGGGCGGCAAGGATATTGCCAATACCTATTACTTCCAATACTACATGGTTAACTCCCAGATTCCTGAAAATGAGCAGGTAGAGGCCTGGAAATTTGTAGCATATATGTTGAGCCATGGCGATATGTACCTGGAAAAGGTCGCCCTGACCCAGCCCACCAAAAAGGTATTCGAAGGTGAAGTGTTTAAGAGCATGCCCTACAGCAATGTGTTCTATAACGATCTTAAGCGGGCCCATGTGGTCTACCACTCATCTTTCAGCTGGCGGGTAAATGAGCTTATTAAGGAAGCCATCGAAAACGTTATGATGAATAAGGTTGCCCCCGCTGACGCGGTTGCAAAACTGAAAAAGGATGTTCAGGCTCTGGTGGACGAAAACAGATAATTCTTAAAGCCGCTGGCGGGCTCAGGCCCGCCAGTTTTATACTGGAGGTACAGCCCATGAATGCAGAAAGAAAAGGTAAAAAACGCCGTGGTGTAGAACAGGTTCAGGCTCGCTGGGGCTGGTATTTTGTTATTCCTGCGATTGTATTTTTCTCGATATTTTCATTTTATCCGATTATTAACGCCTTTACTCTGAGCTTCTTTAAAAAAAATATGATTTCTCCCCTTCCACCGAGATTTATCGGCCTGGAGAATTATATCTTCGTGCTCCAATCCTCTGATTTCTGGAATTCTGTTCGGGCAACCCTTACTTTTACCCTTGGAACCTTTATTCCACTCGTTATTGCAAGTCTTGTCATTGCCCTTCTTATAACATTACAGGGAAGGAACTTCCGGCTCTGGCAGCTGCTGTACTATTCCCCTGCAGTGCTTTCATCCGCAGTAGCAGCCCTTATCTGGATGCTCATATTTACACCCACCGGTATTGCCAATCAGTTTGTGAATACCCTGCGCAACACGAGCGGTATGGATATGCGCTGGCTTTCCAGCGGCGAAATGGTGCAAATATCCACCATGATTGTATATTTTTGGAAATATATCGGGTATTTTACCGTTCTCTACATAACCGGTATTACCAAAATTCCCGCGGTAATTTATGAGGCCGCTACTATCGATGGCGCTAGCCGATCCCAGGCCTTCTTTAAAATAACCCTGCCGTTACTGAAACCAACCACAGCCCTGGTATCGATAGTGGCTATGCTCCAGTGCTTAAAAACCTTCTCTACCCAGTTCCTCTTTACCCAGAGCGGTGCTCCAAAAGCGCCCATCAATGTGATTACCCTGAATATTTACAACACTGCCCTTAAGGACTACAACGTTGGCCGGGCCAGCGTCATGAGTATCCTCCTCTTTGTAACCATGCTGATACTCACCATAATTCAGCTAAAGGTTTCCCGCAGTGACGATGTTACCTATTAAAAGGAGCTGTTATCATGATGAGTAAAGCAATCAGCCCTGGTGCTTCTAAATTACAATTTTCCCTTGGCATAGATATTATAATCCGTATTCTGCTCCTGCTTTTTGCGGTTATCATTCTTGTACCCCTGGTATTCATGGTTACCGCATCATTCATGCCTTCTTCAGAAATCACCCATATGCCCTATCGGTGGATACCTTCTCGAATTGCCTGGAATAATTTTTACCGGGCCTTAGCAGGTAATGATGGAAGCTTTGTTTATATTAGAAATATACTCAATTCTCTCTTTGTTTCTGTTACTGTAGCATTTACCACAGTCATTCTCTCATCGATTACAGGCTATAGTCTGGCTAAATTCAATTTTAAGGGGAAACATATTGTGTTTATGGGAATCATGATGACCATGATGATCCCCTTTGAAACCATCATGGTACCCATGTACATGGTAGCCTTAAAGCTCGGCATGCAGAACAGTTACCAGGGGCTCATCGTCCCCTTTATGATGAACGCCTTTGGGGTTTTCCTGATGAGACAATACCTGCAAACCTTCCCAAAGGATATCATGGACGCAGCCCGAATAGACGGCTGTTCAGAGCCTAAGATTTTCCGAAGTATTGTATTCGTAAACTCAGGTCCAGCCATAGCGAGTCTCGCAATCTTAACATTCCGCCAGCAATGGGACAACCTTATGTGGCCCCTGATGATTGCCCAGGATAAGAAATTCAAAACAATTCCCACCTATATTGTGAGTTTTGCAGAGGAAAAACTCTCCGATGAGGGAGCCATGATGGCCGCAGCTCTCATTGCAAGCATTCCAGTCATCATCATGTTCCTCACCCTCTCAAAATACTTTGTTGGCGGATCTTCAGTATATTCATCGGGGAAAGAGTAGATTGATGTTACCCAAGCGGTTTCTGCTGATTTGGGACACATAAAATAATTAAGCCCGGCCAGACGATACTGGTCGGGCATTGTTATAAGGACCCTACGTTTCAAACCCCTTAAAATCTCCCCAGAACAGGCCGAGGGTTTCCTTACCAGAACCGGGACCATGACAGTCCGAACCATAGGTTATCATGAGCTTCTGTTTTTTTGCTTCTGCGGCAACTATTTTGTTAATGTCTTCCGTATCTCCATTCCGGTACCAATAGAGTTCAATGCCATCAAGCCCAAGATCTGTAAAATAGGTAAGCATAGCTTTGAACCGCCGCTGTTCCCGTAACAGCACCCCAGCGGAATCGTCAAACTCGTGTCCAATATGGGGAAGCACCACGAGGCCTTCATCAGCATGGACTATCCTGATAAGCTCCGCGCAGCCTGGCTTTTCGCAGGAAGGGCCCGCAAGAAGTCCCGTTTCCAGGTAAGCTTTTTTAAAGGCCCGGTAGGTAATATCCTGAGAGAGGAGCCCCCGGGCTTTAAAGTACTGGTAGAGATCCACCTTGTTAAATGAAAATGCTTCCGCTGGAAGTTCCGGCCTTCCCCGGCGCTTATGATCTAAAAGCTCATCAAAGGAAAGCTGGGCCTTTACAAAATGCCGCTGGGCCCTATGAATAGAGGCGCGGATATATGCAAGCCGCTGCTTCTGCACTTCCATAAGGAAGCGGGCGGTGTGTTCATAGCGGCCCCGGGGAAAATAGGCAAGGAGTTCACTCCGGTATCCAATAGCGGTGGCAGTACAGTCAATTTCCACAGCGGGGGTACTTTTAAGGCCTAAAGCGGAGGCAGCCCGCTGAAATTCCTCTATACCTCCCAGAGTATCATGGTCAGTAAGGGAAACCCACTCAAGGCCGGCACGGTAGGCGCGCTGGGCAATTTCAGCGGGCCATTCGGTACCATCGGAGATACGGGAGTGTATATGCAGGTTTGCTTTCATGCTACTGCTTATCCGCTAAACTGGCCATGAACAAAGCGGGTACCATTATGGTTCAGAGGATCATCCCAATTTCCCATTTTCGCATACCACCCCGGCTTTAATTTTTTCATTGTAATGTACAAAACTATATCCGTCAAACTAATACAATTGGCTCAGCATGACTTGGAAGGGCTAAGGTTGCTCCAAAAGCAAGAATTCGCTCCCAGTTTTCATTACCATTTATATCATCATGCATCACCTGATTAATCGGAGCCAAGTCTCCTATTAACACAACCTTTTCATCAGAAAAATAACCGATAGAATCTTCAGAATGTGCATTCAGCGATTCTATATGACCTTGAAAGCCATGTTTTAGTAACAATGTATTAAAGTCATAAATAGTATACGTTATTAGGTTATTCTTATTTATTTGTTTATAAGACATGTATTCAATATTTTTTTTAATTGTATGCTCCATTGTATCAATAAACGGCAATTGGATATCAAAAGCTATACATGTTACATTCTCCTCTTGAAACTGACCAAAAAGCCCAGCATGATCAAGATGAAAATGAGAAACGATTACATAATGCACCTTATCTATACTTATTCCTATTTCTTTTGTTTTTTTTAAATATTCATGATAGGTACAGGGCCATCCACAATCAAAAGCCATATATTCAGTTTCATTATGATTGCTGATAAAGAAACAATTTGTATGATGATATCGAAATGAATAAATCATGAAGTATCCAGGATTAAAGGGCATTTATGTTCTTAATGGCATTATATTATAAATAATTGAAAAAACTCAACTCTCATGGTACTATACAGAGAGGAGTGAATATGCCGGTTTTATTTAATAAAACAATAATGGATTTAGATTCTTATATAAATGAATATATTGTCTGTCTTGCACATATACAACAGAGTGTGACCTTAACCTTAAAAGATAAAATTGATGCTTTTAATACTGCAGAATCATTAGCTATCGATATAAATGGCATGATTGAAAAGATACTTAGTAAGAATATTAACTCTTTTAACATTAACGATATTTACAATCTGATTGATCTTTTAGCAAAACCAATAAATACTTCAATTTCTAAGGAAATTGATATTTTTGAAAAACGTTTAAAACTTGAAGAAAAAAAGTACTATTCTGTTAAGGAAGCTATCGAGTTGCTGACCGATAACAAGAATGATATTTATCTATCGGTAGATAAAATAAATCGGTTATTAAGTTATAAAAAATTATATATCGATGAAGTCGACCGTGAAAAAAACAAAGAATTGGAAAAAAAACTTAAAGAAACTGTAAACAAATATAATCAGGAATTTGATTCAATTCGCTTTAAAACATTTAAAGAAATGATTCGAGGTGTCAATCATAAAAACGAAGAATATTTCTATAAAACTAACAGTTTTGTAATTAACAACTATCTATCCGAACTATCTATAATTGAATCTATTGATCTAAATAAAGATTATATCGGATTTATCATCGAAAAGGATAAAGATATTCATATTAGAATTAAAAAGGATGAATCACAAATTGACTATGTCATAAACGCTCAATACACGGGTGATATAGCATCTCTATATATTATTGGTTATATTGTACATTCTAATTCAAAAGTTGATTTTTACATTAACGAGACTTTTACTAAGTCATCAATGAACTCTTATCTGAATGCATTTAACATTACCCCAATAATTAAAAGATGGAATGAATGCTACTCAACCTATTATGCTAATAAGTTACAGAAGACTAATGCAGAGGATGATGCAAAAAAGCATATTGATGATTTTTTCTCCGGGAGAATTAATTAATCTATAAACATCAAAGTATTTTACGCTTTGTTTAAACAGCCACTCCAGGATAAGAAAAACATATAACCTCTCGGAAAGATGTTCTTTCTGAAGGTGCAACCCTACGATAACCGGAGCGGTAGCAGAACCATAAAGCACTTAAAGCTAGTAAATAATTACATAGCCTGTACCAGTTTGTCCGGGTCCAACCTGGAAGGGAGTAATTGCGTTTTCTTCATCTTCGGTAATGTAAACAGTAACCGTATTCACCGAATCATTATTCTGCACCTGTATAAAGGCGACAAAGGGTGTCTCATTGGACCAAAGAATAATATCTCCTGAGCTCCAGGGGGCCTGCGCAGTCACTTCGCTTAAGCCGGTATCCTTTGCCTGATACAGGACAACGATACTGGATGAACTACCATCTACCCGATAATAGAGTGTTTTAGTGAAAATACTGCACTGTGTCAGAAGCAATACAACCCCGAGAAGCAATATAGCGGAAATATATCTCTTCATATTGATCCTCCATCAGAGATTATATCACTAAAACCAGAATACACAATAAATAATGAATCCCCAAATGGGCTTAGAATCGAGGTTTATACAAAAACCCCTGGCAGTATTTTTACATTTACAAGATATTTTTATATATAGTATAGAATAGTAAAATTACTGCATATACACTTGTATTTTCCCACCTCTTGACAGCCCTTCCTAATTTACGCTATTGTTAAGCACCTTTCTGGAGCGGTGTCCGAGCGGTTGAAGGAGGCGGTCTTGAAAACCGTTG
>JAAYUZ010000011.1 GCA_012517385.1 Treponema sp. | reverse complement strand
TTGAATACTGGATGCCCGTTGACCTCTACGTCGGCGGTACAGAACATGCCGTGCTACACCTCCTCTACAGTCGTTTCTGGCATAAGGTACTCTACGATTTAGGGCTCGTTAATACTAAGGAACCCTTCCAGCGGCTGGTAAACCAGGGAATGATCCTCGGCGAAGACGGACAGAAAATGAGCAAAAGCCGGGGTAATGTCATTAATCCCGATGACATTATTAAAGAGTATGGGGCCGATTCCATGCGGGTCTATGAAATGTTCATGGGGCCCCTGGAGGTCAGTAAACCCTGGGCCACCGCTGGGCTTGTGGGTGTATCCCGCTTCCTGGAACGTCTCTGGGCTCTCGGTGAAAAGCCCCTGGCAGAAACCCCGGAAGCAGCAGGCCTCTCTGGCGATGAAACCCAGAACATTCTCAGGCTGCTCCACAAGACGATTAAAAAGGTTACCGACGATACGGCGACCCTTAATTTCAATACCGCTATCAGTGCCATGATGGTCTATTCATCGGAACTTGCAAAACTTGAAACACTGCCCCGATCCTTCTGGGAACCCCTCGTCCAGATGGTAGGCCCCTATGCACCGCACCTGGCAGAAGAGCTATGGGAAAAGCTGGGACACCAGGAGTCAATTTCTAAGAGTCAGTGGCCCCGCTATGATGAGAGCCTCGCTGCGGACAATGAGGCAACCATTGTGGTTCAGGTAAACGGAAAAATTCGGGATAAATTTACCGCACCGGTTGGCACTGCGAAATCGGAACTTGAAAAAACAGCCCTTGCCTTACCGGGCATTCAGAAGTGGCTCGAGGGTGTTACGATTGCCAAGGTTATTTCTGTTCCGGATAAACTGGTCAATATTGTAGTAAAATAAGATTTAATCAAAGCCGGGGGCCATTTGGCTTGCCCGGCTTTTTTTAAACCACAGGCTCGTCAGATTTCTATTCTTGTGGTCCCTTAGAGCTCATTCTAACTGGTTAATACGTAATAATAACCGCTATTAATTTGAGCGGCTCCGTACCGGTATTTTTAATACTGTGGCTTGCCCCGTCACCGGTAACGACCACATCACCCGCTTTAATCGGAGTATCCACACCATTATCTTTTACGAGACCGGTTCCCTCTAAAATAATATAGTACTCGGTTTCTGAATCATGCCGGTGTTCTCCTATGGAAGCTCCCGGCGGGAGGGTCACCTCTGATAAAAGCCGGGCATTTTTCATGGTAGATCCATCTACCAGATGGACCAGGGTTGTCGTACCCTCGCCATCCCGCATCCGTTCCTTTAATTCAACCTTCATAGCATTACGATGAATAATCATAGAAGCCTCCTATCTGTTTCAATTGAAATACCCTCAGCAATGATGTACTATATAACATATTATCATGAATACAGAACGAAAAAAACTATTAACATCGATGTTTTGGGCGGTGCTTATCGGCCTGATAGCGAACCTGGGAATAGCCTTTTTAATGGATTTTAAAGATATCCTGGGTGCACTTAAAAAAGTTGATTACACTATTCTACTGGTCCCATTTTTCTGTTATCTCCTCATTTATTTTATCGATTCAATCAGACTGATCATGGTACTTGGACAATTTCATCTTCGCATTCCTCTCTGGGAAGCATTTTATAATGGGGTTGTCTTCAGTCTCTTTTCTAACCTAACCCCCATGGCTACAGGAGGCCAACCTTTCCAGATCCTGCATTTGACATCTATTGGAATTGACAGCAAAAAGGCTACCAACGTAACCCTGTCCCGCCATGTAGAATTCATGTTTACCGCCTTTGCTATTTTTATGATCAGTATCCCAACTGCTGTAGGCCTTGCGAATTCAATGAAAATTGGCCGGGAACCAATGTACATAGGATTTATTGTTTCCCTTTCTACCACACTCTTTTTTTTATTCACTCTCATCACACCAGATACACTCAGCAAGTTTGTACTTCGGTTTGAAAAAACAAAATTTGGTCATTGGCTTAGCAAAAAACTAGGCAAAGAAAATTGGGCAGAACTCTTTCATCATTGGGCTACATCATTAAAAGAAGAAATAGGATTTCTGTGGGCAGAAAAAACCCATATCATGATTTTGGATGTCAGTCTTGGCTTATTAAACCTGACACTTCAAGCTTTTTCATTATTCTATGTATTAGAAAGACTTACTCCTATTGGGGCAACATTTTTCCATATCATGGCGACCTTTGTAATTATCAACCTGGTAATATATTACATTCCTACTCCGGGTGGCAGTGGAAGTATAGAAGGGTCCTATATATGGGTTTTTTCAGGTATGAATAATGCTCCTGCTGCAACAACTGTAGCTATTGTCCTTTGGCGTTTTGCAACCTATTATTTACATATCGTATTCGGTCTTATAATGTTTTTTATGTATTCATATATGAAAGACAAAAAGCAGAATAAACAAATTGATGAATGAAGTTTTTACAAAAACCTTATACATCTAAGGGTGTTCTTTCAAAACTCAGGGAGTTTTAAAAGAACCTCGCATATAAGAAATTTAATTAGTAAAGGACCTCACCAATGATTGATATTCGCAGTGATACGGTTACAAAACCTACGGAGGCCATGCGGAAAGCCATGGCCGAAGCCGAAGTTGGGGATGATGTGTACGGCGATGACCCGACAGTAAACGAGCTGGAACGTCTCGCCGCAGAGATGGTAGGGAAAGAGGCTGCCCTCTTTGTACCCTCCGGAACCTTTGGAAATCAGCTCGCCCTCTTTACCTGGTGCAAACGGGGCAGTGAGGTCATTTTAGGGGAGGACTGCCACATTATCCAGCATGAGGCAGGAGCCGCTTCGGTTATAGCGGGTGTGCAGACTCGGCCAATTCCTGCCCCTAGGGGCATCATGAACCTGGACGATATAGAAAAGCGAATCCGCAGCATTGATATCCATTATCCATCCACAAGCCTTATTTGTATGGAAAACGCCCATTCTGCGGGAACGGTGGTGCCTCTGGAACACATGAAAGCGGTATATAATCTTGCACAAAAGCATCGGATACCCCTTCATCTTGATGGGGCCCGCCTCTTTAATGCGGCGGCGGCGCTCCAGATTCCGGCGTCGGAACTGGCTGCCCAGACGGACTCGGTCATGTTCTGCCTTTCCAAGGGCCTCTGCGCACCGGTGGGTTCCATGCTTGCCGGACCGGCAGAATTCATTGCCCGGGCCCGGCGGAACAGAAAAATCATGGGAGGGGGCATGCGTCAGGCGGGCATCCTCGCCGCAGCGGGCATTGTGGCCCTCAGGGACATGACAGGCCGGCTTGAAGATGACCACCGCCGGGCCCGGCGCCTCGCCCAGGGGCTCGGCGCCATACCGGGGATACAGGTCGCCACGGACCGGCTGGACATCAATATGGTGTTTTTCTCGATACCGGCACTGGCTTCTACAGAAAAGGCTGCTCGTTTTATGGAACTCTTAAAAGAAGAGGGCATCCTCGCAAATCCCCCTGAACAGGACAATTTCCGTTTTGTGACCCATTATTGGATTGGAGATGCGGAAGTTGATACCATCATTGCAGCTTGCAAGCGCGCCATGGACCAGATACAATAGCAGGTACTTATGACAGAACTTCGTTTTTCCAAACAACACGACAACCTCACCAATTATATGGCTTCGGAGGGTATTCGGCTTGCCCTTTTTCAGGACTTCGAAGGCATGCGGGATCCCACTATTCGATGGATGACGCGACACCCCGGGGATGCTCTGCTTTTTGTGCCCTCCAATATAATCGACATACCCATACTTATCCCCTGGGACGTTAATATGGCTCAGCAATATGCAAAGGATAGTTATTGCCATATTGTTCCCTACACCGATTTTGAACGAAATCCCTATAAAGCCATAAAAGCCGTGGTTGAAAACCTCAATATCCCCGCGGGGAGCCGGATCGAGATCCCTCCAACCACTTCTTATCCTTCGTTCCTTCGTTTTGTAGATGCCCTGCCAGATCATGATATCATCTGCCGTGAAGATGGCATCCACTTCTATACGCAACAGATGCGAGCTATTAAGGATCCGGAGGAAATAGAAATTTACCGGGAAGCCAGCCGGATTACCAATGATGTTATTGCAGAACTGGAAAAACAAATTCGGCGCGGAGCCTTTGCTACCGAGGTTGATGTAGCTCTCTTTATCGAACGGGAAGCTCGAATCCGAGGTTGTGAAGGCACGGGCTTTGAAACCCTTGTGGCGGGCCCAAAACGCAGCTTTGGTATCCATGCATTTCCGACCTTTACTGGGGAAGCCTTTGGGACTCCAGGGCTTTCTATCATCGATTTTGGCCTGAAATACCGGGGCTATACCACCGATGTCACCCTTACCGTTGCAAAGGGTCCCCTGAATCGAACCCAGGAGCGTATGCTGACCCTCGTGGAAAAGGCCTATAATCTGGCTGTTTCTATGGCAAAGGAGGGGCTGGCGACAAGAGAGCTCGCCCTGGCTGTGGACGCCCATTTTGAAAAGGCAAAAAAGAAAATGCCCCATGCCCTTGGACATGGGATTGGCATGGAAGCCCACGAAGCACCGGCTATCCGGAGCCGTTCTGATAACGAGTGGATACTGCAGCAGGGCATGGTGTTTACCCTGGAACCGGGCTTGTACGACCCGGTTCATGGGGGCTGCCGCTTAGAAAATGATTTTGTTCTGACTGAACAGGGCCTTGAACAGCTGACTAAAGCCCAGATTATCAGGATCCCTGAATAAGCAGGGCTTTAAGGCTTTCAACAACTGGCAGGGCTGTTTTATCGGTCTCTGCCAGCAGGAGGCCTTCAGTGCCATCCAACCTGGTGAAGCGAATTGCCAGCTGAGGCGGCGAAGCTGTGAGCAGTTTCCGAATCCAGGATTTTTCCAGAATCAATTCCACTGATACGATCTGGCTTCGGGAGATGAATATGGTCCTTTCTTTCGGAGCGGAACCGCCGCCACCGGACATCCTGCTTAACAGCTGAATCCACCCTTCATGGGGGAAGTGATGAAACCGAAACCCCCCATCGGTTGCAATGAGGAGCCCCCAAAGCGGGCCAGTAAATTCATCCCAGCCAGACATATAACAACCCAACGCATGGGACAGCACTTTCTCGCCATGCTGAGCTTCATAGTCCCGCCAGAATCTGGCGGGATCATTTGCATCAAATTCCATGGGACTAGTCTAAAGCGCGGACGGCAACTACGTCTAGTCCCAGATTTTTCCAATTTTTAATAATAATATCGCCCCTTCGTACCGGTGGATTCACCTGAGTACGGTAAATTTCTGAGAGAAGTTCATCAATATATTCCTTGGGACAGGGAGCGCTGGTTTTTACCGGCAGTCTGCGGGGATCGCAAAGCCCATGTCGGCGCATCCGCTGATAGATTGGGTCCTTTGAATCCGATTCTGAGCAGGCCCCGGCAGGCCCAAGCCTGCATGTAGCGGTAACAACCCGTTTTGGAGCAGTAATTTCTTCTACCGCATAGGCGGCTCCCCGGGGACAGCGGTTGCCCGTTACCTCCAGTTCGCCATTTTCTTTATCCGATACGGTCAGGGAACATCCGATGGGACAAACGATGCAGGTTAATTCACGGCGCATCGGGAACCTCCTATAGTAATGCCAATTCCAGGGCAGAATTTTCGGTATACCCTTCCAGTTCTTTTGGACCAATGGAGAGGGTAATCATTTCTGAAGGCTGGATATGGCCCTTTTTAATTGTTTTAATGACCCGGTTATCCAGACGCAATTCCAGAACCGCATCGTTCTTTACAATCATGGACCGCAGGTACACCTTGTTGTCTCTGGATGGGTCCAGTTTACCCGGATTTGCATAGCGGACATTGGGTCCCGCCTTTACCCGAACCTGATGCAGGGGCCGTTCGCCCCGCAGCCAGGCTGCGGCCTGTTTGCCCGCAAAGCGGGATTCCTCAGCTACCCAGTCTACCAGGTCATGAACATGGAGTACGTTACCGCAGGCAAAGATACCCTCCACATTAGTCATCAGGGAGGCATCTACCAGCGGTCCGTTCGTGGTAGGATGCAGCTCTACCCCCGCATCTTTGGAAAGTTCATTTTCAGGTACGAGACCCACCGAAAGCAGTACCGTATCACAGTCGATACGGAACGCCTTTTCCGGTACCAGGGCTCCATTTTCCATGGGGGTTACCTCGACACCCTCCACCCG
>JAAYUZ010000069.1 GCA_012517385.1 Treponema sp. | reverse complement strand
TGCACAGTTCAAAGCAGGGCTTGAGGAATGGGTTGGTAACTATGAAAAAGCCCGAGTCGAATCCGAAGCAGCAGCGGAACAGATGAAATCAATGACCGATAAGGAAGCCCAGAACAAGTACCGGGACGAAGTGTGGTTTCCCCTGGCCCTGCAAACCGGCAACGCGATCCTGAATTACCGCTACTACACCCTTTCAGCCCTTTCTCTACGGCGTTTTGTGCTCGGTCCGCTGTATATGCAGGTCCGTACACGGAACATACTGCATCAAGATGGGAGCTATCAGGAATTTATGAACCGGTACCAGGAAATTATCAAGGATTTCCAGACCACCTTTGAACCCTATACAAATAGTACCGACTACTGACAGGTCCTTTAAGGGCTTGTAAGAAACCAGGAGGAACCTATGAACAAGAAAAACACCCTTAAAACCAGCACAGCGCTTCGCTGGATCGCCCTATTGCTCGCAGCAGCTTTGTTTGCAGGCTGCAGTCTTACAGGTGAAACAATTCGCGACAGGATTGATAAATTTATTACTGCTATCAATAATCAGGACCCGCAGGGTATAAAGGACTGTCTGGATCCATCGGCAGCCAGTTACAACACAGCCGATTTAAATTTCTGGAATCACTATTTTAATAATATACCCTATACCATTGCCAATTTATATCAATCAGGGAATACGGCTACGGTACATTTTTCGGGGTCTAATGGTTCAGATTTACCCATGGTCTTTGAAATGACCGAAAACCAGGGGACCCTTTTAAGCGGAACAACCTATTCAATCCGGCGGATAACATCTAGCTCGGGGACTATTTTTGAATAAACTAGGTTGATCTTTAAAAACTCAGGGAGTTTTGAAAGAGCCTCTAAAAAAATAAAGAAGCATCCCCCGGCAACAATTCGGGACTTTCACCCGCAAGTTGTGCGCCCTGCTGAGCGCACAAAAAAAAAAGCCTGCCGGCTTACACCGACAGGCTTCTCTTACTTAACAGCCCTCTGGATTACCAGCGGCCGTAATTTCCTCCATTGTCCCGGTCACGGCGGGGTTTATCCATCGCTTCGTTTACCTTGAGCCGGCGGCCATCAAATTCAAAGCCGTTGGTGGCAGCGATTGCAGCCTGAGCTTCTGCATCGGTGCTCATTTCCACAAAACCGAACCCCTTGGAATAGCCCGTATCACGATCGGTGATAATTTTTACGGATTCTACATTTCCATAGGAGGAAAAGAGGTTGCGAAGACTGTCTTCGAAGGTGTTGTAGGAAAGATTGCCCACATAAAGTTTTTTAGCCATATTTGGCCTGCCTTTGCCCGATTGTTTCGGGTCTTTAAAAATCCGCCTATACAGGATAAGCGCTTTTCCCGGTTAATTCCTGTGAGTCTTAAACTACAGAAGTCCGAGGCCGAGCGAAGAGACGGACTAAACGGACAGTACTTTTCACGATAACTTGATTTTCCGAGTCGGTTTTCTTGAATAGCGGCCAGGGAAAGGCAGGTATCAAAAACTTCGAAAGGAGCGTAACAGTAGAAAATGTAACAGTAGCGTTATGAGTTTCTCTCACTCTTAGACTAAGATAGCCTATTCACAGAATAAGGTCAAGGGCTGTGGGGGCCTTTCTCGTTAAGAAAGGCCCCCACTTTTTAATAAAGATTATTATGAAAGGTCTTAGTAAAAACCTTATGCCTCACCTTTTAATTTGAACCGGGCAATCCCTTCATATATACGATCAATAGCTTTTTTATTTTCTTCACTCAGATCATGCACATGGAGGGTTGCAGCCGTGATATCATCCAGGGCTTTAGAAGCTTCCGCCAGTGCATTACGAATTTCCTCAGTAACATTAAGTAGATTTGCCATTTCGCTCTTAATCTGCTTACTACCACTCTCGGTCTCTCCAGCAAAATCCTGTACCTTGCTTGTAATAGAAGTTATTTCATCCAGAGCAACAGAGACTTCTTTAGAAGCTGACTGCTGCTCCAGCATGGCAAAGCGCATCTGTTCCCGGTTCTGGTTCACTTCCTTTATACCTGTATCGATGATAGAGAAACTATCGCTCACCTTACGAGAACTTTCTACCACATTGTTAATCACCTGCTGTATAGCCTTAAGGTTCGAGGCTATGCTTTTAGAATGACTTGCAGAATTTTCTGCCAAATTTCGAATCTCATCGGCGACTACTGCGAAGCCTCGTCCATGCTCTCCCGCATGGGCTGCCTCTATGGCTGCATTCATGGCTAAGAGGTTGGTCCGGGCTGCAATACCAGAAATGAGACTATTAGCTTCCTGTAAAGCCCGGGATTGTTCAGTTATTTGCTCAATCTGAACAATAAGGGGCTCCAGGGTGCTCTTGCCTACCTCACTGGCTTTCACCAGTTCCATTATCTTGGCATTCCCGGACTCCAGGGATTCCTGCACCCGGCGGATCGATTCTAGCATCTGCCTGATAGAAGCGGTAGATTCGGTTACCGCCGCAGATTGGGTTTCAATCTGCCCCTTCAGTTCCGCAATATTCGAGAGAAACTGCTCTATGGTCGCTGCGCTTTCGGTTACACTGGCGGATTGATGCAACACATTTTGATGAATACTCTTGAGGGTAGACCCAATTTCTTCCGTTGCAGTGGCACTTTGTTCCATTTCATTAGAAAGGGTATCCCCCAGTTTTTTTAACTGGGCCGTTTCTTCCCGGATTCCCCTTAAAATAGTACTTAATTGGGTCGTAAAACTGTTAAAATACTGGGCCATCTTTCCCAACTCAGATGAATCCCGGATCGTAATTTCCCTGGAAAGATC
>JAAYUZ010000068.1 GCA_012517385.1 Treponema sp. | reverse complement strand
CCTGGCATCCTTTTTTGCGATCATGCTGTGGTCAAAAATCAGGGATATTCCCTGGATGCTCATGGTAATAGGAACCATCGCGGCTTATGCTGAAATAGTGTATTCTATCTTAAAAACACTGGGGATCACCGAAGGTTTTGAACCAAAAATCGGGTCTGTACCGGTTACGGCCATCATCTTGCCAAACCTGCCCACAATTTTTTATAGTATAGCGTTCCTGGTGATGATCATAAGAAAAACCCGGCGTCGTTAAGAGGCGGGAAAGCGTAAACTGGAGGTTGCAGTATGATTGCATTGATTGTAGGACTTGTCGCAATAGCCTTCGCAGTACTGGCGGTGATCCCCGCAGGTTTGAATTGGTGGCAGGATGTTCTGCTCTTTTTACGGGGATCTATCCCTGTAATGGCGGTACTCATCGGTCTCTTGGCTGTGTTCATTGGCATTGCGGATATAAAAGATCAGATCGAAGCAAAAAAAGAAGAAGCCGAAGAAAAGGCTAAGGAAAATTCATCATCAGAATCGAAATAAGCTTACGGTTTTCTTGTAGGTACCTGGTGGAGCGGCCCAGGAATTGTTATGGCCCAATGGCTGTTCTTGGCTCCTAAAACTCATCAGGTCGGCATGCTGTTAGAGGAGGGGCCCGGTCTAACTCTTGACAGAGAGCCCATATTATGGGAATATTCGACATTGCCCCGTATACAGGACTGCCCGCGCGATGCCCAAGCTGGGTAGTCTATAAATCCGTGGTTGGAAAACCCTTTTTAAAGGTATGATATGAAGACTGTGTTCGTAAAACCCGCTGAAGCGGAACGTAAATGGTATGTAATCGATGCTGAAGGTAAGGTCCTTGGCCGTGTGGCTGCCAAGGTTGCATCGATTCTTCGTGGTAAAAACAAAGCGACCTTTGCACCTCATCAGGAACTTGGTGACTATGTGGTGGTTATTAATGCCGATAAAATTGTAGTAACCGGCAGAAAACCGACCCAGAAGATGTACTATCATCACACCGGCTATGTGGGTGGTATGAAGTCGACCAACTTTGAAAGTTTGATCGCCCGCCATCCTGCGGATCCGCTGGAGCTGGCAATTAAGGGTATGCTTCCCAAGGGGCCCCTTGGCCGGAAGCTTTTTAAAAATGTTAAAGTATATGCGGGTGCCAATCACCCCCATGCGGCCCAGAATCCGCAGGTTATTGAACTCTAAGCGAGAGGTAGCAAGGTGATTAAGAATCTCGGTATTGGAACCGGTAGAAGAAAGACCGCTGTAGCCCGGGTATTTGTACGGGATGGTAGCGGCAAAATTGTGGTAAACGGCAAGGAACTGAACCAGTATTTTACTCTTAATGAACATGCAATGATGGTTCGCCAGCCTCTTATGGTTACTGCCAGCGAAAATAAGTATGACATACTTATCAATGTGTATGGCGGTGGTCCAAACGGTCAGGCTGGTGCCTGCCGGCATGGTCTGGCCCGGGCTCTGTGCCAGGTAGATCATACCAACTATACTGCCCTGCGGGCCAATGGGTACCTTACCCGGGATCCCCGTATGGTCGAACGAAAGAAGTACGGTCAGGCTGGTGCCCGCCGGCGCTTCCAGTTCTCCAAGCGCTAGTATTTCTTTTTGTGACGGTCACTTCCGTCAAAAGAGGAGCCGATCCGGATATACTCAAAATAGGGTTATCCGACGGCTCTTTATTTTTTATTCGGCTCAGCTATCTACCCTCCTCTATTAAAAGCCGCTTTGATTCATTGTTAACTCAAAACACCCCTGAAGTTCTTGAAATCTCAGAGGCAGAACAGGAACAACTTTTATTTACGTCCCAATGTGTACGGGCTGAGCGTAAGGCTTTGCAATTAATCAGCTGTGCAGAACAAACCCAGAAGGGTTTGCTCCAGAAGCTGGAACGCAGCGGTTATCCTGAAGGGGTTTCTAAGAAAGTCCTGGAACGGCTCGTGTCACTGGAATTGGTAGATGATCGGCGGTTTGCCCGGGCCTGGATACAGTCCCAGACAGGGCTGTCCCCCAAAAAAAGTGCTTCCCAATTGGTTACCGGCCTTATGCGGCGAGGTGTAGATGGCAGAATCGCTGAAGAATCAGTTACATCACTTTATCCTGTAGAAGTAGAAGCCCGTGCCATAGCCTGGTACCTTCGTAAAAAAGGTTTAGAACCAGAGCTGCTGTACCAGTTTGAGTTAAAACAGATACTCCGAAGGGCTGGCTTTTCAAAAGACTCTATCAGGCTATTTATTGATGAATAATTGTTTCTAAAAATGGCATATAAATATACAAAAACTTGAAAAAGTGCTATAATAAAATGTCAAATCGTTGACTATATAGATTTTATGGATATAATTTAACTATTGGATGTAATGGAATTAGCCAAACAGATATAAGGAAGCTGAAATGGCAAAGAATGGCCGAAAAATACGGATATTTTCTGCTCTAGAAGTAGCCAACATTTGTGGTGTTGTCAATCAGACTGCGATTAACTGGATTCGCAATGGCTATCTGAAGGCTTTCACAACCCCTGGCGGACAATACCGGGTCTATGCGGAGGACTTGAAAAGTTTTTTAGATGAACGGGGTATGCGAATCCCCGATGAATTAAATGCCCTGATGCAGGATGAGGTTGACTGGAAGGCCATCCTCATTGTAGATGACGACAGGGACCTTAATGATCTCATGAAACGGTATCTGGAGAAAAAACTCGAGGGCTATATGGTCTATCAGGCCTATGATGGGTTTGAGGCAGGCAAGGCCCTTTCTGATGTTCGTCCCGGTTTTATCTTTCTGGATATAGACCTTCCGGGTGTAGACGGGCATAAGCTCTGCAAAAAAATAAAAGAGGACCCCACCTTTGGTAAACCCTTTATAATCGCGATGACCGGTCTTGATATTCCGGAAGAAAAACGGGCAATTTTAGACGAAGGGGCCGATGCATTCTTTGGAAAACCCCTTGATTTTGAATTGGTAGTCACTACAGTCAAGGATCTTGCTTCGAAACTATCAGTAGGTGTCCATGAGTAACTCTGAATTTACTGTTCTTCTTGTAGAAGATGATGATGATATCCGTCTTTCGTTAAGGGATTATCTTAAAGCAAAAGGTTTTTCTGTCCTCGTCTCATCTGATGGAGTTGGGGCAATTAAGATCCTGCTCGATTCTAAAATTGACGTTATTGTATCCGATTACCGTATGGATATTTTCGGCGGCGATTATTGGGTCCGGTTCCTTAATACCTTTTGCCCCGATATTGATGTAATAATTACCTCGGGCTACCTGAGACCTGATTTTAAGGTGCCCTATCCGGTTGTATATAAACCCTTTGACTATGCAGAGCTCGCGGCAATGATTGCAGACATTAGGGATAAAAAACAAGAAAGGTAACTCCATACTTATGGATGAGAAGAACCCTCTCAAGGCTGTACATTGTAAGATTTTTGGTATCGTACAGGGGGTAGGCTTCAGGTATTCCGCCCAGGCTGAAGCCCGTAGGTTAGGTCTTGTGGGCTGGGTGAGAAACTGCAGTGATGGGTCAGTGGAATTGTATGCCGAAGGGAGTTCGGCCCAGCTTAGACAACTGGTGGTCTGGCTGCATCATGGACCGCCTGGAGCAGAGGTCGAGCGGGTCGAGACAAAAGATGCAAAGCCTGCTGGGACCTTCCAGCGCTTTTCTATTACTTGAGGTTTTTGCAAAAGTCTGTTACTTTCGCAAAAACCTCTTGCAGTATTTTTACCATTACAATTTAATTATTTGTATAGTATAGAATAGTAAAAATACTGCATATACATCTAAGGTTGCTCTTTCAAAACTCCCTGAGTTTTGAAAGAGCCTCACTTATTAAGCATATTATTGACATGGCAAGCGCTTTTTTGGTATAGTTTTGTTACATTCTGCCCCCTGGAGCGGCCGTCGTATAACGGTATTACCCGAGCTTCCCAAGCTCGTGACGCGGGTTCGACTCCCGTCGGCCGCTCCAGGGGGCAGCGTTTTATGACGGATATTCCAGGTTTTCTGGCAGGGGTTTTTTAAGCACATCCAGAAAGCGGAGCGCCTCCCATTTTGCCATATCCAGATTGTGATCCCGCCAGTTACCACACTCCGCCGCCGCAGCCCCCGGAATTTCATCAATATAAGAAGCAATCCATACAAACATCTCTGTAATGAGGGTTAATACATCCAGGGAACTGAGGCTGCCTTCGAGGATAACGTAGAAACCGGTTCTGCAGCCCATGGGGCCGAAATAAACGACCCGATTTCCCCACTGCGGATGGGAGCGGAGGTAGGTGGCTCCCAGGTGTTCTATGGTATGGGCTGCGGGAACGTCTAGGACGGGCTCCCGGTTTGGTTCCTTCATGCGGATGTCGAAGGTGGTGAGGATGGTTTCACCAAAGCGGTCCTTGCGGGATACAAAGATGCCCCGTTTCAGGCGGAGATGGTCGACGGTAAAGCTGGCTATTTTTTCCATGCTGAGGCTCCTTTTTGTGTCTTTTTTTATGTCTCGAGATTACGGATTAATTCCATTACGATTTCGCTGGAATGGCGGGATGCGATGGGGAGAAACTCGTCAAATTTCATGGGTGATTCCTGCCCTGCAATATCCGAAAGGGCACGGATAACCAGGAATGGTACCTTAAAGAGGGTGCAGCAATGGGCGATGGCGGCTCCTTCCATTTCTACGGCCCGTATCATGGGGAAGTTCGTTTTAAGCGCTGCTATCTTTTCTGGCTCGTGCATGAAAATGTCCCCGGAGCCTATGATACCCTTCTGGTAGTGCAGGTTTGGGGGAAGTTTGCCCTGCTCCTTAAGGTGCTGTATGGCGGTCTCTGCCTTTGCCTGCAAGGTCTTGTCGGTGGTGAATACCTGGGGCTGACCGGGGATTTGTCCGGGCAGGTAGCCAAAGGCGCGTACGTCCACATCATGGTAGATGAGGCCCTCCGATATGACCACATCGCCGAAATGCAGGTCCGCTGCTATACCTCCCGCTGAGCCCGTATTAATAAGCCTGCAAGGTGTAAAGGTTTGCAGCATAAGGGCACAGCCTACGGCGGCCTGAACCTTCCCAATACCGCATTGGAGGATGACCGTATCTTTGTTGGCCAGGGTGCCCGTATAATAGGTAAAGGCTCCGATCCTGTGTTCCTGTGTTCCCTGGAGGTTTGTTCGCAGCAGTTCTACCTCCGCTTCCATAGCGCCGATTATTCCAATCACCGGTAGCTCCTTTCAGGTGACCAGTATAACAAAAACAGGGCGCTCTGGGGAGGGGTTATTGTGGGCCGGTGCTGGAGCCGTTAGTGAACCAGCGGACTACCCCAACCTTATTTTTACGGTTGTTATAAATCATTCCGCCGTTCCAGTATTCTAAGGCAGCGATAAGGCTGTTACCGCCGTCATCTGCATCGCTATTGGGGCCGCGGTAGCTTGCCATCCCAAGAAAGGTATCAAAATCTTCCCGATAGAGGGCTTCCTGACGTTTTCGGTAGTAGTCGTTCCAGGCTTCCAGATTAGTAAAGCCCTCTCCTTCGTCTTCTACAATAAAGCGGACCCGTTTGCGGAGGTCGTACCATACCTTAAGCTTTTTAGTTGGATCCTTTTTATTTCCGTGTTTTATCCCATTTTTAATAATTTCAGAGAGCTGTTGTTCGAGGAGATTCCCCTCTTTGAACTCTTCAGGGCAGTCTTTTAATACAAGGGTGGTAAATTCCCGTATTCGATTATAATCGCTGGGGAACTCAATATATTTCATACCTTGGGCATCAAAGAGTTCATTATGCTCATCTACGATGAGTTTGCGTACAATAAGCTGATTCATGGGTTACTCCACGTAGGAGAGGCGTCTTCTGTCAGAATGGGGAGGATATTTGCCATAGAAAGCACCTTTCTTGGGGTCCCCTGTATTCCTGAAAAAGTTAATCGGATGCCCTTCGCTTTGGCAGTCTGCAGGGTTTTTATAATGGTTCCTACCCCGGAACTGTCCAGATAGCTGATACGGGATAGATCAATATGAAGGTGCTTGATATTCTGCTGCAAAATGTCCATGAACTTTTTCAGCAGATCCGGAGCGGAGTAAAGATCCAGGTCTCCGCTTACCCTTATTATATACCAGCCTTGTGTCTTGTCTGTCATATCCATAGTTTCCATGGCTTTAATTAACCTGGATATCGTAAGAATTGCATCATAAAATTGTGAGAAAATTATAAAAACGAATTTGTTTAATACGAATCTAACAAAGATATGAGAATTTTACCTTGCTATGAAAATTTTAGAAGCCAGGGAAACCCTCATATCCCAAATCAATCCGCAGAAACGTTATTCTAATTCAATTATGAATATTGCACGTTATCTGTGGTATGTGCCGGAATCGGTCAAGGTTCTTGATGTGACCGATGAGTTACAGCGGTACCCGGAAATTGCCGTCTTCGGTGTGGTTAATCAGAATGGATCCTATTGTGGCCTTATTGAACGGGAGGCGCTTTTTTCTTTAGTGGGAAAGCCCTTTGGCAGGGAGGTCTTGCAGCGGAGCCTTATCCGGGATTTGATTAAGAGAGTAGAACCCTTTGATGCAAGGGTGAATTTTCTTTCTGTGGCTCAACAATTACAGCGCCGAGATGATGCGCTCAACCGCGCAGCTTCAGAAAAAGGAGTTGCGGTAGAAACAAACAAATATTTCCCCCTGGTGGATGAGCAGGGGCGATTTCAAGGTATTTTTTCCCGGTACGACTTGCATGAGTATCTTGCTACTATCACCAGAAACGATATTGAATTGGCAAGCAGAATACAGGAGCGTCTGTTATCTCAGCAGACACTGAAACGGGAACATTGTTCTTTAATTGGGTGGACCCGTTCTGCAAAGGGCGTAGGGGGAGACTTTTATTATATGCAGGAAATAAACAACGGTATGCTTTTTGCGACCCTTTGTGATGTATCCGGCAAGGGGGTGTCTGCTGCTCTTATTGTTTCTATGCTGTGGGGGATGCTGAGAACCTACGATTATAAACGGGGGTTACGGGAATTAGTCATCAATATCAATAAAGCCATTGTTACTACCTTTCATCTGGAAAAATACCTGACCGGATTCTTTCTATTCTTTGATCCCCTGCAGTCCAAACTGCTCTGCGCCGATATGGGTCATTCCCATGTCTATCTGATCCGAAAAAACCATGTAAAACCTATAAAGGGTCGGCTTCTGAATCTGCCTATTGGTGTGGATGAGTCTGTTTCGCCTGCTCTCATGGGCATTACCCTTCAGAAAGGGGATCGATTATTTCTCTATACCGATGGTATTACTGAACAGGTGAACCGGTCCGGTGAGGAGTTTGGTGAGGACCGGCTTAGGTCTGTATTGAGTTCTCTGTCGCGGCATGAGAGACCTCTTAATGAATTACTCCCGGAATCTATCGATCTATTCAGTGAAGGGGTTCCCCAGCAGGACGATATGTCATTTTTATTGTTCACTTATGAAGCTTGATCTCAGCTGCTCTGTTTTATGCAGCAGCCCCGCACCCCACACGGTGGTTCTGTTTCGGCCCCGTTGTTTTGATTGGTAGAGGGCTTCATCGGCCCGTTGTATCAATAATTCTGGATCAATCCGCTCAGAACCGTCAAAGAGGGCAACTCCAAGACTTATGGTTACCTGAGGGAGTTGTTTCTCCCAGGGGACGTTCATTGCTGCCGCTGCTGTTCTAAGCCGCTCAGCCACAACCCATGCTGAAGCCCGGTTTGTCTCCGGCAAAAGTACGGTAAATTCTTCGCCTCCAAAGCGGGAAGGAATGTCCTGGCTCCGAAGGTTTTTCTGGATTGTCTGAGAAAGGGTTTCCAAAACCGCGTCGCCGGCCAAATGGCCATAGGTATCATTAAAATGCTTAAATTTATCCACATCTATGATTACGAGCCCGAAAGGTTGGTTTATTCGGCCGGCCCTGGCTATTTCTTCCTTAAGCCGGACCATGAAAAAACCATGATTATAGAGCCCGGTCTTCCCATCCCTGACTGAATACTGATAATGAATGTAGTTTTGTATAGCCAGGCTGGTAAAGGCCATAAGTTTATCTAAAAAAGAAAGCTCCTGCAGGGAATACTGTTCTTCGAGCAGCTTGGGCCCTACGAGGATAAGTCCATAAAGTTCCGAAGGTCCCAGGATTGGGATAACCAGATCTGGTTTTGATTCCTTCATTGGATCGGTGACAGAGGGATTATTCAACTGATATTCCAGAAGGTCAAAACTGATTGGCTGGGGGTATTGTTTAAAAAAGCTATTAAATGGTGCTAGATCTTCAATTTGCAGGCTTGTGTCAAAGGTCTGGAAATTTCTATAGCCTCTGAACACCAGATCTTTGTGGCTGCTCAGGGGCTTCCAGAGAAAAATAAGAAAGGATGGTAAAAATCGATCGGATATTTCCTTAACGGCGCTTTCCAGAATATCGTCTATAGTTTTGCTGTTCAGTATCGTTTTTGCTGCATTGATAATTGCTTCGTAATTGCGGATATCCTTTTTAAGGGTGTCTATATAATTAAATACCCCTAGATCCTGCAGCAGATTATACTGGCTTAAAACGTTCGGATTTTTAAGGAAATCATCCCTATCCTGCATAGAGCCTTCCTAGGTTAGAGAAAAATTATCAGCTACCGTTCTTCTCCAGGGTGCTCTTTTTTCCTTATCTTCCCATTGGATAATTCGTTTTATAACAAAATGGTTGATATCCTGAGGATTCGGAAACTGTACTATTCCGAAACGACCGCCTCCAATATAGGTGATACTTTCCCCTTCCTGTAAGGGTTCCCGATCGGAGAGTTTCCTGAGGACGCAATCAAAATGTACAGGATTCCCTGAAGCCGGGTCTGTGAGGGCGCTTGAGAGGTCATTCACCGGTTTTCCGCAATAGGGACACTCTGACCTGGGTATCTGGTTCTGCCCTAATTTTGGCGGTACCCATTGGGGCCGATCGATAAGGGTTCCCCTTTGTTTATCGAAACGGGGTTTCTCTGCCCCTTTCTGCTGTGGTTTTTGAGTATTTTTATCTTTATTCTGCTGCTGTCGATCCTTAAATTTGTTTCTGCGGCGGTTATACCCATCTCTGCCGTTTTCTGCCATGCACTGCTCCTAACGCTCGTTCTTCTAAGAGTTCTTCGCTGAGAACCTGGGCGATCCTCTGTATGGCTCCAGCCAGGTACAGGTCATCATTGATAAGCCGTTTTAGTTCTTCCAGTTTTTGGTTGTTCTGGTGGTTCTCAGTTTGAACCATCATAATACACGCTCCATAAAGGCTGAGGCAAGATGGTGTATGCCCTGGTTTCCAATAAAAATAATATCAAAACGCAGGGCCATACTGTTATATTCTCGATGGGTTCCAATAAAAAACTTAGCCGTTTTGATGATCCTTTGTTGTTTTTGTTTGGTAATCGAGTATTCCAGATTTTCAATACCGAACAAGGACCATGCCTTTACTTCAATAAAGACCAGGGTGTCTCTGTCAAGGGCGATGATATCTATCTCTCCAAATGAACTGCGGAAATTGCGGGCAACTATTTCATAGCCCTGGGATTCGAGGTATGCTGCAGCCCGATCTTCGCCGCCCTGACCCTTGAGGCGGCTATTCATGGCCTCTGGTGAGTTCTTTTGGATCTATTGCTCTGGCGATGAACATGCTTTTTTCCTGCAGAAGGTTGATTATTTCCCCATCATCATTGTTGAATGCATTGCCAAATTCATCTACCAGAATACGTATCTTTGGCCGTAAGGGTGCATCACTGTGGCCTTCGATGACCCGGGCTATGGCTCCCGTATTAAGGAGTACTATGGATCCAATGGGATAAATCCCCATGGTTTTAATAAAGGCTTTAAGCACCTCCGGATCGAAGCGCCGGGCATTGTCCGAAAGGAGGTTTTTCATAGCCTGGTAGCCAATCATAGAGTTGCGATAGGGTTTTTCGCATACCATGGCTTCAAAGGCATCGGCCACACTTACGATTCGAGCTCCAAGGTCTATGGCTTCCCCGGCAAGGCGGCGTGGATATCCTTCGCCATCCCACCGTTCATGGTGCTGCAGGGCGATAACCCCCACTTCTTCTGGATACAGAAGTTCCTTGCAGATCATTTTATATGCATACAGAGGATGGGCCTGTATGCGGGAAAGCTCTGTTTCCGACAGGCCTCCCTTCTTTTCCACAATATCCTTGGGCAGTTTGAGCATGCCAATATCATGGAGCAATGCCCCGGTAGTAACCTGCAGGATTTTGTGATTGGGCATCCTTAATTCCATGGCAATAAGGGTGGAAAGAATTGCCGTATTTACCGAGCTTTTTGCCAGGGGGTAGTTGGCCACTTCTCCACCCAGGATATAGCCCACAATTTGGTCCCGGTGCTCCCGGACCGCCTGGAGAAGCCGCCCAGCTATACCATCGATACTGCGGCTTTCAACCGAAAGACCATCTGTAATATTCTGAAACAGGGCTCCCAGTTTGTTAATAAGGTCCGTATAGGTCCGGTAACTGGGGGCATTGTCCATAACAGAGGGCAGAGAAATAAGACTGATAGAGGTATTCTGCTTTGCTTCGGTCCCTTTCGGTGCTGATTTTGTATCCAGGGTATCTTTCGTCCCAGATGGAGCATCAGAAACAGCCACTCCATCGGTTAGGACAGTATCAATACCCCATTTTATTAGCCGATCAATATCCTTTTTTTTAACCGGTATTCCGGCGGGTACAAACAGGTTGTTATCCTGGATATACACCGGCTCGGTAAAAATTTGTCCCGGCCGTAATGCAGTAACTGGTAACTTTCTCACGATTTTTCCTCGTTTTTAATGATTGCAAACACCCTTGCCACCAGATCCCAACACCAGGGGGGTACATAATCCCCAACAGACATGGTCTCCGTAAGAATTCCTGCAAGATTTGCATCTTCTATTATAGTAACTCCTGCCTTTTCAGCAAGTTCAATAATTGTATCTGCGGTTCTGCCTGTACCGGACGCTACAATTCGGGGAGCATAATCACCGTCCTTATATTTTAACGCACTGGCCCGCTTTATTTCCATACATATAGACCTTTTATGCCCTTATTTCAAAGCTGGAATAGGTTTCTTTCTTAAAATCCTGAAACGTGTCGGGTTTTTCAAAACCTATAGATACAGTATCGGAAATTGATGAAAGAGAATTTACGATTGCTTTAGAGTCCTTGGGCTCTGGATAAACTTGCATCCTGATTGCAAGCCCCCCAGCTATATTTTTCGTAGCCTGCACAAACCACTCATGGTTTGGACTGACCGCTGCCAGATTCAGGCTGGTGACTTCCAGACTTCCCCCCGGCCGTTCATTGCAAAGCAGTCGGAGACTCCCCTTTATGGAACATGAGTCTTCCTTGAAGTTAAAGGGCAGGATAATATGCCGTTGTCGATTTTTGCCCGGTAAACGGTTTAATAAATCCAGGACCGGATGTTTTTTAACGGTTTCTAAAAAAAGATGAGCTGCATCGTCTGCCTCTAGTGGAAGCTGTTCATCCGGTTCTGATGCCGATGGGTCATCTGCAGTCTTGCCTTCTTCTTCAGGTTGATGGAGTGCTGCCTCGGTTTTATGCAGCACCTTAGATTTGTCTGTTGGCTCCTGATGGAGATTTAAGAGCTGGGCAAGCTGCTCCACTGCTGTGTTTGATAAATGGATCCCCTTAGAAAGGGCTAAAAGGGCGCTCAGGAGTCCCGCTTCATGCAGCTGCGGTGGCAGTGCAAGACTTTGTTTGATAAAGGGCTCAATGGATTCTTTTGTAAGGGGCAGTTTGAGATGTAATGCGAAACTTAGCGCAGCGAGGCTTTGTTTTGATATAGGTATATGCAGGCTTCTGGCAAGGGACTCGAGCTGAAGAATACCCGTTTGTTTATAAAACGAGCTACCAATCTTAGCGGTTGATTGAGTGGTTAGATTGTTGTTGTTTACAGTTTTTTCTGATGAGATTGAATCCGATGGCCCAGGTCGTATCACGTGCGGCCTGAACCCATCAGATTTCTCGCTTTTCATAAAACTGGGCTTAAGCCTGGGTGCTTTCCTGGGCTGCAGCTTCGTGGGGCTTCTTGGAAATAAGCTCCTTAATCTTGGCAGCCTTACCAATCTTGTCCCGGATGTAGTAGAGCTTGGCACGCCGGACCTTACCGGGCCGCATGACTTCCACCTTTACAACCCGTGGGGAGTGCAGGGGGAATACCCGTTCAACACCAACCCCGTAGGAGTTTTTCCGTACGGTAAAGGTTTTACCGATCCGGGAATTTTTCATGCAAATCACCAGACCTTCATAGGCCTGGATCCGTTCGGTTTTGCCTTCCACAATCTTAAAATGGACCTTTACGGTATCGCCCACTTTGAACTCATCCAGCTCGCTCTTCATCTGAGCAGCTTCGATAGCTTTAATTTCGTTCATCCGTATCCCCTTTGAGCCCTGCAGTATCTTGCAGTTCAACAATAAGTTTTCGTGTTTCAGCAGAAAACCAGCCAGCTTCCAGCCCTTTTTGAATTAAATCAGGCCGGACAAGCAGGGTTTTTTCAACCCGTTTTTTTAAACGCCAACGCCGTATCTGCTCGTGATGCCCCGAAAGCAACACCTCCGGGACCCGTAGCTTATCATAAATCTCCGGTCTTGTATACTGGGGGTACTCGAGAAGCCCGTCGGAAAAGCTTTCTTCTTCGAGGGATTCTGCAGAAATCACCCCATCCACAAGCCGATAGGTTGTATCAATCAGTACCAGCGCTGAAACTTCCCCGGAAGAAAGCACGTAATCACCGATGGAGATCTCTTCATCCACATAGGTATCGATGATCCGCTGGTCAATTCCTTCGTATCGGCCACAGAGGAGAATGAGCTCTTCCTCTGCAGCAAGTTCCCGGGCCATAGTCTGGTTAAAAAGACGGCCCGAAGGGGAAAGGTAGATAACCCGCCTTTTTTTTGCCTGGCCTGGAGTCGCTGTTTCAGCAGCAACGGTTTCCTGAGCAGTTTGCGTCTTCTTTACAGCTCCTGCAGCCTCTAACGCCCTGCCCAATGGTTCGGGCAGCATTAACATTCCCGCACCGCCGCCATAGGGTGCATCATCACATTTGTGATGTTTGTCGGTGGCATAGTCCCTGATATTGATGGACCGGTAGCTGATAACACCCCGTTCGATGGCCTTCGCCATAATTGATGTGTTAAAAAAGGCGTCCACAATTTCTGGAAACAGGGTCAGTACGGTATACTTCACTCCAGAATCCACCCTTCTTTGAGTACTACCGTTCCACCTGCTATATCAATATCCCCAATAAACTCATTCCGGAAAGGCACAAGCCGGCGTTCCTGTTCGGAGATTTGAATCTCCATGAGCTGTCCGCCGCCGCCCTCGACCACATCGGTTACCGTACCAATGACCGGTCCCGAAACAAGGTGTAAATGAACCGTAAGGCCCCGAAGGTCCTCGATATAATATTCGTTTTCTTCAAGGGGAGCCGCAGCATCCCGATCCACCAGGATTTCGCCTCCCTGAAGTGCCTTTGCCGCTTCAGGGCTGTCATATCCCTTAAATTTTATAACAAAGGAACTCGGGGCATGACCAGTATCTTCAATAACCAGGATTTTTTCCTGGGTTCCGAAACGAACCGTTACCTTTACCAGTTGATCAAAGTGGCTGCTGTCCCCTGACGGCAGCCGCACTTTCACAAACCCTTTGACACCAAAGGGTTGTCCAATGATTCCGGTGATGAATCGTTTGATCACACCCGTATTCCGTCAGTCCAGAATTTCAAGAACAGTGCGTTTCCCGGTGGTAACTGTGGCGGCCTGCAGAATGGTACGGATTGCCTTAGCAATTCGGCCCTGCTTGCCAATAACCTTACCGATATCTTCCGGAGCTACCCGGAGTTCCAGAATGGTGCTTTTTTCACCTTCGATCACGTTAACCTGTACTGCGGAAGGATCATCAACAAGACTTTTCGCGATATATTCAACAAGATCCTTTTCCATAGAGACTCCTTGCTCCTTTCTAAAATTAGAAGGTGAAGTTGCTGTTGTTCAGGATCTTGCGGACCGTGTCGGTGGGGGTCGCACCCTTGCTCAGCCAGGACTTTACTTTCTCAGCATCAAAAGAAACCTGAGAACCTTCAGCTGCGATAGGGTGATAGATTCCTACTTCGTCGATGGTTTTGCCATCCCGGGGTGCTCGGGAATCCATAATGACAATCCGATAATAGGGCCGTTTTTTGGTTCCGAACTTCTTTAGTCGAATGCGTGCACTCAAGGGTATCCTCCTCAAATTCTTCCCCCGCTGGGGAATGCCCGTTTCTGGTATTATGCGTCGGCAGGAATGCGGGCAATCCAAACCCGTCGGCGCGGTTGCGCTGATAGAAGGGCGCGTAAGCCTTATATGTATATGAAAATGGCCCTTTAGTCAACGGCTGGAATGGCCGCTAAAAGCCCGGCCGGCCATGGCGGTCTCGCGGACGCTACAAGCCTGAGCTGCCAGGCAGGCTTGGTTCGCCCTCCAAAAGCGGTGGCAGCCTCGCGGCCGCTAAAAGCCCGGCCGGCCGCCCATACCGCCCATGCGGCTCATCATGGCCTGGGCTGCCTGGGGATTTTTTCCCAATTTGGCAACCTTTTTCATCATGGTCCGCATCTTCTCGAACTTTTTAATGAGCCGGGCAACCTCGGCAACCGATGTGCCGGAGCCCCGGGCGATACGGGCCCTGCGGGAGGGTCCAATGATGAGGTAATTCTGCCGTTCTTTTTTGGTCATGGAACAGATAATGGCTTCCTGCCGTTTCATGTCCGCCTTGTTCAGGTCCTCTTCGGAGATCTGGCCTGCCATTCCGGGGAGCATTTCCAGCATGGACTGGAGGGAACCCATTTTTTTTACCGCCCGCAGCTGATCCAGCCAGTCCTGGAGGGTAAAGTTCTCGGAAAGCATCTTTTTTTGCAGGGCCGCCGCTTCTTCCTGGTTTACCACCTGCTGGGCTTTTTCTACCAGGCTGACGATATCCCCCATGCCGAGGATGCGGCTCGCAATCCGGTCCGGATAGAAGGGTTCAAAATCCTCTGGTTTTTCGCCAACCCCCACGAATTTTAAGGGTTTACCGGTAATAGTCTTTAGGGACAGGGCGGCGCCGCCCCTGGTGTCCGAGTCGAATTTGGTGAGGATGACCCCCGTAAGGCCTATCTGTTCATCAAAGGTCTTAGCGATATCCACCGCCGACTGGCCGGTCATGGCATCCGCAACGAGGAGTAACTCATCTGGTTTAGCCGCATCCCGGAGCCGCACCAGTTCGGTCATCATGTCCTGATCAATCTGGAGCCGGCCTGTGGTATCCACAATGAGGGTGTCGTACAGGTTTTTACGGGCCAGGTCCAGGGCCGCCTTGTAGACCTTCACCGGGTCCTTTGCGCCTTCTTCCTTATAAACGGGGACTCCAATCTGGGCTCCCAGCACAGAGAGCTGTTCCATAGCTGCTGGCCGGATGAGGTCGCAGGCTACGAGAAGCACCTTGCGGCCCTCTTTTTTAAGCCGCAGGGCAAGTTTTGCTGAACTCGTTGTTTTACCCGAACCTTGTAAACCAAGCATCAGGATGACCGATTGGGTATCGGGGCCTTTCAGGTTCAGATCCTGTTTGCTGTCCCCCAGGAAGGCTACCAGTTTATCATGTACTATTTTGATGAACTGCTGTCCCGGGTCTACGGAACGGAGTACCCGCTCCCCCTTTGCTTCTTCTATGGTAGCGTTGACGAAGCGCCGTACCACCCGAAGGTTTACATCCGCTTCGAGGAGAGCCATTTTGATGGCTTCTACGGCATCTTCGATGTTTTTTTCGGTTATGGTGGCCTTACCGCTGATGGTCCGCAGGGCGTCCTGAAATTTACCGGTTATTTTTTCGAGCATAGTTTTATCCAAGATCCTTTATAAAGGCATGCAGGAATTCGATTGGTGTAATCTCTTTATTGAGAATTCTATATAAGCCCAAAGAAATGGGCATTTTCAGGTTATGCTGTTCAGCAAGTACCTTTACATATTTGGCCGCAACCACCCCTTCAGGGAGATAGCCCACTTCGCTGATCCGGGTGATAAGGTCATCCAGGCTGGTAAAGGACTTTAGTATATCCTTTTCGATGATTTCCCGGCCGAAGCGGCGGTTTCTGCCGAAAATTGACCGGCAGGTTACATCCAGGTCGCCGACACCGGAAATGGAGGTGAAGGTTTCCGGATGGGTAGCACCCATGGCCCGGCCCAGGGTTTGAATTTCGTTCAAGCCCGCTGCAAGGAGCAGCGATTCGGTGCCGTCCCCGAATATATCTTCCATGCCCCGTTCTGCGGCACTGGTTTTAAGGGCATCCAGCATACCAAAGGCTATGGCGATGACGTTTTTGGATGCGGCGGCTACCTGAACCCCCCGGACATCGAAGGATGAAAACACCAGGAGACGGCCTGTTTTTAAGAGGTCCCGGAAACGGATTGACTGTTTTGCGCTTTCGCTGGCGGCGATGAGTCCCGTAATTTTACCCCGGGACACCTCTTCCGCATGGCTGGGTCCGGCAATATAGACCAGGGATTGGCGGTAAAAGCCCGGAAGATAGTCTTCCAGGGTTTCGAGGATGAGCCGGGGGCCCTTTGCGGTGGGGATAAAGCCTTTGGTGATGACCCCTATGGCGGTTTCTCCCTCCCGGATGGAAGGGACTGACAGGATTTTTTTAACCGAATCCAGCAGGTACAGCGAGGGGCTTGCAAGGATAAGGAATTCCTTGCCGTCGGCGGTTGCTGCCGGGTCGGTGAATGCCCGCAGGTTGTGGGGAAGTTCCACATCGGGTAAGTACCGGGAATTGAGGTGCCGCTGGTTGATATCCTCCGCCGTTGCAGCTTCGTGGCTCCAAATATCAACATCGATACCCTTTTCTGCGATTACCTTGGCGACGGCGGTTCCCCAGGCTCCTGCACCGAGAACTCCTACTTTTGCGCTCATTATTTTCCTTCCTCCAGATTTTGTATCAGTGTTTCCAGTTCGGTGACCCGTTCAGCGATTAAATTGATGCCATTCTGCCAGAATTTGGGGCCTTCCAGGTTAAAACCAGCGGCTTTTCCTACATCTTCTGCGGAAGCCCTGCCGGTAAGCCTGAGGATTTCCTTATAGGTCTCCGCGAAGGCACTGCCCTGTTCACGGGCGCGGGAATAGAGGCCGTAGGCGAAGAGCTGGCCGAAGGCATAGGGAAAATTATAGAAAGCGAGGCCCGTACTGTAATAGTGGCTCTTTACGGCCCACATATAGGGATGCAGCAGGTCGGGATTCAGCCCATCCCCATAGGTTGCAAGCTGGGCTTCTTTCATCAATGTGCAGAATTCTTCTGCTGAAAGTTCTCCCTGTTCTCTGCGTTCAAAGACTGATCGCTCAAAATAGAAACGGGACAGTATATCAACGATAATCTGGCAGGCATCCTTAAGGCTTCCTTCTATCAGACTGAGCCGTTCCTGAGTGTCTGCGGTTTTTAAGGCACCTTCGAGGATAATTGTTTCCGCAAAGGTGCTGGCGGTTTCCGCCAGGGTCATGGGGTAGGCCGTGAGGGTGCTTGGCAGGTCCTTGATAACCTCATGGTGCCAGGCATGTCCGAGCTCGTGGGCAACGGTGGTTACCGAGTCAAAGGAGCCTTCGAAGTTGCAGAGTATCCGGGATTCCTTGGCCAGGGGGAAGTCGGTACAGTAGGCTCCCCCGATCTTGCCCTCCCGGCCCTCGGCGTCGATCCAGGAAAAGGTAAAGGCGTGGCGGGCAAAGTTTCCCATGGCCGGATCGAAGGCGGAGAATTTATCGATGATAAAGTCACGGCTTTCTTCCCAGCTCCATTTCTTGGTGGCCCGTCCCACCGGCGCAAAGAGGTCATAGAAGGCACAGCGTTCGATGCCGAGAATATGGGACTTGGCTTTCAGGTAGCGCCGGAACAGGGGGAGGGACCCTTCCATCACAGAGATGAGGGCGTCCAGGGTTTTCCGGGTAATTCTGGATTGATAAGCCGCCTTGTCCAGGGCGGACTGCCAGCCCCGGCGCTTATCTACCGTAATCGCAAAGCCCTTTACCCCGTTAAGGGAGGCCGCCAGGGGGATTTTCATAGATTCCCATGCGGCCAGTTCTGCCCGGTAGGCCCGCTCACGGATGCTTCGGTCCGGATCATGGGCCAGGTCCCGCAGGGCGATGACGGTTTTTTTCTCCCCCGTGGCAGGATCCCATTCGGCGCTTACGGTGGATGAGATGGCCTCCTGAAGCCTGCTCCAGGCGTCTCCGCCGCTTCGGGCCAGGTCGTTGGCCAGATCCTCCAGTTCCGGAGCCATCTGGTATTTTGCACGGGTCAGGGCATCCTTAAGAAAGAAACGGTATTCGACGAGGTTTTCATCCTTTTCAGCCAGGTTCTGAACCAGTTCTGCCTGTTCTGCGAGGCGGGACCGCAGAATGACCGAGGCTTTCCCCAGGGGGAGTGAGAGGGCTTCCAGGGAATTAATTTCGTTGAGGGCGCGGCTGTTTCTGGTGTCGGTGGTATAGACCGCCGAGGCGTAGGCTTCCAGGTTTTCCGCCAGGTCGGCGGTGTCTTCATAGCTGTGAATCCATGAGAGGATGAGCCGGGCCGCCTGGCTTGCATCCTCCGGCCAGGGCTGTTCAAGCTGGATGAGCAGTTTATTGGCATGTTCAGCCAGGAGTTCCTTGTCACGGATATATTCGGGTGCATCGAAGGATGCGTATACACTGTTTAAATTCCAGCGGGGCAGTTTAGAACCAGCGCTCATTGCCATCCTCCCAGTCAATAAGTTCATGTTCCTTAAAGAAGAGATTAATTTCCCGTTCAGCACTGGCAGGAGAATCCGAGGCATGGACGATGTTCAATCTTGTTTGATACGCAAAGTCTCCCCGGATGGTACCAGGCAGGGCGTTATTGACATCGGTGGGACCCACCAGGCGGCGGACCGTTGCAATGACCCCATCCCCCTGCAACACCATGGCAACCACGGGCCCCGAAAGGGTGTAGGCAACCAGTTTTTCATAAAAATCCTTACCCACATGTTCCCGATAGTGGGCTTCGACCAATTTCTGGTCCAGTTGCATCAATTTAAGTCCAACTATTTTAAGACCCTTCCGTTCAAAACGGGAAAGGACCTCCCCAACAATACGGCGCTGCAAAACGCCGGGCTTCAGCATGGCAAAGGTGCGTTCCATAATAGCTGTACTATATCAATATTAGGCTGCCTCGGCTACTCTATTAAGGATACTGAAAAGGAGCGCTATTCATAAGAGACAGCCACAAGGCAGAGCCCCTGTGCAGGAGCCGGGGGCGGGGCGAGGGAGCGGTTCTTTGCTTCCAGCAGGGCTGCCACGTCGTCGGGGCTGAGTTTACCGAGGCCGGTCTGTACCAGCACGGAGGTCATGATGCGGACCTGGTTCCAGAGAAAACTGTCTGCGGTAAAAAAAATGTCGAGATTGGGCCCCCTCTGTTCAATGCTGATACGGTGGATGGTCCTGACCCGGTTCGATTTTGATTTATCCGTGGTAAAACTGGTAAAGTCATAGGTGCCTGTCAGGCTGGCGGCCCCCTGTTTCATGGCATCCAGGTTGAGTTCCTCCGGGATATGCCAGGAATAGGCTGCTCTAAAGGGGTCCCCTATAGGCCCTGAGATGATGCTGTACCGATAGGTCCGGCTCTTTGCATGGTACCGGGCGTGAAAACGCTCCGGGGCAGGCTGGATTGCTTTTATTGCCGCATCGGAGGGGAGTTCCGCATTGGCCGCACCGAGGAGGAGCTCCAATGAAACCCCGGCGGGGAGGAGCGCACTTGCGACCTGCCCTTCCGCATGAACCCCCGCATCGGTCCGGCCTGCCCCGACGAGGTGCAGGTCCGTTTCGGAATAACTCCCCGGTTTAACAGCTCCGCCGGAAGCGCGGGGCAGGGCCGCAAGCAGGGCCTGTTCAATAACAGCCTGAACGGTTCTGCCGTTTCCCTTCTGCCAGCCCCTGAAGCGGCTCCCGTCATAGGCGATAATCAATTTGATAGAACGAAGGGGGATGGGCGAACTGTTTTTGTCAGCCCTGGGCTGGGCTGAATGACGGTCTCTCTGCATTAAAAATCGATGCCGATTGCTTTCCGCAGCCTGAGCAGGGTCCTGCTGGCAATAGCCCGGGCTTTTTCTGCACCCTCTTTCAAGGTCTTGTCGAGGCCTGATGGGTCTGCCATAAGGGTTTCGAAGCGTTCCCTCATGGGGGCGAGCTCCCGGTTCACCACCTGGAACAGGGCTTCCTTTGCTTCACCCCAGCCCATGCCCCCCGCACCGTACCGTTGTGCCAGCGCGTCCTGTTCTTCTTTGGTGGCAAAGAGTTTATAGAGGGCAAAAATCTGGCAGGTTTCCGGGTCCTTTGGTTCTTCCACCGTCTGGGAGTTTGTAACAATCCGCATGATAAGCTTGCGGAGCTGTTTTTCCGGCGTAAAGAGGGGAATCGTATTATTGTAGCTTTTGCTCATCTTACGGCCATCCAGTCCTGGAATGACCGCCACCGATTCCTGTATCAGCGCCTGGGGAATGACCAGAAGGTCCTTTTTATAGTTAAAGTTGATAGCCTGGGCGATATCCTGGGCCATTTCCACATGCTGGACCTGGTCCTTACCCACGGGAACCACATCGGTATCAAAGAGCAGTATATCCGCGGCCATGAGCACCGGGTAGGTATACAGGCCCATGTTAATGCCCGCATCGGGGTCTTCCCCCTTTTCATTATTCGTCTGGACCGCAGCCTTGTATGCATGGGCCCGGTTCATGAGCCCCTTGGATGTAAAGGCCATCAATATGGTAGAGAGTTCAAAGGTTTCGGGGACCGAACTCTGGCTGTAGAACACGACCTTTTCAGGATCCAAACCCGCAGCCAGCCAGCCTGCGGCAACTTCTCGAATATAGCTTGTTAATTCCTTGCTGTCCTTTACCGAATTCAAGGCATGGTAGTCCGCAATGAAGTACCGGGCATCATATTCTTTGGTAAGTTCCAAAGCTGGTTTGATGGCACCAAAATAGTTGCCGATATGCAGGGACCCGGTAGGTTTAATGCCCGTAAGGGAAATTTTGCGCATGGGAGTACTCCTTGGAATGGGCGCATTATACCGATTTTTGCCGAACCGGGGCAAGGCAAAGGAAATGAAAGTGGCGGGGCTTCTAAGATCTGTGGCAGAACAGAACATCATGGCCTGGGAAGCGAAGACGATGTAGCAGGGGCTTTTGGCTTTATCGAATAGACATAACGAAACGAAATCCCAAGCCCCTCTGTGGGCTCTGCCATATCATGACTCAGATCAAGGGCAAAACTGTGGTTCTGTGTGGTGTACCAGAGGCTACCCTGTAATTTAGCGCTATAGGATATAAATGGAGAAAGCCAGTCATTGCCTGAGCGAGGCGGCAGCGCCAGACGCTGGGCAAGACTGAAATCCAAGGCCACCCAGCGGTTCATCAATAGGGTGGCGCCGGTGGTGCATCCGATATCAAGGGGTTCCCAGTAGGGTTCCCCGCTTCGGACTGTGGGGATAGTGGATGCAAGGCTCATGCCAAGATTGAGACTCACCGGGTCTGTGTAGCGGGTGTACTGCCAGGCGAGGGAAAGGTGTTGAAGCAATCCGCCCGTTGTAATGGCACCCAGTTCGTTTGCTTTATCCTCTGGGATGCCGGTAGGGAGTGTCCAGGCAATAGTGAGCCGGTGCTGGCTGCGATTCGAATGGAAAATCCAGGCCCCATTCAGGGACAAATCCCCCGGGGCACAGCGGAAGGGGAGCATGTCAGCGGTGGTAAGGGGGAGCCTATAGTAGACTGGGAGCGACAGACCTAAAGCCCAGCGGTTCTGAAAAATTACATCGACAGAGGGACTTGTAGAAAGGAAGGCCTGGGGAGCCCCATTGATAATTGGAAGGATTGAAAAGTCTAGTCCCAGGTTCGTCTGCCAGAGATGCTGATCTTGAACTGCCATACGGTTATGTGGTGATTCCTGGGCAGTGAGTAAGGCCCCCAGGGGGAAAAAAAGTACCAGAAAAGAGATATGGGTAATTCTGCTAAAACTAATACGGTTCATCGGTACGCTCCTAAAGACAACTGGGTAAGCCTTTGCAGGGTATTCCGCCGTTCCAGAGTTTCCTCCACTGCAGCTCTAAGAGCTTGGGATTCTTTCATCTGACCAGGTCGCTGTACGAGTAGGGCATAGCCCTGCCAGCGGAGGAGCACATCATCCCGGGAAAGCCAGTAAACCCCCTCTGCCGGGTCGGCGATCACCAGGAAATCATCCTCCACATGCAAACAGAGGACGAAATGACCTTCCTGATCGGCGAAATGGAGGATGAGCGGGGCGTAGGAGCTTGTGGCTTTTACAAGCTGGGTATAGTTAATGCGAAAGGCCTTAGAAACAAAGCCATGACTAGAAAGCAGGTCCTGCATATCCTTAAATGAGATGGCATAGATATCTTCTGTATGGAGCTTGTTGTCGGTGGCCGGTTGCGTTTGTGCTTGTCGAAGGCTAAGCCATTCCGTAAGAAGTGTTTCCTCTGTTATCGGATAACTCCAGTAGCGAGTAAGGAGGTCTGAAAGAATAGAAAGGCCGCAGGAGGTATCATAGCCCTGTTCAGCCACAGAGGAAAAACGCAGTTCCTCTAGCCCCTGTATGTTTTGCAGCAGCAAAAGAAACGAAAGCAATTCTGCCATAACACCCCCAGAATGACAAATAGTAATTTTTTGACTTGACAATATCACGGGGGGGTGGCGGGGGTATAATCAAGATGCTTCTGCGCAGAAGAAAAAAAATGTACTGGAGGTTAAAGGAAATGAAAAAGCTTATTGCATCTTTACTGGTGCTTGTGTTCGGTGCTACGATGGTAATGGCGGAGGTGCCAACCGTTGCAGTAAATTCAGAGCAGGTGGTAGCAAGTGAGGCTGCCTTTGCGGAGGTGGAAGGAACTCCTCTTGGTAAGGCGGAGAGCGCTGATGTTAAGGGGGGACTAGCTCCTTTGGCTGCTTTTGCTGTTGGTGTAGGTGTCAGGGCTGTTGGTTCTGCTGTAGTTGCAGCTGCAACTGAATATGCATTAACAGGACATGTTACTGCAAAGAATGTAATAATAGGAGCTGTCAGTGGAGCTGTGACGGGTGGTGTTGGTGGTATATTTGCAAAGTCATCTACAACTGTTGCACAAATGGCACGTTCTGCTGCTCAAGGGGCAATCGCAAGTGGAGCAGGAGCTACTGCAGCAACTATTAGGTAATAGGAGGCAAGAAAAAATGTTTCTTTTTCTGGCTTTAACAATAAGTATAATAAATATTATTCCTTTATTTATTATAATTATACAAAAGAAAAATATTATTGATTTCTATAAACGAAATTTACAGTTAATTACAAATCCGATCCTGTCATTTATTATTTTTTATATTTTAGGAAAGGTTTTCAGCCTTAATAATTCATACGATACAGAACAAACTTGGCTGCTTATAGTTTCTGGTGGAGCAGTGGGGGCAAGTTTATTCGATGGAATACAGGGTGTATACAAATTACTGAAAAAGTAGAGCCTCTAGTAGAAATCGGCATGCAGTATATTTATCTAATTCGGTCACTAAATCCTTAAAAAGAAAGAGCCTTTTGCAAAACTCTCAACAATCTACAGTTCGAGCTCCCGTACCGTGAGGCGTCCTAAAGGGCCTGGGACGAGCTTCCAGAACCGGACGATAAACCACTGGTTGACGGGGACGGTGATAGTAGCAAAGGTTGGCCCCTGGAGATTCCGGGGCTTGCCGAGGCTTCCCGGATTAAGGACGAGGCGGCCCTCCAGTTCTTCCCAATAGGGCCGGTGGGTATGGCCGAACAGAACGGCATCAACTTCCTCCATTCCAGAAACTCGGAGCAGGCCATCCAGACTGTCATGAACCCCCTGGATATGTCCGTGGGTTAGATAAAACCGTTTCCCTGCAAATTCAATAGTTCGGGTAGGCGGATATTGATGATCAAAGTCTCCGTTTCCCCGAACCATGGCCCAAAGGGGGCGGTATCCGGTCCGTTCAGCCGCCAGGGGGAGGTCTGCAATGCCGTCTCCCAGGAACCAGAGCTGTTCAATACCCTGACAGCTTCTGGCCCAGTCCAGGACCGCCGTCAGGTTTTGCAGTACTCCATGGGTGTCTGAAAGCACCAGTGCTGTGGGGTATTCAAAACGTTCAGCCATGGTCTGATTATAGCGGTCTGAAATAACTCCTGCAATAATTTAATCTTCTATAAAACCATCCATACTGATCGGGGGGGGGCGAGCATTAACCAGGCTAATATCATCAACAGCAAAAATTAAACGGAATTGTGGTTTATCTCTTGACTGCCCCTATAAGCGCTATACAATTACTATGGCTCTATATGTTATTCAGCCAAGGAGGTTCTATGAAAAAGATTTCGAAGCTCACCGCCCTGAGTATGGCGTTGATCTTCACCGTGGCCAGTGCAGGCCTATTCGCCCAGGCCAAGGCCAAGTTCCATATCGGCGTAGTTACCGGTACGGTTTCCCAATCGGAGGACGACCTGCGGGGCGCCGAACGGCTTATTAAGGACTATGGCTCGGTAAAAAACGGCGGTATGGTCCAGCACATCACCTATCCCGATGACTTCATGTCCCAGCAGGAGACCTACATTTCTTCTGTTGTTGCCCTGGCCGATGATCCCCTCATGAAAGCCATAGTGGTAAACCAGGCAATTCCCGGGACCACCGAAGCCTTTAAACGGGTTCGGGCAAAACGGCCCGACATACTGCTTTTAGCCGGCGAACCCCATGAGGACCCGCTTGTAATTCAGAGTGCAGCCGACCTGGCCCTCTCTGCGGACTTTGTATCCCGGGGCTACCTGATCCCCTGGGCTGCAAAACAGCTGGGTGCAAAATCCTTTGTTCATATCTCCTTTGCCCGCCATATGAGTTATGAATCCCTGGGCCGCCGCCGGGCTATTATGGAAGAAGCCTGCAAGGATCTGGGCCTGAAATTCTATTTTGAAACCGCCCCCGATCCTACCGGTGACATCGGCATGCCCGGTGCACAGCAGTTCATGCTGGAAAAGGTCCCCCAGTGGATAGAAAAATATGGCAAAGATGCGGCCTTCTTCTGCACCAATGATGGTGAAACCGAACCTCTGCTCAAGCAGATGCTAGCCTTTGGCGGTATCTTTGTAGAAGCGGACCTTCCCTCTCCTCTCATGGGATATCCGGGAGCCCTGGGACTGGATCTTTCCAAAGAAGCGGGCGATTTCCCCGCGATCCTTAAAAAGGTTGAAAATGCGGTTATTGCCAAGGGCGGTGCCGGCCGCTTTGGTACCTGGGCCTTCTCCTATGGCTACACCCTGACCGCAGGTCTTGGTGAATTTGCCAAGAATGTTATCGAAGGCAAGGCCAAGAAGGACAGCCTTAAGGATGTCTTCGCCGCTCTGGGTAAATTTACCCCCGGTGCAAAGTGGAATGGTGCCTATTATGTTGATATGGGAACCGGTGTACGGGCCAAGAACCAGGTCCTGATATATATGGATACCTATATCTTCGGCAAGGGCTTCCTGCCCACCACGGCTCAAACCGTTCCTGAAAAGTATTATAAAATTCAGATGAAGAAACAGTAGTTTACTTTTTGCTCTGGTGCGGGCTTTCGGTTCGCACCAGAGCAGAATCCCTATACTTCGGTTATTAAAACCGCCTTATCGTCTTCCGATTCACCAAGCAAAGCAAACTTTTTTACGATCTGCTGAGGCATTGCCTGAAGAGCGGTAGTTTTTAATTCCCCGGCAAACTGTTCCAGAAGGGGTATGGAGTCAACCCAGCTTTTAGTTTTTCCGCTGATGGGATCTTTAATTTCCAGTAAACCGTCGGTACAGAGGATGAACCGATCCCCCCTGGCTATATCAAGGGTTTCCGCATGGTATTGCAAGCCCTCCATTATTGCCACCGGAGGATTATTAGTCTGTAACGGTCTCTGTTCCCCCTGAACCGGCAGGTAGAGGATAGGCGGATGCCCCGCGGTAAGATAGGTTGCCTTTAAGGAACGGCGGTTAATCTTTAAGGCCGCTGCTGTGAGATAGGTTTCCTGACACACGGTCTGGGAGAGGATGTCCCCAAGATAGCCAAAGGCTTCTTCCATGGTATAGGTCGGGTTAGAAAATTGTTTAATCAAAACCTTGACAGCTGGAGTGATAAAACTGGTTTTTACATCGTGACCAGCTACATCAATAATCATATACAGGTGGATATCCTCCGCCAGTTGTTCCACCTCATAGAAATCACCCCCCGCTTCGTGGAGGGACTGGTAGTAAACGGCAAACCTTGCTTCCGGTATCTCTGAAGGCTGCAGGAGCAGGGCCTGCTGGGCAGCCTTTATCTGTCCGAGGCTTTCAATCTTGCTCTGGAGTAAATCCCTGTTGGCCATACTCAACCGGATATGTACCCGGATGCGGGCCTTTATTTCCGCAGGATTTGCGGATTTTACTATATAATCAACAGCCCCAAGCTCAAAGGCTTTAATTTTGGATTGCTGGTCATCCATGCTGGTCAGCATAATGACCGGAGTCCATGCGAGGGCGGGGTCGGTCTTGAGCCGTTTCAGGGTTTCAAACCCATCGATACCGCCCATTACTACGTCCAGCAGTATAAGCATGGGTCGCCGTTCCTGTACCATAGCGAGGCAGGCTTCTCCGCTGGGGGCCTCCCATACCTGGTATCCCTCTTCGTCCAGAATATAGTGCAGAAATTTGCGGTTGGTGGTTGAATCATCGACTACCAGGACTGAATAGATATTATCCATATGTAATAACTATACTACTGCCGGGAATTAATGCAAAGTTGTATATTTATTACTTTTCGTTGTATACTATCCTGCCCCCTTTGGGGAAAACCTATATAAACAGGAACAATCATGGGACAGACAGGTCCGCTTTTGTCTGTAAAAAACGTTTCCAAGGAATTCTATGGGAACGTGGTTTTACAGGATGTGAGTTTTGATCTGCATGAGGGAGAGATACTGGGACTCGTTGGAGAAAATGGGGCCGGTAAAACAACCCTGATGCGGATATTATTCGGTATGCCGGTGATTGCAGAAACCGGTGGTTTTAAGGGAACCATTGAGATTGATGGGAAGCCGGTCTCATTTTCCAGCCCCTTTGACGCTCTTGATGCGGGTATTGGGATGGTTCACCAGGAATTCAGTCTCATCCCGGGTTTTTCCACCACGGAAAACATTGTGCTGAACAGAGAATCCATGCGGCCGAGCCTTCTGAACGAGGTGTTTGGTGAACGGATGAGTATCCTGGACCGGACCCTGATGCGGCAGCGGTCTGAATCGGCCATAGCCAAGCTCGGTGTGACCCTGGATCCGGACATGCTGGTCACCGAAATGCCTGTGGGGCACAAACAGTTTACCGAGATTGCCCGGGAAATCAGCCGGGACCATTCCCGTATTCTGGTGCTGGACGAACCTACGGCGGTTCTTACCGAAAGCGAAGCCCAGGTCCTGCTGACTTCTCTCAGGCGGCTTGCCTCTGAGGGGGTGGCTATTATTTTTATTTCCCATCGTTTGCAGGAAGTGCTGGATCTCGCTGACCGGGTGGTGGTTTTACGGGATGGTGTGGTAGTTAAGGACAGCCCCACCAAAGGGCTTTCTATTCGAGATATTGCCTCCTGGATGGTGGGCCGGTCGGTGAGTGGCGAAACAGAGCAGCAGGATAGCCACCGTACCCTCGGGGAACCGATTCTTACGGTGGAGCATCTCTGGGTAGATATGCCCGGCGAAACAGTCCGGGATGTGTCTTTTTCTGTACAACGGGGGGAAATCTTTGGCATCGGAGGCTTGGCTGGCCAGGGAAAACTGGGGGTCCCCAACGGTATCATGGGGCTCTATCCTGCGGGCGGTCTGGTTCGTCTGGGGGACAGGGCTCTCACGCTGAATGATCCTGCGGGAGCTCTCCGAGCAGGTATGGCCTTCGTGTCAGAGGACCGCCGGGGGGTGGGACTCCTTCTGGATGAAAGCCTCGACTGGAACATTGCCTTTACGGCCATGCAGGTCCATGGCCAGTATCTCAAATCCCTGCTCGGTGGTCTTATAAAGCTCCGGGATGAAAAGGCCATGGCAGAATTGAGCCAGGAGTACATCAACCTGTTGGATATTAAATGTACGAGCCATAAACAGAAGGCCCGGGAACTCTCCGGAGGGAACCAGCAGAAAATCTGCCTGGCCAAGGCCTTTGCATTAAAACCCCAGGTGCTCTTTGTGTCCGAGCCTACCCGGGGCATTGATATTGGCGCAAAAAAGCTCGTGCTCGATACGCTGCGCCGGTATAACCGGGAATACGGAACCACCATCGTTATGGTGTCCAGCGAGTTGGAGGAACTGAGGTCTATCTGCGACCGTATTGCCATTGTGGATGAGGGCCGCATCGCGGGCATCCTGCCGGCCCATCGGGATTCTGCCGACTTCGGACTCCTTATGGCAGGGCAAGTTAAAGAAACCCATGCAATGGAGGCTTCCCGTGAATAATATAAAAACCTTTATCCAGGATTTTGGCTGGCCCCGTATCATTATCTTTTTATTCCTGGTGTCTCTCTTTATTTTAGCGCCCGTGGTAGGGGTCAGGCTGGATGCTTCTATTTCGGATGTAATGAACCGTTTCGGCCAGTATGCGATTCTGGTTCTGGCGCTGGTACCCATGATTCAATCCGGGGCGGGGCTCAATTTTGGTCTTGCGCTGGGGATAGTGGCTGGACTACTCGGGTCTACCCTTTCCCTGCAGTTAGAGCTCCGGAGCTTTTTGGGCTTCTTTGGGGCCATTGGGCTGGCAACCCCCTTTGCAGTTTTGTTCGGGTACTTTTACGGGAAACTGCTCAACAAGGTAAAGGGCGAAGAGATGACCATTGCCATGTATGTGGGCTTTTCCTTCGTCATGCTCATGTGCATCATGTGGCTCATTCTCCCCTACAATAATCCCACCATGGTCTGGGGCTACGCCGGCAAGGGGCTGCGTACCACGATTACCGTAGAAGGGTACTGGCTTAAAATATTGAATAACTTTCTGGCCATAAAAATTGGGGAGTTCTTTGTGTTCCCCACAGGGCTGCTGCTCTTTGTAGCCCTCTGTGCATTCCTTATGTGGGTCTTCTTAAAAACCAAGACCGGCACGGCTATGACCGCGGTCGGGTCTAATCCGGATTTTGCCCGGGCTTCCGGGATCAGTGCGGACCGGATGCGGCTTATTTCGGTTGTTATTTCCACCTTCCTCGGTGCTGTGGGAATCATCGTATATCAGCAGAGTTTTGGCTTTATCCAGCTCTACACGGCACCCAACCCGATGGTATTCCCCGCGGTGGCCGCCATACTGATCGGGGGGGCGAGCATTAACAAGGCTAATATCATCAATGTAATTGTAGGAACCTTCCTCTTTCAGGGGCTTCTTACCATGACCCCGTCGGTTATCAACTCGATTCTGCAGACCGATATGTCCGAGGTTATCCGTATGATCGTATCCAACGGAATGATTCTGTACGCCCTTACCCGCAAAACAAAGGTGTCCAAATGAGTGCTAAAACAAATGTTACCAAATTCCTTTCCGAATATGCGGTGGTTATTATTTTTGTCCTCCTTACCCTGGCTTCCATCGCTCCATCGGGACTTTCGATTCCCTATATTATCCAGGAAGTGATCACCCGGCTTGGCCGCAATTCCTTTCTGGTTATCGCCCTGCTTCTGCCGATTTATGCCGGGATGGGGCTGAACTTCGCAATGACCCTGGGTGCTATGGCAGGCCAGATCGGCCTGATTTTTGCGGTAGACTGGGGTGTGGCGGGCTGGCAGGGGCTGGTCTTTGCCTTGCTGGTGGGTCTCCCCATTGCGGTGCTTCTTGGATGGGTGACCGGTTCGGTTATGAATAAAGCCAAGGGCCGTGAGATGGTGACGGGCTATATCCTGGCCTTTTTTATAAACGGCATCTATCAGTTTTTTGTGCTCTACCTTATGGGCTCCCTTATCCCGATGCGGAATCCGGCTATTGTCCTGTCCCGGGGCTATGGTGTTCGGAATACCCTGAACCTGGAGTCTGTCCGGCAATCCCTGGATACCCTTTTCATGCTTAGAATCGGACCCTTTGCGATTCCGGTTGTCACCTTTATAGTGATTTTCCTGCTCTGTCTCTTTATTGTCTGGTTCAGAAAGACCAAACTGGGCCAGGATATGCGGGCCGTGGGGCAGGATATGGCCGTGGCAGGGGCTGCGGGTATTGATGTGGAAAGAACCCGGATTGTGGCGATTATTATCTCTACGGTGCTGGCCTGCGGCGGGCAGATCATTTTCCTGCAGAATATGGGAAACCTGGCCACCTATAATGCCCATGACCAGACCGGCTTCTTTGCTGTGGCGGCCCTGCTTGTGGGCGGGGCTTCCGTAACCCACGCCAATATCCCCAATGTATTTATCGGGGTTATACTGCTGCACGCCATGTTTATAGTTTCGCCCCTGGCGGGTCAGAAGCTCTTCGGGTCTGCCATGATCGGCGAATACTTCAGACAGTTTATTGGATACGGCGTTATTGCCCTCTCCCTGGTACTCTATGCATGGAAATCCCGGCGGGCCGCAGAAGATCAGCGATCCCAGCTGAGGCAGGGCTCAGCAACTGGAGGTGCAAAATGAAGCGGATCATGATCCGTTCTGCCCTTGGGCTCGTTTATGTGGCACTTTTAGTTCTCATGCTCGTGACCGGCAAGCGGCATACAATTTTAATTGACAATAAGGCCGACCCTAATGGCGCCTATGGCGCGATAAATGGTATGTCGGTCCAGATTGATAAGCTGGAATCCGCAGAATATTATCCTGGAGACCGGGATAAGGCTGTTGTAAAAGGCCAGCGGCACCATATCAAGATTGTGCTCTTTGATGATGAAAAGGTCATTGAACGGGACTTTCGTCTGTCCCTTAACCAGGACATGGTGCTGCTTTCGGTCCCCAAACTGGTTGCTGGTATAGAACCCTATATCGAGCCCTTTACGGTGCAGCTTGAACAGGCTGGTATGGACCAGACAGCGAACCAGTCCCAGGAACACCAGCAGTTTGGCACCGATGCGGAGGGACTCCCCCTGGATATGGGTAACCCTGCGCAAACAGGGATGGAACAGAATCAATAGTCGTACACTTTTAACTCCAAATGGGGCCTTTAAGAGGCCCCTGAAGGAGCCCCTGAAGAGGACCCCTGTTAACATAATGTTAAAAATTCGTTAGTATCCGGTTACCATGGTATATATTGATACACTTTTTAGGGTCCTGGGCAGCCTCGGACTCTTTCTCTTTGGCATGAAGATCATGAGCGAAGGTATTCAGAAGACCGCCGGGGACCGACTCCAGCGGATTCTGAATTTTATGGCCGGGAACCGTTTTGCAGCAGTTTTCACTGGTCTGGCGATTACAGCGATTATCCAGTCATCCTCGGCAACCACGGTAATGGTGGTTTCCTTTGTTAATGCGGGGCTCCTTTCGCTTTTCCAGGCCATAGGCGTTATTATGGGGGCCAATATTGGTACCACCGTAACCGCCTGGATCGTGTCCCTCATCGGGTTTAAGATGAACGTAAGTGCCCTGGCACTCCCGGCTATCGGTATTGGTTTTATCCTCTATATGGCGATCAAATGGGGATTTAAAGATCAGGGGGAGGCGATTCTCGGTTTTGGAATTCTCTTCCTTGGCCTGGACTTTCTCACCAAATCTCTGCCGAAGATTGATCACGAATCGATAGCCTTTATTGCTTCTGTTTCCAATCTGGGCTTTATCTCCGAGATGATCGGAGCTGCGGTAGGTCTGGGGGTGACACTGATTGTACACTCATCCAGTGCTTCCACAGCGATTTTTATTACCATGGCTTTTAATGGTATGATTGATTTCCCCATGGCGGCAGCCATGATTCTCGGAGCTAATATCGGAACCACCATTGATGCGCTTCTTGCATCTATCGGTACAAAGGCGGTGGCAAAACGGGCCGCGCTGGTCCATGTGCTTTTTAATGTTATCGGTTCTGTGATTGCCCTGGCCGTGTTCCAACCCTTCCTGGCCCTGGTGGATTTTATTATTCCCGGGGAACCCACGGGAGCTGCCATAACTACCCATCTGGCCATGCTGCATACCCTTTTTAATACTATCAACACCATTCTCTTTCTTCCCTTTATGAAACCCTTTGAAAGGCTGGTAACCTTCCTTGTAAAGGATGATCCCAAGGAAGTGCAGGCTGTGTACCGCCTTTCCTACACCGCTGCGTCAATCCAGGAAACCCCTGAATTGCAGATCCCCCGGGCAGAAAAGGAAATCCAGGATCTGGCAGGTCTCGTTCAGGGTATGTTTGAACAGTTCCAGGAAGCCCTGAAGGCAAAGCATGGGGGAGCTGTAGATGAGATTGTGGAATTACTTAAAGAAAAGGAAGACTATGCGGACCAGATGCGGGAGCAGATCAGCCGTTTCCTGATAGAATGTACCCGGGCACAGCTCAGTCCCCGGTCGGAACAGAAGGTCTCCCAACTCATGCGGATTGTGGCCGACCTGGAAGATATGACCGACGACTGCTACAGTCTGAGCTTGACCTTGCAGCGGAGTTACCATAAAAAACTGGAATTTAACCGGAAGGAACTGGATGCTCTGGAACCCTATCTGCTGCTCGTCAGGGACTTCCTTGTCTTTGTACGGGAGCATATGGGAAAAGCCCTTAGTGCGGAAGATCTGGAGCATGCAAAAACCCTGGAAGAACGTATTGATCAATTCCGAAGCAAGTTAAAGAAACTGGCTCGGAAAAATATAGAAGGTGGTGCGGATGTTAAAACGGAACTTCTCTTTATCGATCTGGTGCGCCGGATTGAAAAACTGGGAGACTATTCCTACAGCATTACCGAATCCTTAAGTCACATGCCTGCCTAGGCTCCAATCCCGAAAGCTTACATCCAGCCCTGACGGGGCCGTTCCCGATCTATCCGTGTACGGTCCCCATGGCCGCTGTACACCGTGGTATGCCCTGGCAGACTGAAGAGCCGCCTCAGGCTGGCCTGGAGGGCAAGTTCATCCCCACCGGGCAGATCGGTCCTGCCGACCCCGCCTGCAAAGAGGGTGTCTCCGGCAAAGAGGACCCCCTTCTCTTCATCAATATACCCGACTGAACCGGGAGTATGACCCGGCAGATGGATGACACGGAAGGGGCCGATACGGTCCCCTTCTTCGAGTATCCGGCTTGCTTCGGGAAATTGGAACGGAAACCGTTCCAGGAATGCAAGCCCGCCGACCCCCGCCAGGTCCCGCCGATGGCGGATGATGGCCTTGCTCCCCAGATAATCCCTGTCCAATCGGTGGATTGCTATGGTGAGGGAGACCCCTTCTTCTTCGTAATGGCGGACCAGTTCCGGAATGGCAAGGATATGGTCAAAATGGCCATGGGTGCAGAGTATCTGCTGGGGAACTACCTTGAGGGCTTTAATCCGTGCTATAATTGCAGCAACATCGGCACCTGGGTCTATGATTATACCGACTCGGCGATTGCTGGCGGGGTCAATTTCGTCAGTTTCTATGATATAGCAATTAGTCGCGATGGGACCCACCACGAGGGAATGAATTTTATAGTGTTCCATGGAGGAATAGTACCCTGAGAATACAGGATGTTCTAGTCATTTTCGGATTTGCTCTCCTGTGGTATCTCTTAGTTCCCGTGATAGGGGCCTTTCATATCCGCCGTTTCTTGAGGCAGTTCCGAACCCGATTTGTCTCGCTGCAGCAGGTCCCCCTCCTAACTTATCAGCTTTCCCGGCTTAGATCGGAAACCCCTTCACTGTATCGCTGTATCGGAACCATAGAAGCGGTAAGCGACGAAGGACTTCTCTGGGTCCGAAGCGAAGGCCTCACTGTGGCGGTTTCTATGAATCGGGCTCAGATTTTTCTGGTGCCCCTGGAGCATTCCCAGGATGGGGTCTTGCAGCCCCTCAAGTGGCGCCAGTTTCCCCTGGTACTCGAAGGTTCTCAGGTCTATATTGCCGGGCCCTATTGTTTTAAAGAGAATCGTCCCCTGTTCTGCGGTACCGGCGAGGACCCCCTCCTGGTGTTGCTTTTTGACGGGAATGCAGAAACTCTTGTCTATCGGGTACTGGCTGCGGCTCGTCAGCCCAATGAATATTGGAATGGCATTACCCCTTACAGCCTTGCCCTGGGGGTATTCTCAGAGCTTTTACTTGCCGCTTCCTACAGCGGGCGGCCGGCCCTCCGTCTTGCGGTTCTCATGGCCCTTACCGCGGTTCTTATCCCTATGCTGCCCCTTTTACCTCCGGGGGTTTTATTTACCTCTTTTTACCGGCGCTGGTGGCGTAGGGCTCGGCAGTACCGTTCATACCGGGATGTGCTTGCATTTATCCACCAACATGAACAGTCTGCTCGCCCGGTTGACTTTTTGCCAGCCTCTGATACGGGTGTGAATGAACATACCTATAATAACAGAAGCCTGCTGCTCCTTGGCTATGCCATTTTTGCAGCAGGCTTCGGTATCGTGCTTAATATTCTGGTTGTACTCTTTGTTCTTCGGAGCCTATTCTTCTGACCTTTCCGAGTCGGTTGCTATTCCTGTTTCGGCAGTTTCCGAAGACTCCTCGGTGTAGTGGTAGTCGTCTACATTGTCTGATGGTTCTGTCTCTGTCTCTAGTTCCTTAACTGGTTCCGTGTCCTGAGGGAGCTCAGAAAAGGATCCCTCATCGCTTCTGCTCCGGGCATGGTTTACCGTAAGGGTCCTTCCTTTAAAGACCTTACCATTCAAGGCTTCGATAATTGTGTCAGCCCATTCTTTCCGTACCTGTACAAAGGAATAGTTATCCAGGATACGGATGAGTCCGATATCTTCTTTCTGGACATCTGTTTCTGATAAAATGAGGGACAGTATCTCCCGGGGAAAGACCCGGCGGTTACGTCCGACACTGATAAAAATACGGGCCGATTCTTCTTCCGGAATGTTCTGCTTTTTCTGTTCGCTCTCGAGGTTGTTTTCGTTTCTGGTGGGCCTTCGATTTTCAGCATGGGGCCTGCGAGCTTTATTGTAGGGACGGCGTCCATTGCCTGAGCTTTCCAGGGCCTGCTGAATCAGGTAGGCGGAAACATAGGACCGCATAAAAAAAGGTACCTGTTTGCGGAACAGCGACCGATACTGGTTTAGAACCTCCGGATTCCCATCCTGTTTGATGGTATCCATAACCGTAGCAAGAAAAGCCTTAACATCAGCTTCATTTGTAAAAGGAGGCATACGATTTTTCTCTCCCTGTTCTATTTTATTGGATAAAGTGTGGCATATTGTACCGTTTTACTCAAGGGCTTTGTTAAGTCTACAGAGATATCGGCTTTCGTAAACCTGAAATCCTGTACGGTGCAAAACCCGGGAAAAACCTTCGAACTGGGCAGGCAGGGCAATCTGCAGGTACCGAATATCTCTTTTTTGTTGTTGCACCATTTCGAAGAGCCTCGTAAGCAGGGCTTCTGCGAGTCCCAATCCACGATATTCGGTGTATACTTCGAGGGCTTCGATACTCAGAAGATTTTCATATTGATGGGCGGAAATGTAGCCCGCAAAGTCACCCCGGCTGGTTTCGGCTACCAGGCTCATCGAGGCTGGGAAATGCCAGTCCTGCTGAGAGCCTGAAAGAAGAAAGGCTGGAATTGGCCCCCCCTGGTTTCGTTCAAAGTTGGTTTCCAGTTCAGCAATACATGACCTGTGAAGATCTTTGGCTGCTTCGGTATCCTCGGTTGTTCCGGGCCGAAACCGGAAATCCTCTAACACCAGGTCCTCCGTATCTTCCGGTTCTTCGCCGATCCGTTCCAGGCCCCATTCTTCCCGTAGTGCGTTATACCAATCGAGCACTGTCCGACGCATCTCCCGCTCCTTAAAGGAGTACCAGAGTTTTTCTACTTCAGGATATTGGGAGAGTGTATCCTTAAAAGCCCGGAATACACCCCGGCCCCGATCGAGCGCATGGGTCAGCTCGTTTTTAACCGGAGGATTCTTTAAGCCTGCGGTGAATTTTTCCATCAATCTGAACCCATCGTTGGAGGACCAGTTCGGCAGGGGGATATACCGATCCTCATTCTCGCTGTCTTCACCGGCTTCTTCTATTTCTTCCAGGGTGTGGACGATCCCTTCCTGGGTGTCCAGGAGAAAGTCTCCGTCCTGGTCTTCCATTGCAAAGAGTATCTGGTCAATCAGGGCTTCATCTAAGTCGAACTGCATTGTTCTATTGTAGGGCTGGCAGCGGTATACCGTCAAGTTTATTGACTGGTTGACAGAGTTGCCTTCTTTCTAGACAATTATAGAAACTTTCATGAAGGAGTTTGTCATGAGTATAATTGAATATGTCGAAGCCCGGGAGATTCTGGATTCCCGCGGCAACCCCACCGTTGAGGTGGATGTAGTTCTGGAAGATGGTACCCTGGGCCGTGCTGCGGTTCCTTCCGGGGCTTCTACCGGTGAACATGAAGCGGTGGAACTGCGGGACGGGGATAAGTCCCGGTATATGGGCAAGGGAGTCCAGAAGGCTGTAGAAAACGTAAATAACATTATTGCCGCAGAAATTCAGGGTCTGGATGCACTTGAACAAGTTGATATTGACCGGACCATGATTGAACTGGACGGAACTGAAAACAAGGGAAAGCTCGGCGCCAATGCTATCCTTGGTGTTTCCATGGCGGTTGCCCGGGCTGCTGCCAACTATCTGGATATCCCCCTGTATCGCTATCTGGGGTCATTCCATGCAAACCTCCTGCCGGTCCCCATGGCTAACATTATCAACGGTGGTAAGCATGCGGACAATAAGATCGACTTCCAGGAATTCATGGTCATGCCCGTGGGTGCCCAGTCCATCCGGGAGGCGGTTCGCTGGACCGCTGAGGTGTTCCACACCCTTAAAAAGCTCCTCAAGGATGCAGGGAAGAATACCGCTGTCGGTGACGAGGGTGGATTCGCTCCCGACATTGATAACCAGGAAGCCCTGGACTTTATCATGAAGGCTATCGAAAAGGCCGGTTACAAACCCGGTGAGCAGATTGCCATCGCCCTCGATTGCGCCAGCTCCGAGCTCTTCGAAGAGGGCGGAAAGAAGGGGTATAAGTTCTGGAAATCTAATCCTGATAAACTCTTCAGCGCCCAGGATATGATCGATCTTTATACCAAGTGGGTAAATAACTATCCCATCATATCTATCGAAGATCCTCTGGATCAGAATGACTGGGATGGCTATGTAGCCATGACCAAGGCTCTTGGCAATAAGATCCAGATTGTTGGTGATGACTTCTTTGTAACCAATACCAAGCGGCTTTCCAAGGGTATTGAAATGGGAGCCTGCAACTCCATTCTTATTAAGGTTAACCAGATTGGTACCGTCACCGAAACCTATGAGGCGGTTGAAATGGCAAAGCGGGCAGGGTACACCGCCATCATTTCTCACCGTTCCGGTGAAACCGAAGACAGCTTTATCGCTGATCTGGTAGTTGCCCTGGAGACCGGACAGATCAAGACCGGTTCCATGAGCCGCACCGACCGGATCTGCAAGTACAACCAGCTGATGCGGATCGAAGATATGCTGGAAGGTGTATCCGAATACGCCGGCCGCAACGCCTTCTACAATCTTAAAAAATAAGGGAAAAAACCTTAACACCGGGGCAGTCATGTGCCCGGTATTCAAAGGTGTATCAGGGACCGTAGTATGGGCAGCCATGTACGGTCCCTTTTTTTATCTCTGCCAGATAGAACGGATCAGGGGGCCAAGAAGGGCATTCAGAAAACCTGCGCCCAGAATTGCCCAGATGCTGTTTATCCTGGTAAAGGCCCCTATATAGAAGGCTGCTAAGGCAAAAAAGAGGAGAAGCGGGTCCGCCGATGCGGGTCTGAGGACCCAGAGGGTCATAAGCATCATGGCCAGGCTCCCCGTTTTAAGGGCGTTATTCAGGTTTTGCTGGTTCAGGCTTACCCGGTTAGCCAGAAAGGTGGTAAGGACAATCATCAGGACCGGAAAGGTCACCACCGAAAGGGTTGCGAGCATGGCGGTTAAGATGCCGCCGTGGTACCAACCGACCATGGTTGCCGCATTTAATGCAATCGGCCCCGGGGTAGACTGGGCGATGGCTATGAGGGACCGGAACGTCCCTTCATCAACCCAATGGGGAACTACTGCATTTTTGATGATACCTACGGTAGACCAGCCGCCTCCGAAGGCGATGATGCCGATCTTAAAGAAGGTCCAGACTACTTCGATGGTTTCCATAGTCCCTCCAGAAGATAGAGCGAGGCGATACCGCCCAGTAATATAGGCAGGCTGTATCGAGGAAAGAACACAAGTAGGATCGTAAGGGCTGCTAATTCTATAAGTCGGATAAGGCGGGCCCTCCCGGCACTGTCTTTAACGAGCCGTTTCCCGTTTTTCCATGCCATAGCCGCCACGATGCCGGGCACCACCGAGCCCGCCCCATCGAGGAAGCGCTTCACCACAGGCAGTGACCCATAGGTAGTAAGCATGCCGCTTACGAGGATGATGACAAGAAAGGGCGGCAGGATTACACCAAAAAAAGCTGCCACTGCGCCCCAGGCGCCGCAGAGCCTCAGGCTTACGAGGAGGGCGGTGGAAAGGGCCAGGGGGCCGGGGTAGGCCTGAGCCTGGGCAAAAATGTCATAATAGGTTTCTTCGTTCATCCAGCCCAGTTTTTCCAGGCGGTTTCCGATGACGGGCACAATGACATAACCACCACCCAGGGTTACAGTCGTAATAGACGAAAAAAGGAGAAATAGCTTCCAGGGGGTAGGAAGATTCTGTTGCGTTTCCATGGATGCAAAGTATGATATAAAGACGGGTCCGTTACAAGATAAGGGCTTTCTGCCCAGGGTCAAAGATTTGTGACCCCGCATTCCAATGGAAAGTCCACATGAAAGGCCGCTCCGCCGCAACTGTCCCAGCGGAGCTTCCCTCCGAGCTGTTCCGCAAGGCCCAGGGCGAGCTGCATCCCGAGGCCCCGGGAATGTTCCGGACTAAAGTTCTCAGGGAGCCCTATGCCGTTGTCCTTAAATGTGAACGAAACCAGATCACCTGTTTTATGGATGTCCAGTGTAAACCGTGTGTCCCTGGTGGACGCAATACCATGTTTAAGACTGTTCATGACAAGTTCGTTAAGAAGGAGCCCAAAGGTAATCGCCTTGTCGAGGGGGCAGGGAATCTCCTCGGTTTGCACATCGATAATAATCGGTATCAGAGTATCCTTCAGACTGATGACGAGTTCTATGATTTTGCGGCCATAGGACCCCAGATCAATACAGCCCTGTTCTCCTGTTTCATAGAGCATCTGGTGAACCAGGGACATGGATGCAATACGGCTTTCCATGGATTCTCTGAATCCTTCGATATCCTCACAGCTTTCACTCTGGAGACGCACCATGCTCAGGATGAGCTGAAAATCGTTTTTTACCCGGTGGTGCACTTCCTTAATCAGCATGCTTTTTTCCTGCAGGGCTTTTTGCAGATGTACTTCGTATTCCTGCTGTTTGCGGTAAGAATCCTGCAGGGTTTTATACAACGTATAGAGCTCCCTTTGAATGACCCCGAGGTCAGGGGTAGGGTCCGGGGCGGGTGGCGGGATGGGGGTGTGAAAAGCGGGATGTGTGGTCCCCTGTGATGCCTGGGAAGCTTCTGGAGCTCTGCCGATAGACTGGGTAAGGTCTACCAGGGCTGAAAGGCGCCAGCCAAAGAGGCGGTCATATACAAGGCGGGTAAGCAGGAGGGCTGCTCCCAGGGTAAATAAAAGAAGGGCCAATTCCTGGTAGAGTATGGGAAGGACCCGATCAAGAACGATGTTATAGGGTATCCCGTAGACCACATACATATAAGGCGCTTCATCGGGCCTTATCCTTAATTTTGTGTAGGCGTAGTACCGCTTTTTGCCATCCGATCCGGTGTTTAATAACACGTCCGAATCGGACCCATTTTGCATAGGGTCCCATATCTCATACTTTATAGGTTTCCCGATAGGATTTGTTTCGCTGGGGGGATAATAAAAGAGCCTCGTTCCATAGCGATCTACCAGGCCCAATATGGTATCCCGCGGAATGCTGAGGTCCTTCATGTAAGCTTCATAGGAGCTGAGTTTAAAAGTGGCGGCGATCGCTCCCTTCAAGTCTCCCTTGGCTGATATGATAGGGTAGGCAAAGGAAAAGGAGGGTGTATTTTCCACCAGTCCTACAATATAGGCCCCGGGAGAAAATCCTGCAGTATGTAATACCGCCTCTATATGGGGCCTCCCCTTAAGGTTTACCCCCGCTTCCAGCCGTGAGGATGCCACTACCACACCCTCGCTATCGATGCTGTAAAATTGAGGTAGGCATTATTCTGGGCGTGGATGTTTTGCAGGATGGGTTTCATGGCCGCTCCGTCAAGACGCTGAAATTCAGGGAGGGCTGCCAGGGTAGCCAGCATCTGGCGGGTGGCTTCGGTGATACTGTACTGCAGGTTTGCAATGCTGCGGGCCTGGTTCAGGGCTTCCTGGGCGGTAATGGATTCCCACTGCCGGGCCCGTCTGTTTTCAGAAATACTGATAATGATGAGGGCCGGTATGAGCGAAATGAGAACTATGTAATACTGAGCCCGTTTTATGGATATATAAATACCCTTCTTGCTCTTCATCGTTACTATGATTATAGTACCCTGAAGAGTAAAAAGCGAATAATTGCATAATGTAGCCCAGGCAGGATACAGTAAGGATATGACCTTTAAACAATTTTCAGGGATTGTGGAACTCCGCACTAAGATTGTAAGCATCTCCACCTATTGTATCAGTCTGCTCTACAGCCTCTATGCGGCTGGTCATGTATCACCCCTACTGGCCCTGCTCGTATTTATTTCTGCCCTGGCGGTCGACATGGGCACCACGGGCTTTAACAGCTACTTTGACTGGTACCGGAATGTGGATGATCCCCGGTTTAACCGGGAATCGGCGAAAGTAATCATCCATGAAGGGGTATCACCTGGCGCAGCCCTCCTGGTGAGTGTCCTCTGTTATCTCTTTGCCATGGTGGTGGGGCTTATCATCATTGCCATGACAGGCCCCCTGGTGCTGCTCCTCGGAGCCCTGTCCCTCCTCGTGGGCTTTTTTTACAGCGGCGGTAGCCGGCCCATATCATCTACCCCCCTGGGGGAACTCTTTGCCGGGGGCTTTCTGGGACTCGTGTTTTTTATCATCAATTATTATATCCTCACCAGCCACATCTCCTGGCAGGCGGTCCTGGCAGCCCTGCCCCAAACCCTGGCTATCGCAGCAATTCTTTCGGTTAATAATGCCTGTGACATGACTGGCGATGCGGAGGCGGGACGGAAAACCCTAGCCATCGTGCTGGGTCAAGCCGGTGCAGAGACCCTTGTCTATATAGAGGGCCTCCTGGGTATATTGGGATATGGTATCCTTGCATTCCTGGGGATATTGCCGCCCCTTACTGGCTGGCTTGTCATACCTGCAGCAGTGATCATCCTTTTGGAGTATGCCCACATGCACCAGCGGGGCTATTCCCATGATACCAAGGGCCCTAATATGCAGAGTATCTCAAAGATATTCATAATCCAGAGCCTGATTCCCATGCTGGGTTTGTTGTGGGGGATACTCTTTCGCCCATAGGTTGTGATAGTTTTTGCATTTTTACCCCTTCTGGTGTACAGTAATGGTATGCGATGCCAGCCCTTTCTTGCATTGTGGGTGGTCCTGCTTGTTTCAGTACCCCTCATCGCGCAGGATGATATACAAAAAGAAAAACCGCCTATCCAGATCCGGGTGGTTTGTGATGACAACTATCCCCCCTATGTATTCCGCGATGAAACAGGGGCTCTACAGGGAATAATTCCGGACCAGTGGCGGGCCTGGTCCTCTGTTACGGGTATAGGTGTCCAGTTTGATGCGATGGACTGGGCCAAAGCCCAGGCGGAGATGCGAGCCGGTAAGTCCGATGTTATTGATTCCATCTTCAGGACTCCGGAACGGGAACAGTTCTATGATTTTCTATCCCCCTATGCGGATATCCCTGTAGCAGTCTACTCCCATAAAAGTATTGGCGGTCTTGCAAAGATTCAGGACCTTAAGGGGTTTCGTATTGCTGTTAAAGAAGGGGATGCGGCGGTTGAAGTCCTTAAAGAAAAGGGAATAAGGGATTTTCTCTTTTTCCCCAGCTATGAAACTATTATCCGGGCTGCTAAAAATAACGAAGTTCGGATCTTCTGTATTGATGAGCCTCCGGCGGAATATTTTCTTTATAAATACCGGCTCGACCAGGAATTCCACAAAGTCCTTACACTCTATTCAGGCCAGTTTCACCGGGCGGTTCTGAAGACCCGCAGTCCCTTGCGGGATGGCAGGGACCTGTATCAGGTGCTCAGCAAGGGGTTTGCTGCTATCTCACCATCGGTCTATACAGAAATTAACGAACGTTGGATGGGACAACACATAGGACGTACGGTGAATTGGATCCCGATTCTCATCGTACTTGCTATTGCCCTGGGTATAACCCTTGTTTTATCCCTCTTTATTGTTGCTCTCAGGCTTGAGGTTGCCCGACGTACCGCAGAACTGATCCAGAAAAACCGGGCCCTTTTAGCCAGCGAACGGAAAAACCGGGCCTTTATCAGTGCGCTGCCGGATCTGTTTCTGACCATGGACCGGGAAGGGCGCTACATCGATATAAAAACATCAAATCCCGCAATCCTGATTGGCGACGAAAAGGAGCTCTTAGGTCATTCTATCGCAGAAGTTGGTTTGCCTCCGGATGTAGCAACAAAAATGCTGGATGCCATTTCCCGGGCCCTCAGCGGCCAGGATGTGGTGGTCATCGAATATAACCTGGATGTAATCGAAGGCAGGCGGCATTTCGAAGCCCGCATAGTCCGTTTAGCCGGAGAAGCGGACCTGGTCCTCTTTATTGTACGGGATACTTCAGCTCAGCATGACATGCAGGAGCAATTGGCCCGATCTTTGCGGGAAAAGGAAACTCTCTTAAGAGAAATACACCATCGTGTCAAGAATAACCTCCAGGTTGTATCGAGCCTCATCCAGCTGCAGTCAATAGCCTTAAACAACGAACAAGACCGGGGCCTCCTTGAAGAAACCCAGCAGCGGATCAGGACCATGGCGCAGGTCCATGAACTCCTGTACCGGTCAGACCGGTTTTCATCAATAGAGATGACCGATTATCTGGAACGGCTTCTGGATGAATTAAGTTCCGCCTATTACGAAACCCGTGTACGGGTCGAAGTCCAGATGGATATAGATCCGATGGAAGTGAGTCTTGATATTGCGACTCCCCTGGGGCTTATTTTTAATGAGGCGGTTACCAATGCCTTTAAATATGCCTATGGCGGCCGTGAGAAGGGAGAACTCCGAATCAGCCTTAAACGGCAAAACAATGGGTTGCGGTGTTTTACGATAGCCGATGATGGTCCAGGATTGCCTGAAAACTGGCAGGAGAAGGCAAAAACGTCCCTGGGCTTCACCCTTATCGAGACCTTGGTTCAGCAAATTAAGGGCCATCTGGAAGTGCTGGGTACAGCGGGCACGACGCTTATAATCACCTTTTAGCTATTGATACAAATACTGCGCTTCGTTACTATATCCTATCATATAGGCCGATTACTTGAGACAATTTGCACAGCTCAGGTAACTCAAAATGTTTCAAAAACGCCGGCTTGCCTGGATCATCCTGAGTGTCAGGTGCAGTCCAGACAGGTTATCTGCATGTGACGAGGTTTGCTATGCGCACATTAGGAATCAACATCGGTTCAACAAGTCTTAAGATGGTGCTTGCTGAAAATAATATCCCCCTTTGGACATCTTCCCTGCCCCATGAAGGGGACTTTAATGCGGTGGT
>JAAYUZ010000067.1 GCA_012517385.1 Treponema sp. | reverse complement strand
TTTTTAGGGCAAAGGCCTGGCCCTGTTCGGTGGCGATGGTAATGTCAGGTCCAAAGAAATTCTGAAGGCATTCATTCATTCCAACGAGACCAATGGTATTAAAGTGATTATCCAGGGTCTTAAGGTACCGCTTTGTGTAGGGGAAGAGACCCGCCTCAAGCAGTCGGTTCACCACCTTGCGCTTGGTTATAAGGCTTTCCTTAGCCAAGTCCATGAGGCGGCCCAGGCGGCGGTAAAAATCGTCTTCATACTTAGCCAGGTAGCCAATCCGGGGCAAGTTGATAGTAACTACACCAATAGAACCGGTCAGCTCATCGGAACCGAAGAGGCCGCCCCCCCCGTTTCCGTAATTCCCGTTTATCCAACTGTAACCGGCAGCACATGGAACGGACATCGCTGGGATTCAAATCTGAATTGACAAAGTTCTGAAAATAGGGTGTTCCATAACGGCTGGTCATTTCAAAAAGAAGTTTGGCGTTTTCGCTGTCCCAGTTAAAATCGGCGGTAATATTATAGGTGGGAATAGGGTACTGAAAGCCCCGGCCCTCCGCATCCCCTTCCAACATCAATTCAATGAATATCCGGTTGACCCGGTCCATTTCTTCCTGACAGTCGCCGTAGGTAAAGTCCTGTTCTTTGCCGCCCACTATGGCAGGTTTTTCCTTAAGATCCTGGGGAACGGTCCAATCCAAGGTAATATTGGTAAAGGGCGCCTGACTGCCCCAGCGGCTTGGGGTGTTGACACCAAAGATAAAACTTTGCAGGCACTGTTTCAGTTCCTTATCGGTGAGCTTATCTCTCTTAACAAAGGGGGCAATATAGGTATCAAAGGAACTGAAGGCCTGGGCCCCTGCCCATTCATTCTGAAGGCAGCCAAGAAAATTCACCGCCTGCTGCATGAGGGTAGAAAGATGCCGGGCCGGTTTTGAGGTAATATTGTCGGGAACACCCCCTAAGCCTTCCTGGATAAGCTGTCTCAGGGACCAGCCGGCACAGTAGCCGGAAAACATGGATAAATCGTGGATATGAAAGTCCGCATTCCTGTGGGCCTCTGCGACTGCTTCGGAATAAATGTTTTTAAGCCAGTAGTTAGCCGTAATCGTGCCCGAATTATGAAGGATGAGACCCCCTAAGGAATAGTTCACGTTTGCGTTTTCATTAACCCGCCAGTCAGACTGGTTGAGGTATCCATCCATGGTTGCATCGATATCAAGCAGGAGTTTTTTTGTATCCCGTATTGCCTCATGGCGGGACCGGTACAGTATATAGGCCTTGGCAACCCCAATCTCCTGGGACTCAATAAGAGCGGTTTCTACAAGGTCCTGAATTTCTTCGATGGCAGGTATGGAATTGGGGTGCCGTTGTTTCATCATCTGAGCCAGGAGTTCTTCAACCCGATCTACTATCCTCTGAACTTTGTTTTTCCTGTCATCTCCAATTTCCGGAACCCCTACTGCCTTAAAAGCCTTGCCTACGGCGGCTTCTATTTTAAGCCTGTCGTAGGCCTCTATATTGCCGGACCGTTTCACCACCTGTTTTATCATCGATTCCCTCCCAACTTTTGTATTTCTTGGACAAATTCATTCAGATCCTTAAAGTGCCGATACACTGAGGCAAAGCGGATGTAGGCCACCTTATCGATCGCACCGAGCTTTTCCAGAACCAGCTCTCCAATTTCGGTGCTGGGGATTTCGTGGTTAGCCTTCCCGGCGATAACAACCGCATCTTCGATCTCGTTTACAATATTCTCTATGGTCATTTGAGAAACGGGGCGTTTTTCCAATGCCCGTTGAACTCCCCGTTCTATTTTCGTCCTATCAAAGGGCTCCCGCCGGCCATCCCGCTTAATCACCATGAATTGCTTATCTTCGATTCGTTCGTAACTTGTAAAACGGTACCCACATCCGTTACATTCTCTGCGCCGTCGGATGGCTTCGCCATTTGCGAGGGTCCGGGATTCAATAACTTTGTCGTCGAAGTTGCCACAATGGGGGCATCTCATGCTATACTACTCCCAATCTATAGGTTGATGAACATCGCCTTTCAAAAAGGCGCTATATATGGTGTTTTTATTGCTTGAAATGCATTCTATCACGCTATCTGTTGCGTTGCAAGCAGGATTTTAAAAAAATGGCTGTTTTAATGCTGATATTTCGTAAAACCTTTGGATAGAGCCAAGGAGTGGATCTATGAAGATTGGAATTGATACCTTTGCATGCGATGGAGGAAAATCCGGTGTTGGGGTCTATCTGACCCAGCTTTTACGACGGCTTCCCCGGTCCCAGGCCATGCTCGAACTCTTTGGGTGGGAATTCGATAAATTTGCCTACACTGATGTGGCAGAGGACCTGGATTTTATTTCCCAGTCCTTTAAAACCAGCAGAACCGCCAATTCGCTCTGGCATATTTATAAATATCCCGAATTCGCAAAAGGCCGGGGATATGGAGTTTGTTTCTTTCCCGCCGCCCACAGGGTGCTTCCCCTCCGTTCTCCCTGCCCAACCGTAGGTACGGTCCATGATATGGCCGCCTATCGAGGCCCATGGAGAAGCCGGGAACATCTCGGGGCGGTGCTCCGACTTGTGTTTCCCGATTCTTTACGAAATTTGGATAGGATTATTGCAGTGAGCGAATGGGTAAAACAGGAACTTGTTGAAGTGGCTCGAGTTAATGAAAACAGAATAGAAGTAATTCCGAACGGTATAGATTTGCAGGCCTTTTATCCCCGTCCCCGAAATGAAGAAACGGTGGTGTTAATTCAACCCTTCAGTTTTCGCCGGCCCTATATTTTGTATGTTTCACGGATAGATCATCCTGTAAAAAATCATATTAAACTCATCGAAGCCTTTGCAATTTTTAAAGAACGAACCAAGTATCCACACCGACTGGTTCTGGCTGGTGCGGATTCAAAACATGCGGATCGGGTAAAAAAGGCCGCCGCCCATTCAAAATATAAAAATGATATATTCTTTACCGGCCATTTTCCTCTGAAAAACCTGCCAGAACTGTATGCAGGTTCTGAAATGGTGGTATTCCCTTCTAAATACGAAGGGTTTGGTATGGGTGTTTTAGAGGCCATGGCCTGCGGTGTACCCGTTGCCTGTGCCCGGTCAGCCTCTTTACCAGAAACTGCGGAACATGGGGCCCTCTATTTTGACCCAAACTCTGCGGAAGATATGGCTGACCGGATGGTTACCCTCGCTACAAACCGGGAAGTATACAAGGAATGCCGCCAGCGGGGACTTGAACGGGCAAAGCTTTTTTCCTGGGAACGCTGTGCTGAACAAACCTTTAAGATTTTAATGGAGACCGCAGGCCGCACACTGTAGGTCAAAAAAACTATTCAAATATTGAAGGCTCAAAGAGGATGGCAAAGGCTTCATCGGCCTGTTCGATCCCATGGATGGTAAGGGCATCCCTGATATCCTTATCCAGTTCTTCCAGATCATCCAGGTTGCCCTTCGGTATAAGTACATCGGTCATACCGTTCCGGATGGCGGCAAGCAGTTTTTCTTTCAGCCCGCCAATAGGAAGGACCCTTCCGGTCAGGGTCAGTTCGCCGGTCATTGCAAAGCCCCCCCTTACTGGTTTCTGGGTCATGGTGGAGAGCAAAGACACTGCCAGGGTAATTCCTGCGGAGGGCCCATCCTTGGGAATAGCACCTTCAGGTACATGGATATGAAAGTCCGTTTTGCCAATATCTTCCACCACCATGGAAAGTCTGGGGCTTATGCTTCTTAAGTATGACAGGGCAGTCCGGGCGCTTTCTTTCATTACGTCCCCTAAATTGCCAGTCATGATAAGTTCTCCGGAACCTTCAAAGGTTACCGTTTCAACCGGTAATATGGTCCCCCCAGTTTCGGTCCAGGCCAGTCCATAACAAACCCCAATACGGGGTTCCTTGAACACCACATCGTGTTTAAATTTTCTCTTGCCAAGAAGTGCATCCAGCGAGTTCAGCCGTATTGTTTTTTTGAATTCCCCTATATCTTTTTCCTTGCCATAGCCCTGTTCTATTGCTACTTTAGCAAGCCTTCGGATGCAATGGGCAATTTCCCGTTCAAGACCCCGTACCCCCGATTCCATGGTTCGATAACGGATTATGTCGCGGATCGCCTCATCCTGAAATTTAATTCCAGCCTTAGCAAGGCCGTTCTCCTCTAGCTGTTTGGGGATCAGAAAACGTTTTGCAATTTGAAGTTTTTCTTCTTCACCATATCCAGGAACTTCGATTACCTCCATACGGTCCAGTAGGGGATGGGGAATAGTATGGAGCGAATTCGCAGTAGCAATAAACAGGACCTTGGAGAGGTCGTAGGATACTTCAAGATAATGGTCCGTAAAGCTGGCATTTTGCTCAGGGTCCAGAACTTCGAGGAGGGCAGACGCCGGGTCTCCCCTGAAATCGCTCGATAATTTATCAATTTCGTCAAGGAGGAATACCGGGTTGATAGTTTTGGCTTTCCGCATGGACTGAATAATTTTGCCGGGGAGCGCCCCTACATAGGTTTTACGGTGACCACGAATTTCAGCTTCGTCCCGGACCCCGCCCAGGGAAATGCGGATAAAATTTCGGCCCAAAGCCCTGGCTACGGATTTCCCAAGGCTGGTCTTACCCGTTCCTGGCGGGCCGACAAAACACAATATGGGCCCCTTCAATTGGCTCGTAAGTTGCCGTACCGCCAGGAATTCGATAATCCGTTCCTTGGCCTTTTTCATGTTATAATGATCATGGTTCAGGATTTCCTCTGCCAAGGCCAGGTCGTTGGCATCGGTGGTGGTTTCATTCCAGGGAAGGTCAATAATCCATTCCAGGTAGGTTCGCAGAACCCCCGCTTCAGGAGAAAGACTTTGCAGTTTTTTAAGCCGGTTAAGTTCTTTTTTAGCCTTTGCAAGGACCTCTTCCGGTGGATTCCTTTCTTCGAGGGCCTTTTCAAGTTCGGTGAATTCATCATCCCCCGTATCCCGGCCAAGCTCCTTGTTAATTTCCTTAAGCTGTTCGTTGAGTATGTATTCCCGTTGCGTTTTTTCCATCCGGCTCTTAACTTTGCCGGTAATTTTACGCTGGAGGGAAATTATTTCATTTTCTAATTCCAGATTTTCAAGCAAGGACTGGAGCCTTCTTGGGGTTTCATCAAGTTCAAGGAGCTCAATCTTTTTTTCTATTTTGATGGATAAGGCATTGGAGGCTATATTACAGAGTTTTTCTGCCGTCTCTGCCCGTTCAACCGCCGAAAGTACTTCGGTGCTTATTTTTTTTGAAAGTTCCGCATATTGCGTGAAGGATCGCTGTACAGCCCGCATGAGGGCTTCGATCTCTGCATGTTCCTGTTCTGTAATTGGAGTGGTTTGAATTGGTTGTACCGTGACCAGGTTAATCTGGTCATGGGTATTCACATTTGCAATACGCCCCCGGTATTCCCCATGTAAAACAATTCTGTAGGATCCATCGGGCAGTTTCAGTTGCTGAACGATATTGGCTACAGTTCCCACCGGATAGGTAGCATCATCATTCGTGGTATCCTTACGACAGGCAGCGAAGAGCCGCTGATCCCTTTTAAGGGCCTCCTCTACCGCCTTAATCCCCGCGGGATAGGTAATGAAGAGGGGAATCATAGTATGGGGAAAAACAACAAACTCCCTCACCGGTAGGAGAGGGAGTTCGTCTTTAGTATTCCTGCCCTTAAATGCAGAAAGTAAACTCATGCGCTTTTCTGCAGGGGTATGATTTCCGGTCGTTCTGATTTCAGAACCACATCTTTGGTAACCACCACCCGTTTTTTCCCTTCAATTGATGGAATCTCAAACATGATGTCGGTCATCATCCGTTCAACAATGGCCCGTAAACCCCGGGCTCCGGTTTTCTGTTTTATCGCTGTTTCGGCAATCGCATCGATGGCTTCATCGGTAAAGACCAGTTCTACATCGTCGATAGCGAGGGATGCCTGATACTGTTTAAGAATCGCATTTCTCGGTTCGGTGATGATCCGTTTCAGATCCTCTTTTTTCAGATCATCCAGGGTTACCGTAATGGGGAGCCGGCCTATAAATTCGGGGATCATGCCAAAACGGATCAGGTCATCGGGATGCAGGTTCTTATACAGTTCCTGAAGATTTTTATCCTTCCGTTCACGGACATCGGCACCGAAGCCGAGGGGATGCTGGGAAATTCGCTGCTCAATGAACTTATCCAGCCCCACAAAGGCACCACCGCAAATAAAGAGAATGTTAGTGGTATCGATGCGAATCATCTCCTGGTTGGGATGTTTTCTGCCACCCTGGGGAGGAACTGAAGCTATGGTTCCTTCGATAATTTTAAGCAGGGCCTGCTGAACCCCTTCACCAGAGACATCCCTGGTTATAGAGACATTTTCTCCCTTTCGGGCGATTTTGTCGATTTCATCGATATACACAATGCCCCGCTCAGCGGCTGCGATATTTCCCCCTGCATTTTGAATGAGCTTAAGGAGGATATTTTCGACGTCCTCACCCACATAACCTGCTTCGGTAAGGGTGGTTGCATCCGCGATAGCGAAGGGAACCTTGAGTTTTCGTGCAAGGGTTTTTGCCAGTAAGGTTTTTCCGGTACCCGTTGGGCCGATCAGCAGTACATTCGATTTTTCTATCTCCACATCATCGGCCGTTTTTGAGGGATTAGCTATGCGTTTGTAATGGTTATAGACCGCCACCGCCAGCGCCTTTTTTGCAGCATCCTGGCCAATGATAAACTGGTCCAGATAGTCCTTTATTTCCTTTGGGGTAGGAATATCGCCGGTAAATTGGGTGGAAAGGTCCTGTTCTTCTTCTGCAAGAATTTTCTGACAGACCTCTACGCATTCATCACAGATGTAAATATCGTTCGGACCGGCAATAAGCCGTCGGGCCATATCAGCACTCTTTCCGCAGAATGAACAAGAACGTTCATGAATACCAGTACCATTACGAAGCCGTGCCATGTTTCTCCCTCGTTAAAATCTTGTCTGCCACACCGTAACTAACCGCATCCTGGGCAGACATAAAGAAGTCCCGTTCCATATCCTGGGCAATCTGAGCCTCAGTTTTACCGGTATGCTTTGCGAAGTATTCTATGGTCAGCTTTTTCAGTCGGCTTATTTCTTTTGCCTGTATGCCGATATCCTTTGCCTGCCCCTGAGCACCTCCCCAGGGCTGATGGATAAGAATCCTGGAAGAGGGAAGGGCAAACCGTTTCCCTGCGGTACCTGCCGCAAGTATCAGGGCTGCCATGCTAGCAGCCTGACCAAGACAGATGGTCTGGACTGCGCATTTAATATATTGCATGGTATCATAAATCGCCAAGCCCGCGGTTACGGAGCCTCCGGGGGAGTTGATATAGAGACTGATATCCTTTTCAGGGTCCTGGCCTTCAAGGAAGAGCATCTGGGCTACCACGAGGTCCGCGGTAATATCGTTAATCTCACCATCCAGAAATATGATTCTGTCCTTGAGAAGCCGGGAATAGATGTCGTAGGATCGTTCGCCAATGCCGGTCTGTTCAACAACGATCGGCACCAAATTATTCATCTGTTCATTCATGGGTATAATTTACCTATTATTTCCCATCAGGTCCAGATATTTCTGTTTCTTTCCCTTCTTAACCTTAGCTTCCGCGATAAGGGTATCAAAGAGTTTCCGTTCCTTCACATCTTCCCGCAGATATTCCTTCATATGTTCCTGTTCGTAATATTTCTTAACCTCATCGATGGAGGTGTTCATACCCTCAGCCATGGACTGCATCTCTGCTTCCAATTCTTCGTCGGTAGCAGTAATACCAAGATCCTTAATGAGGGTATCTACAATGAGCCGGCTCTTCAGCGCCTTTTCTACATCGGGCCGCCATTCAGCGAGCATATCCTCATAGGATTTTCCCATAGACTGGATGATGGATAGGAGCTGTTCTTCGCTGGAGTTAAACCGGCGGGCCAGATTGCGCCAGCGGCTTTCCTGTTCAAGGCGAATCATCGATTCGGGAAGATCAATCTGGGAAGTGGTAAGAACCTTCTCGAGAATATCATTTACCTTCAGCTCTCTCAGCCGCTGTTCCAGGGTTTTTTCGAGATTCTTTTTAAGATCAGCCTTCAGTTCAGCAAGGGTCTTATATTTTTCGTTAACATCCTGGGCAAAATCATCGTCCAGATCGGGGAGTTTCTTCTCTTTTACTGCGGTTACGGTAACCGAAATGGTCTTGATCTGGCCAGCCAGTTCGGGATACTCAAAGTCAGCAGGGAAGGTTTTCGTGATTACCTTTGTTTCACCCTTTTTCATTCCCAGGATATCATCATCAATCTTATAGATATTGGCACCGGAACCGACGGTAAATACGAAGTCCTGCCGTTCGCTGCCTTTAATGAGTTCCTTGTTTTCATCAAGTTCCGCATAGTTGATAGTCACCACATCGTTCTTTGCAACCGGAGCTCCCTCGCTCTTATCCATTACGATTGCATTGCGTTCCTGGAGCTGTTGGAGTTCCCGCTGAACATCCTCGTCGGTAACCTCTACCACGGGGCTCTCTATTTCTACACCTTTCCAGGTTCCTACTGTCACCGAGGGGAATACATCATACTTTACGGTAAAAGTAAGATCCTTCTCCATATCCAGTACGGGCTCATCGACCAGTTCAGGCTGGGAATAGGCGATGGGTTTATCCTGGGCAGGAAAATCCTCTGCATCAAAGAGTTCATGGAGGGCCTTTTCAAGAATCCGCCCTAAAGCATCTGCCTTAAGCCCTTCGCCCAATTTCCGTTCTACAATATCCTTAGGGGCTTTACCCTTCCGGAATCCAGGTAATTGAATGTTTTTTGCATAATAGGCTACTAGATCATCGTATTCTTTACGTACGTCCGCATTGGAAACAGTTGCTTTAAGCTGAACCTGGGAATGTTCTTTTCTGGTGATTTCTTTGGATACTACCACGGTACTTCCTCTTTTGTGTGGGATATTTCGCCAGATGATCCTGCATCAGGATGATTTGACGTAAACTAATAAAAAAGGCGATTCGAAACATTCGCTTCGCCGCAGCGTATGTTCCGGATCGCCTTCCGTTGAGAGCGGGAAACGGGAGTCGGACCCGCGACATCCACCTTGGCAAGGTGGCGCTCTACCACTGAGCTATTCCCGCATAACATTTGCTCCTGGGCCTTCTGTGCTTGCTACACAGAGTCAGCATGCGAGAGAAGGGATTTGAACCCTTACGCCGGAGGCACTAGATCCTAAGTCTAGCGTGTCTACCAATTTCACCACTCTCGCTTCTTAACACAGCGGTGTCCAGCGATGCACCTGAAAGGCACCACAGACCGAAGCTACAGTAGCGAAAAGGTTAGCCAATGTCAATAGGGCGCAACCTTTTCAAACCACCTGATGGTAACCTGGTAGACTTCCTGGCCTGCATTTTGCATGAGGCTTTCAGAAGCCATAAAAAAGGACCGTCCTTTAAGACAGTCCTGTAAGCGGGAAACGGGAGTCGGACCCGCGACATCCACCTTGGCAAGGTGGCGCTCTACCACTGAGCTATTCCCGCAA
>JAAYUZ010000066.1 GCA_012517385.1 Treponema sp. | reverse complement strand
GATTTCCTTACCCGCATACCAGAAGCGGGTTTCCATTCCATAGGAAACCGTATCAATCTTTTCAGTATAGGAATACATGAAAGTTTCCACATCCATGGCGGGAATATCTAAAAGCCTCGGTCCTCCGAACCAGAAGGCAAAGACAAGCTGTTCTTACGTAGAAGTCCCTGGGCCAATCGTTTCAAAGGCTGTAAAAAAGCCCTGTTCAAGCAGACGGGCCCACTCGGCAGCAGCCTCAGAAAGCGCAGACTCCCTCCATACATCCAGAATGGTAAACACCCCGGCTTTCCAGTCGCTCACCTGCACCACCAGGCCATTTCCCGGTACAAGTCCCGTCTCCCGATACAGGGCCCGCAGATCTAAGGTAGTGATGGATACCTCTCCGGGTTCTTCATAGGGATTGGCACTAAAGGCTGACTCATTGTCTGGATTATCCCGGGCAATATACTGGGGGGCATATTCTTCACCATAAAGACTATAATAGGGGTAAAATTCCTCCGGGGAGCCCTCTGTAGTAATCTTAGGGATCGGCTCTCCCTTCCATACAAACTGGAATTCATGGGGAAAGAGCATGGGGTTTTCAAAGGGAAGACAGCGGTGCCCCGGAATAAGAATCCCGTTCTGAATTTCCAGTCTGGAGGGACGTATCACAAAGCGGGCCCCTTCAAAATAGCCCCGTCTGGTCTGGTAGTAGCGGTTTGGAAGCGGAAATGCCAGCCGCCGTTTTTCTATAAAGGTATGCACCTCATCGGCTAAACGGAAATTTCCCGTCGGGTCTACTTTATATATTTCTTCTACCACGTCTGACACAGTAAAGGGTTGCAGACGCTCTTCGAGAAACTCATAGAGAATATCTTCCTGTTCAATGGTCATAGGCTTCCCTACTATGGACCGGATATGCCCAATGTATCAAGCGGTGTATTTTTGTACAAATTGATGCACCGAAGCCCCTAATACATCCGTATACTGTGTCAAATATACACATCCCAAACGGGTATATTTGACACAACTGTTTCATACTTCCACAATATATCACCTCAAGCTCCCCGGCATAACCGGATTTTCATCAATATATGATATATTAAATCTTTATAAAACTATGACTTACAAATATTTCCATAACTTGGCACGGTTTTTGCTAAAATAATAATGAATCATAACATGAAAACTTAAAGGATAAGGAGGTATACCTATGAACGCATTAAGTCTTTATCGCCCTGTGAGCATCCAGAACGCCCTGGATGACTTTGACCGGCTTATCGATTCCTTCTTCGGGGAATCACCCCTGGCACCCGCACGGACCAGCCTTTCCAGCCGGGTCCCCGCTGTCGATGTTCGGGAAACCGACGATGGCTATGTGCTGGAAGCGGAACTGCCCGGCTATGATGAAAAGAGTGTTCAGGTCCATGTGGATGGGAAGGTGCTCACCATTGAATCCCAGAAGGACGAGAACAAAGAGGAAAAGAAGGGCTCCTATGTGATCCGTGAGCGGTACAGCGAATCCTTCCGCCGGTCCTTTACTTTGCCCGACGATGTGGATTCGGATGCTATTACCGCCACCTTTAAAAACGGCCTTTTAACCCTGAATATTAAAAAACGGGCCGAGTCCCAGCGGAAACTGATTAAGATCGAAGGGTAAGCAATGTTTCTACCAGGGCCTCTACGTCGGCCCTGATGGTAACCGATTGTACGGTTCGTCCCATGGCCTCAGCGAGGGATGGGGGAACCGGTACGGGTCCGACGAGGGGTTCTACCGTTTCTGCGAATTTTGCAGGATGGGCCGTACCAAGGACCGCCACAGGTCCGGAAAAACCGGCAAAGGGGTGAACGGGGTCTTCCTTAGCTGAAAGCCACTGGTCTACCGCGGTCCAGCCCACCGCTCCATGGGGATCGAGTACATAGCCTGATGTATCAAAAACCCGTGCAATGGTTTCTTTCGTCTTTCCGTCATCTACCCAAAAGCCATGAATATTTTTGCGCAGTTCCTCATAGGACCAATGGGCGGTCATCCGTTCAAAATTACTGGGGGCACCCACATCCATGGCGTTAGAAATGGTGGCCACCGATGGACGGGGCTGGTAGACCCCTGAGGCAAGATATTCGGGGACTGTTTTATTGATATTCGTAGCCGCAATAAAGCCCGCAATGGGGGCACCCATGGCCTGGGCGTAGAGGCCGGCGGTCAGGTTTCCGAAGTTGCCGCTGGGAACACAGAAAAGAACGTCCTTTCCTAGCCGTCCATCCCGTACCGCCCGCTGTCCCTCCCCAGTTCCCCGCATCCGGGGTGTAGCCTTGCCATCCTGGCTGTAGCGGCCGCTCTTCGCCAGGGCTGAGGCAGCCACATAATATACCGACTGGGGTACAAGCCGGGAAATATTGATGGAATTGGCCGATGACAGGTTCAAACGCCGGCTTAATTCAGGATGAACAAAGGCGCTCTTTACCAGCCGCTGGCAGTCATCAAAACTCCCTTCTACGGCGATGGCCGAAACATTACCCCCAAGTCCCGCTATCTGCCGTTCCTGCAGAGGACTTACCCGCCCCTTTGGGTAGAGGACCGTTACCGCAATACCCTCTACCCCAAAGAAACCGTCCGCTACAGCCCCTCCGGTATCTCCTGAGGTTGCAACCAGGATATGCAGTTCCCGATCCTCATTTCGCCTGAGATAGGCAAAGGAACGGGCCATAAAGCGGGCTCCAAAATCCTTAAAGGCCGCCGTGGGCCCGTGGAACAACTCTAAGACAAAGCGGTCATCCACCGGCACAAGGGGGGCAGGAAAATTAAAGGCCGATTCCACCATATCCCCAAGTACCGAATCGGGGATGTCCTCATGGACATAGGGCCGGATTGTTTCAAATGCGAGCTCAATAAAATTCATGGTTCCCAGGGAAGACCTGACACTGGGGGAAAACTGGGGAATTTCCTGGGGGATAAAGAGCCCGCCGTCGGAAGCAAGCCCGTTAAGGGCCGCTGCAGAAAAGGATACCGATGTAGAACGGTCACGGGTGCTGTAATACTTCATGAAAAACCCTGTTATTTCAGTTTTTTACGCAGATTTCTCTGTTCATTCTTTCGCCTGGCCCTATCGATCTGATGGGTTTCCACCAGGGCTGGCATGCCAAGCTCCACGGTTCCTGGCTTATTATTGGGCAGTTTTGATGCGATAAAAAGCCAGATTCCGCCCCCAAGGATCATCAAAAAACAGAGTATTTGTCCAGTAGAGAAGTTAAAAAATGAAGAAAAAAGGGCTGGCGGCAGACCGGTTTTTACGAGCTCTATCCGATACCCCAAATCAGCATCGGGTTCCCGGAAATATTCAATGAAAAACCTGATAGCACCGTAGCCAATCACATACATACCGATTAAAAATCCCTTAAAGGGGCGCCGGTTTCGGAGTAGCCATAGTATGACCCATAACACAATCCCTTCAAAAAAGGCTTCATACAACTGAGAAGGATGCCGGGGCAAGTTCACATACCCATTGACCGGGATAATCGCAAGCTTTTCCGCGATTTCCTTTACCCAGGGAAGCTCGTAGGGAAATTGTTCCGCATGGGGGAAAATCATCCCAATAGGACTCGTGGTTACCCTCCCATAGAGTTCCCCGTTTATAAAATTCCCAAGCCGTCCAAAGGTATATCCCAGGGGTACTGCGGCGACAAGCATATCCCCCAGTTCACGGGCATCCCATTTCCGGTACCGGCAATAGGCGATAAAACCAATGGTTGCCCCAATGAGTCCCCCATGGTAGCTCATGCCCTGGAGTCCCACAAATTTACCACCATCAAAGGGCCAGAAAATACGCCAGGGTTTCTGGATGTATATCCCGCTCGTATCATAGACAATGGTAGCAAAGATACGAGCCCCCACGAGGAGTCCCACGATGGTCCAGAAAAAGAGGGATGAAACGCTATCATCGTCTAACTTAAGGGACCGTTCCTTTTCCTGTCTGCGAAAAAGGAGATAGGCAATAACAAAGGCAATCAAATACATAAGCCCATACCAGCGGACCGGCAGGCCAGGAATAATTTCCGGTTTCAGCCAGGAAGGATAGGGTATATACAGTAACATAGGAACTCCTGTTTATAGTGTTTTTTCTTGAATACGGCCCGTATCTCGGTTAAAGAAGAATACCACCCCGGTTCGTTTCTGTTTTACCTCATAATACCGGCCATGACTCTCTAAGACCACCCCTGGATACACCGTACCCCGGATGCGGATTTCAGAATTATGGTGTTCCTCAAATTTTTCCCGCAGGGTAAAAAGATTCAGTCCGTATTTTTCCATTAATTTCATCAGCCTGACCTTTTCTGCTCTGACCGCATCCAGTCCAGCGCCTGTGGAGCCTATTTTTTTTATTTTAAATTCCACTTCCTGCAGAGCCCGCTTTATCTTTTCTATTTCCCGTTCGATTACCTCGATTTGATCCATAACAAGGTAATCCTGCCCGAAGGATAGTTCAGTATGAATCGCCCGTTCGGAGCCCAGGTTGGCAGCATCCACACCCTGCCGGGCCCGACAGAGTCCCCCAACAAGGTTGCCCCGCTCACTGACCAAAAACAGACGGCCATTGGTCTTCACGTTACTACCCAGACAGCCATTCTGAATCCGGATATGCTCCACCGCAAGCAGGGTCGCCTGCTCCACAAAGCCCGCTTCAATCGTTTTCCGGGCCCGGATAACCCCCTTGCCGCCGCCAATTACACCCTGACGTATCACCACCTTGCCTCCTGCGGATACCAGGGCGGCTTCCACCGTACCACCGATAAGCACATCCTGCCCGCCAAAGACCGCAAAACCGGAAGTGACCGAACCGGCTATACGAACTTCACCAACAAAATTGATATTTCCCGTCAAGGGCCCTACATCGGACTTGATCGTATACAGGGAAGTGATTTTAACAGTCCAGCCGTCGAATACCAGATCCCCCGTTCTCTTAGCCACCCATTCCTGCCCTCGTTCAATGGGCTTTTCCAGAATTGAATCATCATGCTGAATCTTTACACCGGTCCCCTTCTCAGGCGGCAGCACAGTTCCTTTCACATCAAAACCAGCCCGGCCTTCAGTGCCGGTTTCTGTAATCCTCGCAATAACCTGGCCTTCTTTGACCGGCGCTTTTTTAATTACCCCGCCCCCATCAGGACCTGCCTTTAGATCCACAAGCCAGGTGATGGACCGTTCCCCCGCGGGTACGGCTGCCTCCCCGCGGGCAATTACACAGGATTCACAGGAACCGGTCTCCAGGGCTTTCTTAAGAGCCTCAGCAATCGCACTGCCATCGATACCTCGAATGACCCCAGCCTCCGCCAATGCATTGTTAATGGCCTCAGCGGTCAGGGGCTTTCCAGGGCCCGATTCACGGATCAGGCTCAACCTGGCCTCCATGGCATCGGGGGAAAGGCTCACCGTTATTTGTGCATCCCGGTACTCAAGGATAAAGGCCTGAAAGCGAGGCGGGACGTGTTTAATACAGAGGATTCCCGATTTTTCAGCAATAATATCTGGGAGACGCAGCGATAACCCATCATATAGATCGATATCGGGATCATTACCCGGGATACCGGGAATTTCATTGCCATATACATTCATCCCGGGGCTGCCTGCCGGAGGCTGGGTAATACTGGCCACATGGGTGCCCTTCTGGACCAGAGCCATGTCGGTACACTCAGTAAGGGGAAATGCAGCTTCGGTGGAGAGTATGGACACAACCTTCGGGTCAGAAACCAAACGTTGCATCTGTCCATTTCGTTCTGCTTCAGGAAGCAGCGAAACAGTAAGACGTATCTCCTTATCTTTTCCCCGGCCAGGCTCTTTTCCCTGAACCAGGATGTAATCCTTCAGTTCCACATCCTGGCTCTGCATAAAGGATAGAATATCCGCCTTTACCTTTTCAGCATCAAAACCACGAACCCGGGAGGTGCGAATAGCATCGGAAATGGCCTTAAGGGTAAGGGGGCTTCCGCCGGCAAGGGCTTTGCGCAAATGCAACGTAGCCAGTAAGGCATCACTTGAAACGACTACCTGGGCAAACCCATCCATGGACCGCGACAATGGATGGGCCTGTAATGTGGATCCGTTAAAAATAGTATCCTGTATAAGCTTGGTAAGCTCCGATTCAGAGAGAAGATCCTCCGCCCTGGCTCCCTGGGAAACCGCGGATGAAATAATATCAACCGCCTGGGGCATGGGTAAACGGGGGTTACCAGCTTCCAAATATAAAAAGAAGCTCACCCCATCACTTCCCTTTTCTACCCTCCAGTCATGGCCACTCAAGGGGAGCATATCCGCCCAGTTTTTTCCAATCCGCACTACACCGGTTCGTTCAGCCTTTATTTCATTTTTATCCCGAACGAGGCCGGCACCAAGATAAAATTGGGTATCCAGGGTTGCATCGGGAGGAACCGGTTTGCCATACACACTTTTTCCTGGCTTACCCGGCTTTGGGGGAGCGACCAGACCAACCCTCTCTCCTTTATGTGCATAGGCATGATCGAGGACTGTGGGGTCTACATACACCGGTTCCTTGGTTTCCTTTTTATCGTAGGTAACAACAACCTCTTTTTTAGGAGGTAAAAAAGGAAGCGGACCAGGTTTAGAAACCACGGTCTCCCGTTTTATCTTTTCTACTTTTATTTGAAATAGCGTCGGAGGTCCTGCTTTGGCTGAGACTTCTGGAATAAGCGGAGCCAGCTCGGGAGGCACCGGCAGCTCTGACCATGTCACCTTTTCTGGCACAGGATCCTGAGGTGCTTCCCCCTTTATCATGATTTCCGCTACAGGCCCTTTCGCTTTTGCAAAACGCTGCAGGATCTCTTCTATAAACTTTGGGGACGGAAGGGGTGAAAAGCGCTTTTCACCCAGTAATTTTAAAACCCCATCACCAGACCATTCCGGGCCCTCTTTGGCAGGAGAAAAGGAAAGCTTTACTTCAAGCTCCATGGCATCGACAATAACCTGTAAGTCTCCCTTTATGACGGTTCCTGCCATCAACCCATCTCCCCAGGCATCTAACTGCGCTGTTTATCCTGGCTCTGCCCGGACAAGAACTTTACCAGCCTGCTTTTCAGAAACAAATTCTCTTTCCGGAGCTGGCTTATTTCAAGCTGCTGGGTTTTTACGGTTTCCACCAGGTCTGCCATGGAGAGGGCCCCGCTATGAAGGAGATCTTCCACATATTCCATCTTGGCTTCAAAATCGACCTCCGCCTCCATTTCCGCTTCCTGAAAACTCTCTTCAATACTACGGCCCTCCAGGGGCAGCATGTCTTCCTCAGACTGGAGAATTTTATCGGCAATCCGGTATATTGCCTGGGAAAGGATCGACTGATTTTTATAGATAATAATGGGAAGTCGAGCTGCTAATGCCGTATCCTGCAGCGTATCCCAGTAAATGACCCCCAGATGCTCTATTTCCAGATCCAGATACTCCGCACAGGACCGGCGAATCTTCTGGGCTACCTCAGCGCTTTTGGGGTCCTCAATCATGTTCATGATGAGCCGGGGGTGAAACAGCTTCATCCGTTCTTTGAATTTTGCATGGGACTCTGGATCAATTTCCCGAATGGCTTCCATGAGTTTCGGAATATAGAGTTGCTGCAGACTGGAGCCATCCTTTCTCAGCTTTTCCAGATATTCGTAGGCACCGCTGCCCTTTTTAAAGGAGGAATACATAAGGCGGAACACGGTGTTTTTGAGAAAAAGATAGGCGTTTAAGGTAGCTGTAACCGTTGGGGTTGTAACCACTATTCCCTGACCAGAAAGAAGAAAGAAATCCAGTATAGATTGATGGGTGCCCGCCCCCAGATCAAGGACCAGGATGTCACAATCGAGACCTAAGAGCCTGCGGGCCAGGGCGCTTACCTGGGCAGGCTTAAGATTCGCACTGCCGGGAATTTCAGCGTCTCCCGGAATAAAACGCAGATTCGGAATATCCGTATCTACCACCACCCGGGAAAAATCAGACCGAAGATCGTTTAAAAAGGTGCCGATTCCAATTTTTGGAGCCCGATACCCGATGAGGAGATGCAGATTCGAGGCCCCCAGGTCCAGATCAGCCAGGACTACCTTCTTCCCCGCCTGGGCAAAGGCTATAGCCAAATTGGCAGAAATGAGGGACTTACCTACACCGCCTTTTCCGCTGGCAATGGGAAGAATACGCATCAATTATCCTCCGCTGACCGTTTCAGCTTTATACCCATAGTAATTATGGTTACAATCTCCAGGGGTATCAAGACGGTAAAGGCAATCATAAGGGAATCTGCCGCCGAACCCGTATACATCACAATGGTTTTTACAAGGCTCTGAAATGAGGTAAAAACCCACAATAAAGCAGCCCACAGACTGATACTTTTCCCCCAGACATAGAGGGGAAGGTAACTATGATACTTAGGTTCATCAATCCAAAGAAAAAGGGCCATAAACACATAGAGAATCTGGGGGGCCAATAAATAAGCCATAAGTGCGGGGCTGACAAAAGAAGCGGACCGTACCGATGCACTCAATACGAGGAGAGTAACCATACGCACAACTTCATATAGGAAGATACTTAAGCTGAGAGGCCTGTGTAGTTTCATGGTAAAACTCTACGGGTATAGTTCCTTACGGTCAAGGGGTTTTATAGAAGTAACACAACCTATTTTGACAGCCCCTTGGTTGACAAAGGCGTTTTCATCTCTAGAATAGAGTTATGAATGAACCTAACACTAGATTGCCCCAGAAGAAAGGGTTTCAATCATTTATTTGGATTGGCTCCACCGTTGTATTCAGTTTACTCTTACTTTTTGTAGCGGTCAGCGATATTCAGGCCCAGAATAGGGCTGCAACTGAACAGAATTATCCGGCGATCATCCAGAATGTCTATGATTTCATCCTCAGACATTATGTTGATGAGGTGGACCCTAAAGTCCTCTACGAGGGGGCGATGAAAGGGATGTTCGAAGCCCTTAAGGATCCCTATTCTACCTTTTTAACCGAAGCGGATATGTCGGACCTGAATGATACCACCCAGGGCTCCTTTGGCGGTGTGGGTCTCTATATTTCCAAACCTACCGGGCCTCGTCCCGATGGGACCCCTCCCTTTGTTGAGGTAGCCGCGCCCATAGAAGATACCCCCGGTTGGCGTGCCGGGATTCAGCCAGGAGACCTTATTATAGAAATAAATGGTGAAAATACGGAGAAACTCACCATGGACCAGGTGCTTTCAAAACTGCGAGGGACGCCGGGGACTGAAGTTACCATCCTTATCAGGCGGGGCGAAAAGATGGAATTTCCCGTTAAACTTACCCGGGCAATCATCGAGGTCCCCACGGTAAAACATGCCATGATCGGTTCAGATATCGGCTATGTTCGCATCATCACCTTTACGCCCATGACCACCGAACGGGTTCAGCAGGCTATCAATGACTTTAAAAAGAATAATTATAAAGCAGTTATTGTGGATCTCCGGAATAATTACGGCGGGCTCCTTTCTGCTGCTATCGGGGTTTCGGACCTGTTTCTGGATGGCGGCGTGGTTGTCTCTACAAAATCCCGACTTGCTAATGAAAATGCGGTATTTACTGCCCGGAAAAATCCCATGGTACCAGCTTCCATTCCAGTGGTGGTACTCATAAACCGCGGTTCCGCTTCGGCTTCGGAGATTGTGGCTGGAGCCCTTAAAGACCGAGGCAGGGCCTATCTCATCGGCGAACGGTCCTTTGGGAAGGGTTCGGTGCAGCAGGTCTACCCCATCGATGGATCGGGCTTTAAATTAACCATGGCACGGTACTATACCCCCAGTGATGTTAATATCGATAAAAAGGGTATTCCGCCAGACAGGGAAGTTAAAATTCCAGAGTTGACCGAAAAGGAAGCGGAGGCCCTCAATAAATTGATTAACGACAATAAAATTCCAGCCTTCGTTAAGGCTGAACCATCAGCAAGTGCTGAACGGATCGAAGCCTTTGCCAAAGAGCTGTCCGCCGCGTACAAACTGGATCTAAGCCTGCTTAAACGACTTATCCGGGACGAACGGAACCGCACTTCGATTGCACCGGTCTATGATCTGGAATACGATATTCAATTGCAGGAAGCGGTGCGGGTTCTGCAGGATGGTGCGGTCCCTGAATTGCTGAAATCGGCAAAAACCCTGAAACAGCTGCAGGACGAATCCGCGGCAAAAGAGGCTGCTGAAGCCCCCCAAAAGCCCTGATGCGGCGTCTGATCCTTAATGAGTATCCAGGGCCCTCTGGTTCCCTCAGTCTTGGCAGTAAGGAATACCGGTACCTGGTACGGGTGCTCCGTCTGCAGATAGGAGAACAATTCAGGGCCCTGCTTCCCAACGGAAAAGAGGCCCTGTTTACTATTACTGCCATTGGGAAATCAGGCCTCGAAGTGGCTCTGGTCAAGGACATAGGACCGCTTCCAGAAAGTGCTATCGCTGACGAGGAACGGAGGGCAACCCTTCAGCCATTACCTCCCATCATTTTGTGCCAGGCCCTCCCCAAGGGGCAAAAAATGGACCTTATCGTCCGCCAGGCCGCT
>JAAYUZ010000065.1 GCA_012517385.1 Treponema sp. | reverse complement strand
CGCGGCTTGAACCAGGCTTCTACCAACGCGGCTAACGGCATTTCTTTCATCCAAACCAGTGAAGGATACCTGCAGGAAACCCAGGACATTATCCAGCGGCTTCGCGAACTGGCAGTTCAATCTGCTAACGGTATTTACACCGATGAAGACCGGATGCAGATCCAGGTCGAAGTATCCCAGCTCGTGGATGAAATTGACCGAATTGCAAGCCATGCCCAGTTTAACGGCATGAACATGCTCACCGGACGCTTTGCCCGCCCCACCGGTGAAAATGTGGTTACCGCATCTATGTGGTTCCATATTGGCGCTAACATGGACCAGCGTGAACGGGTCTATATCGGGACCATGACTGCTTCAGGCCTTGGTATCCGGAGCTTCGGCGATGGGACCATTCTTTCCCTGGCCAGCCCCGACAGTGCAAACCGTTCTATCGGAACCCTGGACGAAGCACTCAAGAAGGTCAACAAACAGCGGGCCGATCTTGGTGCCTACCAGAACCGGCTTGAACATGCTATTCGCGGCATAGATATTGGTGCCGAGAACCTGCAGGCCGCTGAATCCCGAATCCGGGATACCGATATGGCAAACCAGATGGTATCCTATATGAGAAACCAGATTCTCTCCCAGTCTGGCACTGCAATGCTAGCTCAGGCCAATCAGAGAACGAATTCGGTCTTGCAACTTCTCCAGTAGCGTAGTACATTATAGGGTAATCGGAGTTACCGAACATGTTCGGTAACTCCCGTACCGGGATCTTTGAAAAATACCCTCACGATAAACATGGGGCAGTATGGAGTAGACCTTGATTTTTCGAGGACTGCTCCGTTCTGTATAGGGTTCCAGGTCCAGGGGTAGGCGCGACCCCCCCAAGACCAGGCCCCAACCCATGGAACGACCATCGGCTACGGATAGCCGTAGGTATTATCGCAAGGAGGGTCATATGATCATTAATCACAACATGAGCGCCATGTACGCAAACCGGCAGCTTGGGGTTACCCAGGCCGATGTGGCTAAAAACATCGAAAAACTGAGCTCCGGTCAGCGTATCAACAGAGCTGGGGACGATGCTTCCGGGCTTGCTGTTTCCGAAAAAATGCGGGGACAGATCCGGGGTTTGAACCAGGCACAGCGCAATATAGAGAATGGTGTTTCCTTTATTCAGACCACAGAAGGGTACCTCCAGGAAACCCAGGACATCCTTCACCGGATTCGGGAACTCTCAGTACAGTCTGCCAACGGCATCTATACCGATGAAGACCGTATGCAGATTCAGGTAGAAGTCTCCCAGCTAGTCGATGAAATCAACCGGATTGCCAGTCATGCCCAGTTCAACGGTATGAATATCCTTACCGGTGCTTTTGCCCGGAATTCTACCGTAAACCGGGTTATGCAGTTCCAGGTTGGCGCGAACATGGACCAGAATGAACGGGTCTATATCGGAACAATGACCGCACAGGCCCTTGGTCTCCAGGGCGCTCAGGGTGATACAGGAATGATTTCCCTCGCCAATCCTGAGGGAGCCAACCAGGCAATCGGTGTTGTCGATTCTGCACTGAAGCAGGTGTCCAAACAGCGGGCCGATCTTGGTGCCTATCAGAATCGTTTTGAAATGGCAGCCAAGGGTGTTGCTGTTGCCGCTGAAAACCTTCAGGCTTCCGAATCCCGCATCCGGGATGTGGACATGGCGTCGGAAATGGTCAACTATACCAAGAATCAGATCCTGTCTCAGGCAGGCACTGCAATGCTGGCCCAGGCTAATACCAGGACCCAGTCTGTAATGCAGCTTCTTGGTTAATAAAGTGTGAGATTGCTCGCCAAGAGACATCTGGACGTCGTCTTTTGGAAGGCAAAAACGGGGGAAGTTCGCGCCCTTCCCTCGTTTTTCTTTTTTTAAACAAGCGATTGGAGATAACAGTTAAAGACTGCTTACAAACAATCGCATAACAAATTTGTAAAGGGGGTACCTATGGGTATGCACATTAGTACCGTAGGATATGGATATCCTGCGATAGGACTCCCGCAAGAACGTGGACCTGCTACACAGGCCCATATACCCGTTATGGAAGGCCGCACGGAGGCCCCTTCCTCGTTTGAAGCATCCTTGCCGGGAACCAATTCAGTACAGGATCTGCAAAATATTGCAGATGAACTAGAAAAAATCAGCCTCGCGTTCAGCCGAAAGCTGCGTTTTGTTGTGGATTACAAGACAAAAGAGGTGATTGTCAAGGTTATTGATCCTTCTTCCGATAAGGTGATTAAGGAACTTCCGCCTGAAGAAATGCAGCGACTGCATCAACGCATTAAAGAAGCCTTAGGACTTCTTTTCGATCAGACTGTATAAGACCGGGCGGAACAATAGAAGGACCGATGTCGGATATATATATTCCCGGAGTTAAAAGCCGTTACGATACCGATAAACTCATCGAAGACCTGATGAAGGTCGAGCGGATACCAAAAGAACGGGCTCAAAAAAATGTAGAAAATTTAAAGACCGAAAAAACTACCTGGCAGGATATCGGCCGTCGTATGACAAGCCTCCGGGAAAGTGCCCGTACTCTATACTCATTTCAAAGTCCCTTTACAGAACGGGTTGTTAAATCTGCAGACGAGTCCGTGATTACCGGAACGGCAGGTCGCGAAGCAGCTGAACAGGAACGCAGTTTTATAGTCAAACAAATAGCCACTGCGGATCGCTTTCTTTCAAAACCATTACCAGAAAATTATACTGTCGCCCCTGGAACTTATACCTTTGGAGTAGGAAAGGATAGTCTTTCCTTTGCCTTCAGAGGCGGAAGTCTAAAAGATTTTGCTGAAGCTCTAAACAAACGGGGCCGGGATATAATTCGCTCCGATGTGATAACAGTAGAGCCGGGAACAAAGTCATTGATAATCGAATCCCTTAAAACAGGTTCGGTAAACCGATTATCCTTTAAAGAGGATGCCGAAAAATTAGCCCTGACTACGGGAATGGTAGAAAAAATAGACTCCGTAAGCCGAAATCTGGTTAAAGAACCAGTTACGGTACCGGCGGGCGGTTCTAAACAATTCCCCATAGGTCCTACCCTGCCGAATCGGAGCGGTCTAATGTTGTCCTATGAAATTGCTACAACGGTAAAACCCGATACATCAAACCAGGATCCAGGTCCTCCCTCGGGCCCTGAGATTCCTGTACCCGGCAGCATAACCTATGGGGGCATTACCATAGAAAATGATCCTGCGACCATAACATTACCTCCCTACACGCCTCCTCCCCAGCCGAAACAGATTGATACCTTTGATGTTATACAGCTTTCTTTTTCAGACGGAACAACAAAACGGTTGCCCCCTATCAGCGATGCAACGGAATATAAAAACTATCAATATAAACTTGCAGACATCAGTGATGGGAAAACTATAACATCCATAAGCGTTGTAAATGGAAACACCCACCGGGACATCAATATACAGAACCTGCGTATTTATGACAGCGAAGCCAATGAAGGGCTCCGTCCGCTGAATCCGGTTTCTACCGCCCAGGATGCAATCCTTACCATGGATGGTATTCAGGTAAACCGACCCTCCAACACCATCGATGATCTCATCCCTTCGGTAACCTTAACGCTTAAAGATTCAAGCGAAAAACCGGTAAAAATAAATGTGGAACCGGACCGTCAGGCATCAAAGGATGCAATAATTAGTCTTGTGGCAAACTATAACCGGCTATTGGCGGATCTGAATGTACTGACCCGCAATGACGATAAAATTATTCTGGAATTAAGCTATCTTTCCAAAGAAGAACAGGATGAAATGAAAAAAAAGCTGGGATCCCTGCAGGGGGACTCTACGCTGAACACCTTCAAGTCGACCCTCCAGCGGCTTGCAACTTCAAGTTATCCTACCTCTTTAGAACGAGAAATGGCCATGCTGGCCCAGATTGGCATTAGCACCGATGCCCGAAAAGCCGGATCCAGCCAGGGTTATGACGCAAGCAGGCTCCGGGGTTATCTAGAGATTGATGAAAAGGTCCTGGATCAGGCCTTGCAGAGCAAATTGCCGGCGATAAAGGAGCTTTTTGGCAAAGACACCGATGGGGACCTGATCGTCGATTCAGGTTTTGCCTTTTCCCTGGACAACCTTATCCGTCCCTATGTTCAAACCGGAGGAATTATTGCCCTTAAAACCAGCGGCTTGGATAATAGAATAGGTCAGGAAGAAAAACGGATAGAAAGTCTTGATAAACAGCTCGCAGCAAAAGAGCAAAGTCTGAAACAGCAATATGGAAAAATGGAAGGGGCATTGAACAGCATGGAAAAAACATCCTCTTCCCTTGATCAGTTCAGTAAATCATCCAATCAGTAGGAGCAGCTATGCAGGTAACAATTAACGGAAACAACACCGATCTGGTAGTAGAAACAGAAAGAACCCTCGGCGAATTACTCGCAAATCTGGAACTATGGCTCGAAAATCAGGGATATAGCGTCAGCGGTCTGGCGGTAAATGGTTCATCCTTGGTGGCTGATAACCTGGAGAAAATGTACAGCCTTGAGCTTGCTACCATCGAAACCCTGGATATTAAAGCTTCGAGTTGGGTGGAGTTATATCATCAAGCCCTGCAAGAGGCATTAAAACTTGTACGAAATTTGCAGGAAGCATCCTTTCAGGAACGGCAGAAACTTGTTAAAGACTGGCAAGACTCTGTCAGCATGCGGTTTATTATGGATCGGGATATGGAACTGGGGCAATTTTTAAATACCGCATTTGCTGGAGACGGAACACTTTACAGTGGTTTGGAAAGTCTTATCTTAGAAAGGCTTGGTGAATTGGAAGATCCGCTTAAGGCAGCAAAGATGATCCAGTCATTGTTTGCAGAAACGGTGCAACGGATGGAGAATCTCCCCCTGGATCTACAGACCGGGAAAGATCGGCAAGCGATGGAAACCCTGCAGCTCTTTACGGTTATCATGGGTAAACTTTTTAGATTGATTCCCCTTCTTGCTTTTAATGGAATAAAAACAGACTCCTTAAAACCGATACTGGAAGAAATTGGGACTATCTTACAGGACTTGCTGTCTGCCTATGAAACAAAAGACACGGTTCTTGTAGGAGATCTGGCAGAATATGAGATTGCCCCCCGGCTCAGATCTTTGCAGGAAGCTCTGACACCCCTGCTTGGGAGCTCTTAAGGAGCAAACCTATGATGATCTACTTACTGCAATCACCCTATTTTAAGGAAAATGACCCTCAAAGCATGATCATTGTACTGGTACTCATTGTGGCATTCATTGTTATCATGAGTACGGTGAATGTTGCCCGTAATGGCATTGGCGGCACTGGAGGAAAAAAGGGAACGGGTCCAAGAAAATTCAGCAAATTTGCCCTTCGCAGGGCAGCTGCTGCCCTGGAACTTGATCGGGACCAGATAAACCTGCTTGAATGGGCATTTAGAACTAATGGCATTACGGATCCAGAAATCACCCTTTTGAATCCAACATTGCTTGACAAAACTTTTAAACACGCTTACCGGATGATTGAGAAAAGCGCTGAGACAGAGGCTATTGCAGAAGAACAAAAATCCATGTTGTTTTCTATCCGCAATAGGGTAGAAGCAACGAGAAGCAGCTCCGGCAAGATTACCTCTAGTAGAAAGCTTCCCGATAATATGCCCGCAACCCTGACCAGCCCCAAAGGTGAGACCTATCCGATTAAAATTATATCTGCAAAGGGTGATGAACTCTTAACAGAATGCCCCCGCAGCGCGGTTGGAACCCCTATCCGATTGCCAAGGGGTGCGAAGGTACAGCTTTCTTTTTATTCTAAATCCAGTCAGGGCTACAGGATGGAAAGCCGGGTTATATCTACGATTGATACCCCCAGGGGACCAGCCCTGCAGCTAGCCCATTCAGAGAAGATTGAAGCCCTGCCTAATCGTCGTTTTAAACGGAAACAGACCCATATTTCATGTTTCTTTTCATTAGTCCGGATTGAACAACGGCAAATTGGCCGAAAAATCGAGAAAAAAACTGTGGTGGATGACAGGAGAAGCTTGGGTACTATACTGGATATTTCTGCTGGGGGCTGTGCCATAAAAAGTGCAGCGGCCCTTCCGCCTGGAAATTATGTAAAAATAGAATTTGATGATGAACATGACCGCAGCCATGCAGCTTTGGGTAGAGTAATCAGAACCAATAAAACCGGGGCTATAGGCGGTATCATGCATATTCAATTTATAAAAATTCCCCGCAAAACCTTGAATGCCATAAACGCCCTGGTCTTTGAATATGACCAGGATTGACGGAGGATATGGGAAACCGTACAATTTAGATACGATGAAGATTTTAGAGGTAAAAGATATAAGCCGCAAGGAAACTCATATTTATTATCGCCGTGTTTTTAATGGGACTGCGGTATTGGAGCTTATGCATAAACCGGTTTCAAAACGTATCGAATTTATAATAGAAACTACACCCTTGGGCAAGAAGAATATTACAGTCTCACTGGTCGATCATGTAGAGTATCCTTTGATGCCCCTTATTCATGGTCTACGTACAAAAATTGCAGAACTTGATGCAGAGGGGGCCCTGCCCTGATCGAATTTATTACCCATTCGGAAGATGAAACCATCGAACTAGGTAAACGTATTGGACGCCTGCTAAAACCCGGATCGGTGATTGCACTTTACGGAGGCCTTGCAGCAGGCAAGACTACCTTTACCAAGGGTATCGCCCAGAGTTTAGGTATCACCGAACCAATAACAAGTCCAACCTACACGATTATCAGTGAATATGAAGGGACCTGCCCCTTGTATCATATGGATTGTTACCGAATTGAAGGGGATGAAGACGCCATAGCCATAGGTATTGATGAATTACTCTACAGCAAGGGCATTTGTATCATTGAATGGAGCGAACGGATCCCCCACTTACTGCCCGATACAACAATTAAAATTACACTTTCCGTCCTTCCCGAAGGTGAACGCCGAATTGTAATTGACAGCACCGAACTGGAGGCTCAATTATGAATATACTTGCGATAGATACGGCTACCGATATCCTCTCAGTCGCCCTTGAGACGAACCAGGGTCTATGGTTCATGGAAAGTGATGCCGGGCTGCATCATTCTGAACGGCTCCTTTCAATGATAGATGCCGTCATTAGTCAAAGCAATATAAAAAAGGAAGACCTGCATCTCTTAGCCTGTATGGAAGGTCCCGGTTCTTTTACAGGACTTCGAATCGGCTTTGCAACTGTTAAGGGAATGGCAGCCGCCTTAGGGATCCCCTTTATTGCTATTCCGACCCTGGATTGTATGGCCTATTCCTGGAAGCTTTGGCCTGGGTATGTGCTTCCGGTTATTGATGCAAAAAAAAATTGCTATTTTTGGGCTTGCTACAGCCAGGGCAAACGGCTTACAGAATACATGGATGCCCCCCTATCTGATGCCCTTTCCTATCTACAAAACAATCCTGCCACCTCTCCAGTATTGCTGACCGGACCTGATGCAGAAAAAGCACAGGGACTCTTTGAACAGGATCTCGTGCAAGATGGAGCTTCAATACAGATCATCCAGGATCAATGGTTTCGTAATGGAAAGGCAAAAGAATTACTTGTATTAGCAAAAAACAGGTTTACAATAGAAGGGAGAGGGAGTGAAGATTCTAAAGGACCGATGTATCTCAGAAAGAGTGATGCGGAACTTTCCAGAGGTGAGTAAATGGAATTACATGAGCATGATATCGAACAGCTCGAAGAGGTTCTCGAACCAGTTGAAGATCCTGACCTTTTAAATACAAATCTAGTTTCTGCATCCTCTGATACCCCCCCCATCATGAGGCCCTTCGTTAACAGTATTTTCCCTGTCCTATTGATCAATAAGGAATTTCTTATTCTTTTTGCAAATCGAGCCTGCAATAACCTTTTTACCGGATATTTTAGACTTCAGAATAATTTGTTTTTTGATGTATTTGGTAAAAGCCTTGGGTCAGAAGCCTTGAAAGAAATACGACAGGCTGTCTTGTTTGGTAACCATGGTTATTCCTGGAAGGGGTCAATTAAAACAAAAACCAGAGAAGCAGGAACCCTGCAGACAAAGGTATATCTTTTTCCCGTGATACAGGCAAACCAGGCTCCGGATAATTTCATTGTGCTCTTTGATGATGGTACCCAGGAAAACAAAAAGCTCCTTCAGAGTGTCTTTATCAGCCTTCTGGAAGCCTCTAAACTTAAGGATAACGATACGGGCAAACACATAGTCCGGGTCAATTTTTATTCTGAACGTCTTGCCCGGGAACTCTATAATCGGCCTGGTTACGAAGAGGTGGACCGGGATTTCATTGAAGATATCGGATTTCTTGCCTCCATGCATGATGTGGGTAAAATCGGCACTCCCGATGATATTCTAAATAAAGAAGGCCCCCTCTCGGACTGGGAATGGACCATTATGAAGGAGCATACAAAAAACGGCGCCTTCATTTTATCAACCTATCCTAATCCCATGGCCCGTGAAATTGCCTTGAATCACCATGAACGCTGGGACGGTACCGGATATCCCTTCCAATTAGAAGGACCCATGATTCCCCTCTCTGCCCGCATTGTTACCATTGCAGATGTATATGACGCCCTGCGGATGAAACGAAGCTATAAAGAAGCCTACGATCATGAGACAAGTATAGAGAAAATGCTTGCATGGAAAGGCAAAAATTTTGATCCCCAACTCTTTGATGTCTTTATGACGATCCAGAGTGATTTTGAGAAAATCTATGCAGATAATGCAGATGAAGAACCAAACTGAAGACTTTTATTTGCCTTTCTGACCGTTTTTTAAGAGTTCCAGGGCTGGAAGTACCGGGACAGACTCCGCAGCGGCCCTGTTTTCAGCCTTAATTGCATCGAACACTTCCTGCCTGAACACTTTTACCGTTCGCGGGGCTTCTACCCCAAGTTTTACCTGGTCACCACGGATTTCTATCACCGATACGGAGATGTCCTCTCCGATCATGATCTTTTCGTTTAGTTTGCGGGATAGGATCAGCATGGGGCCTTCCTTGCCGCAGCGAGTTCAGCGACGATATCATGTTTAGTCTTCCACCGGGGATCCATAAGGATAACCTGTTTACCCACATGGGCATCCTTATTGATAACCAGCGGGCCCTGCAGGTTGGCAGTCATGGGAGATCCGTCAGCGGGAATTGTCACAATGGAAAAAACCAGGGCATCTTTGGGATCCCTTATTCCAATATCTTTCAGTTCCTGATCTGCGATATCCAGTTCGTAGTCTGGTCTGAATAAAAAGGGATTGACCAGAATAAAGGCAACCCGTTCCATATCGATGGACTGGAGCCAATAGAAGGGCTGTTGTTCCGCATCAAGCAACACATAGTCTTTTAATTGTTCGAAGCCCAGCAGACCAAAGGGAAACTGAATTTTCTGCCGTTCATCTACCTCCACTACGCCATAAGCTTTGGTAGCTACCTTCATGGATACTCCTAACGTAAGAAGTCCAGCAACGTGGGCTGGCTTATTTTAGCGGCGGTCTGTAAAGCCGCCTTATGGGCAAATTCAAGCATGCTGAGATCCGTTGCAGCCTGGGCAAAATCCAGAGCGGATACGGAAGCCAGGTTTGCGCTCACATCGGGGATCTGCTGGTTCAGCCGTTTCCAGGTCATTTCTGCCCGTTCCTGACGGCTGCCAACTTCTGCCAATCTGCTTCCGATATTATCCAGAGCCAGGTCCAGTCCTGCAATACCCTGGCTCCCCACCATTTCAGCATTTCCCTGTAACAGGGCATCCCGAAGCCGGATAATCATATCAAAGGCTGACCCCCCTGAAACTCGGGCGGTAGGATTCCAGTTCGGAGCTCCGGGGTCACTGGTAAATTTGAGTATGCCAAGATCCTTTAACACTGAAGAGCCTGCTTCATCCTCCATACGGATAAGGTGCGCATTGGTGCCTTCCAAAGCCAATCCTTTGGTTGTAGGATCGATGTAGGCCTTTACCGGTGCAGGGGATTCATTTATTTTTGCTACTATTGCTCCAATAGTATCTCCCGGCTTTACTTCTATCCGCTGACCATCGATGTAAAAGGCTCCGGGCTTTTCAACCCGGTATCCGGTCGCATCATAGGAAGAAAAAATTTGCATTTTTTCTGCCCAGAAGGCTTCCCCACCGGAAATATCCAGGTTGCTGTAGGCATTCTCATCAATTTCAGCATTCCGGTTCGCGCCAGCTCCCTGGTATTCTACCCGCACAACCATGGATTCCCCCGCATTGGTGGGGGTCCCTTCCACAATCCGGAAGGGCTCCGTATAGGCCTTATCCCCCGCAAAGAGCCGTTTTCCATCGGGGCCCAGGGCATTGGATATCTGGACCACCTCTTTAAGGAGTTCATTTACTTCAACCGCCATGGCTTTCATGTCATCTTTGGTATAGGTTCCGTTAGCACCCTGGACAGCCAATTCCCGGACCCGCTGGTATATGTCCTGGGCCTGCCGCAGGTAACCATCGACGACCTTGTAGTGGTCCTGGGCATACTGGGTGTTCTGTTCAAAGCGTTGCAGCCGTGCAAGGTAGGACTCATAACGGACCGCATGGCTCGCTGCAAGGGGATCGTCCCGGAGATCCTGAATTTTCTGCTGACTTGCCATTTTTGATTGTATGGATGACAGGGCCTGTTCATGGCGCCGCAGCCTGAACTGGATATCATCATTCGGCATATTGGTACTGATTCTTCTCATCTATTAAACTCCCATGCGGTTGATAATCGTATCGAGCATTTCATTGACCGTCGAAATAAACCGGGCTGCCGCGGCATAACCATGCTGGTATTTGATCATCTGGGACAGCTCTTCATCAATATTAACGCCGCTTATGGAGTCCCGCATATCCTTAAGCTGCTTCATGATAAGATTCTGGGTTTCCAGGGCCCGGTCGCTCTGTTCTCCCATGAGCCCCACCCGGGCGACCGCATCGGCAAAATAATCATCAAAGGTGCCTAGTTTACCTACCATCACTTCCGAATTTCTGATAGAGGCTATAGCAAGAGCCGCCTCTCCATTGCCGGGATTGGCAGGTTTGCCGTTTTCACCATAACCGGAGGCGATTGAGGCCGGTTCTTTTATCAGTACGGGATTAACTTCTATCCAACCAGAAGGATGGGCAATGGGGGCTACCGCATAATCTGCGGCCACACCCTGTAACTTCAGGGCTGCATCAGCCTGGTCCCATCGAAAGGCCCCATCGGCGCCCCGGTTCTGCAGAAGCCCCGCATAACCTTCCAGAAAACGGCCAGAATCTTCTACATGGCGAATGACAAAGTCGGGATTCCCAGGATCCGCCGCAGGGGTTCCCTTAAGGGTAAGCCGGCCTTCCCGGTCTAGCCGTGCCACCACCTCTGCTCCGGAATTGTTGATCCGCTTAACCACATCAGCGACCGTATCGGTAGCATAATAGGGGACCTGCACGAGGCCATTCTGACCAGAAAGGTTTATGGTGCCTTCCAGACCAATCTGGGCACGGGGATCCAATGTATTCTGGCCGGTGATTCTAAAAATATAGGTCGAATCATAGGCCCCATCACCATTACGGTCGTAGTTTCCCGCCACATTGGTAACAAAGGGATGCTCGGTAAAGAAATCGAGCCCCGTTTTACCATTAGTACCATAACCTGCCCGGTGGGCTTCGTTTACCAGGTCGATAAAGTTCATGGTCATGGAATCCAGGTTTTGGATCTCTCCCCTCAGGGTCACATCCCTCATCTCAATAAGGGCCTTCAGGCTTCCGCTGGAAAAATGGGCCTCCTCTCCAGACTCCTTCCAGACCACATGGGAAAAGCCTTCCGTATCAATTCCCGAAACAAGGTCGAACTGTCGGCCGATACGGCCCTGGACAAGGACATTACCCGCCGTATGGATCACAAACTCATCGGGATCCCTGCCATCGGTGGTAATGTCAATTATGGAGGATAACTTTTCTACCAGGAGGTCCCGCCTGTCATACAGGTCGTTAGGATTATCTCCCTGGGCTTCTATCTTTTGAATCTGCTCATTAAGACCCGCAATCTGGCGGGATAGTTCATTTACCCGCTTTACGGTTCCCTGAATATCCTCTTCTGCCATGTTCTGTAGGCTTGTGAGGCCCTTATACCGCTCTTTAATGCTATCTATAAGGGTCTTTCCCCGTTCAAGGACCGCTTTTCGGGGGGCTGAGTCTGCGGGATGCAGGGATAGTTCCTGCCAGGCATCCCAGAAGGCATCCATTCTGCCCCGGATGGAAACATCAGCCGGTTCATTATAGAGCCGTTCAAGCTGCAGCACATACTTGTCCCGAGTATCCCAGTACCCCTCACCACTTCCCTGGGCTACGATCCGCTTATCGAGCAGTTTATCCCGGATCCGTTCAATCCGTTCCACCACGGTCCCCTGCCCTATCTGTCCCGGGGTTTCTTCACGGTTTAAACCGGGGAGGTATATGGGCTCAAAGGGAGAAAATTCTACCCGCTGCCGGGAATAGCCTTCAGTTGAAGCATTGGAAAGGTTATGACCGGTAGTCGTCATTCCCTGTTGATGGGCGACCATG
>JAAYUZ010000010.1 GCA_012517385.1 Treponema sp. | reverse complement strand
GTCCGCCCCACCAATCGGGGTGGATAAAGACAACCCGGTCTGCCTCTTTTATAAGCTGCTGATACCGGAGCGTCTTTTCATCAAAACTGAATTTCCGGGGTATTTCATCTTCACTCAGCACCGGATCATAGTGATCCTCATAGAGGTCGATAAAGTCAAACTGCACCGCAGGGTCCTTCTTTACATAATCCAGCACCTTATCTGCTATTGCCCTGTTAAATCCCTGTTTCCGGGGATATGCTAAAACCACCAACGCTTTCATGGGTACCTCAAATAGTGTCTTGTTTCTGAGCCCGGAGCAGCCATATTTCATATATCAGCACGGTCTTAGGGCTTGAATTTATATCTTAATATTACTAAATTAGTAGCATATATGGCAAGCACCTATACGGAGCAGGAGCTCCTGGACATGTTACAAACCGTGGAAGACCCCGAGCTGGGGTACAGTATTGTCGACCTGGGCCTCGTTTACCGGGCAGAACAGAAGGGTGAATGGATAGAGGTGGATTTTACCCTCACATCCCCGGGTTGTCCCATCGGCGAACAGCTGAGGACCGATATAGTGCTAACCCTGCGGGAAAAAACCGGGCTAAATACAATTAAGGCAAATATAGTATGGGACCCCATGTGGAACCCCAACCGGGCTTCAGATGAAGTCCGGCTGGATTTAGGGTACCCCATCTGGTAGGAGGAATTATGAAGGGTTTACGAATAGACAATGTACAGGCCGGCCTTGAATCTAAGGTCATACTTTCGGATTTGAACCTCTACGTCCCCGACGGAGAAGTTCATGCATTGATGGGCCCCAACGGTCATGGGAAAAGTACCCTGGCGAATGTGCTGATGGGACATCCCCGGTATCAATTGTTCAAAGGAGCCATTTCCTTGGATGGTGAATCGCTCCTCGATTTGGACGTATCCGAACGAGCCCGGCGGGGGCTGTTCCTTGCCTTTCAGTATCCAGCGGAAATTCCCGGGGTCACGGTTTCCAAATTCTTAAAGCGTATTGCTGACCTTCGCAAGGACCCGCCTAAGAATGCATCGGCCTTCCTGACAGAACTCAAACAAAACCTGGCATTCCTGGAGATTGACCCCTCCTTTGTAAATCGTTATCTCAATGACGGTTTTTCCGGCGGTGAAAAAAAACGGATGGAGATACTCCAGCTCCTTACTCTGAAACCCCGCTTTGCCATTTTCGATGAAACCGATTCAGGGCTCGATGTGGATGCACTGAAAATCGTTGCGGCGGGCATTAACAAAATGCGGGGCCCCGGTTTTTCTGCACTGGTCATCACCCATTACCGCCGGCTCCTGGACCTGGTAAAGCCCGATGCGGTCCACATCCTGGAACGGGGCCATATCGCTGCCTCAGGCGGTTTTGAGCTTGTCGAACTTCTGGAAAAGGATGGCTATGAAGGGGTGCGCCGCCTTTCCGGCACCGTAAAGGAGGCCGTCTATGCCAGCTGAAGCCGCGGTTCTTCAGGACCTTCATCAGGATATAAAACAAATTGGAACCGGATATGAGGAACGCTTTGGCTTTGCCATGCCGGACAAGTCTATTGTAAAAACCGAGCAGGGCCTTACCCGGGAAACGGTGCTTGCAATCAGCGAAGCAAAAAATGAGCCCGAGTGGATGCGCCGGTTTCGGCTGCGCTCCCTGGAACTGTTCCAGCGGCTCCCCATGCCAAGCTGGGGCGGCAACCTTTCCCAGCTCCGGTTCGATGATATGACCTATTATGCCAAACCGACCGAAGGCTCCTCCCGTTCCTGGGATGAATTGCCCGAGGAGATTAAAAGGACCTATGAACGGCTTGGAGTCCCCGAGGCAGAACGGAAGTTTTTAGCCGGTGTTGGCGCCCAGTACGATTCGGAGATGGTCTATCACAACATCCGCCAGGACCTGGAAAAGAAGGGAGTCCTCTTTTCCGACGTGGAAACCGCAGTCCGGGAACATCCGGATATTGTAAAACGATTTTTCGGCACCATCGTTCCCCCGGATGACAATAAATTCGCTGCCCTGAACAGTGCAGTCTGGTCGGGCGGTTCCTTTGTCTATGTCCCTCCAGGAGTACATGTGGATATCCCCCTGCAGGCCTATTTCCGGGTCAATTCCCAGGCCTTCGGACAGTTTGAGCGGACCCTCATCATTGCGGACGAAGGCTCCTTTGTACACTATATCGAAGGCTGCACCGCCCCGGTATTCTCCAAGGACAGCCTCCACTCAGCGGTGGTTGAAATTATTGCCTTAAAAAATGCCCGTATCCGGTATTCCACGGTGCAGAACTGGTCCAGCAACATGTATAACCTGGTTACCAAACGGGCCTTCGCCTATGAAAACGCAGTCATGGAATGGGTCGATGGCAACATCGGTTCAAAGGTCACCATGAAATACCCCGCCATATTCCTTATGGGCGAAGGCGCCCGGGGAGAAGTCCTCTCTATCGCCTTTGCTGGCAAAGGGCAGGAGCAGGACACGGGAGCAAAAATATTCCATTTTGCTTCCAACACATCCAGTGTGGTCACCTCCAAATCCATTTCCAAGGACGGAGGCACCGCAAGTTACCGGGGTATGGTAAAGATGGAAGCGGGCCTTCACAACATCAAATCCAAGGTTGAGTGTGACGCCCTCATTCTGGATGAAACATCTAAATCCAACACCTACCCCGTCATGGATATCCGTTCCGAAGATGCATCCATGGAACACGAGGCAAAGGTTTCCAAAATCAGCGAAGACCAGCTTTTTTACCTCATGAGCCGGGGTCTTACCGAGGAGGAAGCGGCGGTAATGATTGTGAACGGGTTCATCGATCCTCTGGTAAAAGAATTGCCGATGGAATATGCGGTCGAGCTGAACCGGCTCATAGAACTTGAAATGGAGGGCTCCGTAGGATGAGCAACACGATGGTTTATTATATTGATGAAATGACGGGGCCCATTCGTATCCCGGTGGCGTCCCATGAAACCAAACAGCTGACCCTCCGCTTTGATCAGAAAACAAAAGATTTCATAAAAAACCAGGCGAGCCGGGAACTTTCGATACAGGTCGAAGCGGGCGGCAGCCTGGAACTCCTCATCATATCAGCCCTCCCTGCTGCGGTACAAAACCAGGTAACCACTTCCATAGTGCTGGAAGCGCGGAGTAGTTTAAAGCTCACAGAACTCATCCTTGACGAAGGGGAAGGAACCTACCATACGGAGGCTGTAATCAGGGGAGAGGGGGCAGTGTTGGACTATGCAGGAGCCTATGGAGCCCGAAATCGGACTAAGCGGGTGCATACCCTTTTAACCCATCATTTCGGTAAAAACAGCACCAGCAGGACAACCCTTAAGTCTGCCCTTAAGGATTCGGCCCATCTGGTCTTTAAGGGACTCATCCATGTGGATACCAGGGCAACCGGCACCGATGCCTACCTCAGCAACCGCAACATGGTCATGAACGACGGATGCCGGGCTGAAAGTCTTCCTCAGCTCCAGATAGAAACCGACGATGTGGCCTGCAGTCATGGGTCCACCACCGGCGGCCCCCGGGAAGAAGAACTGTTTTACCTCATGAGCCGGGGTCTGTCAGAAACCGAAGCAAAGGGACTCCTTGTGATGGGGCATCTTTCATCAATCTTTAACCGTTTTCCCCCGGAGCTTGCAGAAGAGGCTGAACATGCCGTATATGGTCTGCTTCTGGAAAAAGAAGAACTGCTCACAGAGGTAGCTTGATGAAGACCCTCACAACGGCTGAACAGAAGGTTTTTCAGGCCGACGCTTCGATACAGGAAAACAGTGCTGTCGCCCAGGAACTGAAAAAAGAGTTTCCTATTTTTGAGCAGTACCCGGAGCTCATCTATGTGGATAACGGGGCCACGAGTCAGAAACCCCGTTCGGTTCTGGAAGCAGAACAGGGACTATATACCCTTGCCTGTGCCAATGTTCACCGGGCCATCTACAGCCTGGGAGAGCGGGCTACCGGCTTGTACGAAGATGCCCGTAAAACCCTGGCAGCATTTATTGGGGCTTCCCCTGATGAAATTGTCTTTACCCGGGGAACAACAGAAGCAATTAACCTGGTAGCCCACAGTTTTGGAGAAACCCTATCGGCGGGGGATGAAATTATCCTCACCGAAATGGAACATCATGCAAATCTGGTTCCCTGGCAGCAGCTTGCTGGGCGGAAGGGCATCATGCTTAAGTTTATCCCCATCCAGGATGACGGCACCCTGGATATGGAAGCTTTGCCCCGGCTTTTAGGAAAACGGACCAGACTTGTGGCAGTTACCATGGTTTCCAATGTGCTGGGAACTAAAAACCCTGTGGAAACCATCATTGCCCAGGCCCATGGAGCCGGTGTGCCGGTCCTCCTCGATGCAGCCCAGGCTATTCCCATTGAGCCCCTTAACGTCCGTACCCTGGACGTAGATTTTGTTGCCCTTTCGGGCCACAAAATGTACGGCCCCTTTGGTATCGGCATCCTCTTTGGAAAACGCCAGTGGCTCGAAGCGCTCCCGCCCTTTATGGGAGGCGGGGACATGATCAGTGAGGTACACCTGGAGGTCTTTACCCCCAATGAAATCCCCTACAAGTTTGAAGCGGGGACTCCCCCGATAGCCCAGGCGGTGGGCTTTGCGGAGGCAGCAAGATGGATCACCCGTATCGGCCACGGAGCGCTGGGCCGCTATGAATCGGGGCTCGCCCAGATACTTATGTCAGAGATTGCAAATATCCCTGGGCTGCGTATCCTGGGGTCCCAGCCTGGATATCCCGAAGGAACACGGGCCGGCATTGTGGCGATCACCCTGGATGGTGTCCATGCCCATGATCTGGCAGCCTATTTAGACCGTTACCACATTACCGTCCGGGCAGGGCACCACTGTGCCCACCCCTTAGCCCAGCGGCTCGGCGTTGTTTCATCGGCCCGTTTCAGTGTTGGGGCCTACAACACTTTGGATGATGTCTTTACTATTGCAGAAATTCTCCGCAAGGCCCAGAAGGAACTATAACCGGTATGAGCGACAATTTTGACAGTTTATATGAAGAAATAATACGGGATCATTATAAAAATCCTCAGCATAAAAAGCCTCTGGAACACATTCCCTTTGTTCAAAATCCTTCCTGCGGGGACAAGGTCCGTGTGGCCATCACCCTGGGCCCCGACGGAACCATCGCAGAGGCTGCCTTTGACGGCTCTGGCTGTTCCATTTCGATGAGCTCCGCCGATGTCCTGGCGGACCTTTTGGCAGGGAAAACACCCCAGGAAGCAAAAGCAATGGTGGAGCTCTTTCTGGCGGTTCTCCGGGGAGAAAAGGATCCGTCGGAACTGGAACAACTGGGGGATGCCATGGCCTTTCAGGGCCTTGTCCGACTTCCGGTCAGGCTTAAATGCGCAGCCCTTTCCTGGCGGGCCGCCCTGGAACAGATCGAAAAATTGCTGTAAACAGGCACCAGTGTTACTTTTCTGTAGCCCGGAAAACCCCATCCCAGTCCTTGCCGGGAGGGTTCTTATAAAAATACATCACCCGCTTCAGAAAGATCTCTGAAGGACCATCCTTATAGAGCTCGATATTTTTGTTAAAGGCCGCAGCGGCGGTTTTCCAGTTTTGTTTTCGATATGCAGCCAGACCCTTTTCAAAAAGCTCCTTAATCTGGAGAAGTTTTGCCTGGGCTTTATCCTTTTCCTGTAAAATTTCAAAAATTCGAACCGGTTCGGTTTTACCCTTTACTGCGATAAAATCCAGTTCCCTGCAGATAAAGTCATCCTTAACCTGATTATAGACCACCTCGGTGATGATCGATTTAGAGTTATACTGCTTGTTCGCCCCTTCCAATCGGGCTGCCAGGTTTACCGTATCGCCGATGGAGGTAAAGTCCATCCGATCCCGTGCCCCAACGGAGCCAAAGACCACCGGCCCCGAATTGATCCCGATCCCGATACTGACCACCTGCAGCCCCTTGGTCTGACGTTCTTCCCGCTCCTGCATCATTGCATGGCGTATCTCCATGGCAGCCCTGCAGGCGTGCAGTTCCTTATGGGGGCCGTCAAAAAAAGCCATCATTTCATCACCCACAAATTTGTCCACATCCCCCTTGTTTTTAAGGATTATTTCGGTCTCAAGATCTAGATAGCGATTAAGGATCTCTACAACCCTGTCTGGCTCAAGGCCTTCACAGAGACTTGTAAAGCCACGTATATCGGTAAACAAAAAAGCCAAATCCCGTTTGGAACTGCTTGCGGTTCCCTTCTCCGCCTGTTTTAAGGTTGACGCAGAAATATAGGGGATAACCCCCTTTAGAACCGTTACCATGTTGCCGATTTCACTGGAAAGACTCTTTATTTCATCTTTACTTCGGACATAATCGGCATAGACCAATGCATTGGAGGAAACTCGCGCCTTGCCACGGATCATGGATTGCAGACTTTCCGATATTTTGCGTACATTCATCCTGAGAAAGAGCAGCGGATTTACGATATAGTTGCCAATAAGATAGACCATGATAATCGCCAGGTACAGGAATAAAAGGGTCAGGGTTACCACCAGAATCCTTGTTTTAAAATAGGGCTTCATAATTACGGACTCTTTAAAAGCCATTATCGTAAAACCCAACAACCGTTCCTGCCGAACCTTATTTTCTCCTGTTTTCACCATTTCTGGTTTTATGATGGGACCAATAAACAGACGCTGGTCTGTCTCTGCATGAAACACGCTCAGTACCGACCTGGTCTTATAAAATTCTTTTAAATAACGCTCAGCATCCTTTGCATCCAGGTCCGGCAAAGAGGGGAATTGCTGATTCGTAGCCTGGGTAGAATATTCGAGTCTGAAGTTTGACTTTACCGAGGAAGATTCGGTGAGATACTGAATCGTCTTCAGGTCCGTATAAATTGAAAGATATTCATGGGGGAATTCAGCCCGTTTATTTAAATCTACCTGACGATTTAAAAATTCAAACATGGCTATAGAATCACCAAGATTCACCCGGTAAATGGAAGAAGCCTGTTCAACCTGACTCCTGGCTCCATCTGATACGGCTTTAATAATCGTATTCTTATAACTCTGCAATAAGGAAAAGGACAAAATTCCGATTATTAAGGTAATAAGCCCGATGAAAGAAAAGAACAATTTAGTTCGAATTCGGAAAATAAAATCGAGTATGGTGCTTTTTTCCAGGTTTTTTTTATATTCTTTATACTCCCTGACAAACTGATCTCGTTTGCTCAATAATTTTAACAGAATTACCACCGCGCTGATATTGCCCACCACAGTTAACCCGGCAATTATGTAAGCTGAAACCGTAAGATATTTAAAATACTCAAAAGAGTCGGCATAACGGATGAGAGGAACAAGCCAGGTGATTATCATGGGTATGGTGATGAAGACCCTCACTGCACTTACCCCAAGGTGTTCCGGTTGTGCAAAACGGCCCAGTCGGGAGGGTATAAACATACTAAGTATTCTAAATGTGCTAAAAAGAGGAATGAGATATAGTAATAATAACACCACCGTATACGGGTTTAGCCCCTCACGCTGCAGAAAAACTACAGGCATTAAATAAGGTGTAAATACCTCTGGTGCCCCAATTTCTGTGACAGGACCGACTGGAAGGGGAAATACGAACCAGGCAAGACATAAAAGGCCAGAAAGGGCATCCAATAGGGAAGCAAACTTCGTTTTAGTTTCATCCATACAAATCTCCTAATCGTTTCCGGAGAGGGCCCGCAATTTTGTATTGGTCCGATCCAGATAGGCCTGGGCTTGTTCATATCCCGGATCAATCCGTACAATGGTTTTAAAACCATCCCGGGCAGTTTCATAATCTTCCCCATTGAATGCCGTAATAGAATCGGCATACAATTCCTTAATCTTATTCATTATCGTCACTTTTCGGGAAGCCAGCTTGTCCTTATTACTTTGAATTGTAAGCTGGACCATATTTGCATTCACTAAATCCCAGGCCTTAACCAAATCGCCCCTGGTTATCGTGGCATCGATTATCACGAGCAGATCCGGCAATTCAGCATCATAATCCCGTTTAGGCTCAGTATTTTGTGATTTTGTCTTAGTACTCTGTTTCGCGGCTGGAGTTGAGGTAACTGTTCCAGTGCCCTTGGCAATTTTATTTTTCAGTTCCGCGGCTTCAGGAGTTTTTTCAACCTGGAGAGCCGTATTAATACGAGCCTCAGCAGCTTGATATTTCTTTTCCTTATATAAACTTTCAGCCCAGGAAAAATAGAGTTGATATTTAACTTTACTCAATTCTGGAAGGGGCGTTTTCTGTAGTGTTCCATAGGTCTTTTCAGCATTGATGAGTGCAAGCTCCGCATCCTGGTATTTTTTTTGGCTGAGTTTCGCAGCCGCATCGTTCGTATCCACCAGTACTACCGAAGTAACATACTCATCTATCGATTTTTTTGCAGTAAGCGCATCCCTATTATTCGGGTCAATGTTTGCAATTTCATTCATCAATTTAGCAACCTGAACCAGTTGTTTATTCAGCTCAGTCTTTGTTTTTGCACTGCGGATCGATATATCTAATTCAGCAAGACGATTAGTTCGCCGCTGTATAACCTGTTTACGCACATCCCCTGTATCGATCCATAGTTTAATGACATCCCCATTAAGATTATCAATCTCCTGGGCGTGTTTTACCGCCAGAACCAGTTCATAGTCTTCTGCATCGGTCCGTGTCTTCTGATCTTTCAGGGTTCGAGCTCTTTTTATATAAGTCTCAAGACGGCTAGTCTTAAATGTATCGGTCTTTACCAGGTATTCCTGGGCTCGCAGATGATCCGGATTAGCCCTCAGGGCGGCAACAAAATAACTTCTTACTTCAGGAATAGCCTTTAGATCATTCTTTTCAATTAACTTCGTATTATACAGGGTCAATCCTTTTTGAAAAATTAGCTCCGCTTTCTCTTCCTGTGTAAGATTCTTTTGTATAAAAGAATTTGTCTGAAAGGTAGTACAAGAAACAATCAGCCCTACTACGATAAGCGCTATACTTAATTGCTTTAAACAATCAACCCTGCCCATGCCCAGCCCTCCCCAAAACTTAAGATGATACTCATAATAGTAACGCAAATTTGTACATTATTCCTGTCTTTTTTATTTTTTTATTTTGACGGTTTATGAATGTCCGGATACACTACAAGATAATTCTATGACAGGAACATGGCGATGCAGAAAAACTTTCTCGGCCTCATCTTGGGCGTGTTTCTTGCTGGCTGTATTGTGGGCTCTCTTATTACCGGGCTCTATTTTTGGCGAAGAGCCGACGACAGCAGGGAAGAACTACGAAAAAGAGCTCTTGCAGCTTACCGAGATCTCGACGAGGCTTGGAAAGCTCAACGAGCAGCTCAAGAACGAGCTGGAGAACTCGAGAAAGAGCTCCTCCGAATTAGAGACCAGGCTGTCCGAATCGAGAACGGAACTAGAACAGCTGCGGGCCGAGCTGGAAGCCTTACAGAACAACTCGAACGAGCTCAGACAGAGTGCAGAAATATCGCTGAAGGAATCGGTACAGCTGAAGGACTCCTTGCAGAAAACGGAAGACTCCTTAAAGAGCTTGGAACAGTCATTCAACGATTACAAACTCAAGGCGGAAAAGGAATTGAACCAGATGGAGCAATCCCGTAAACTATACCGCTTTCTTGCGATTGTAATGGCGACCCTGGCTGTATCCGGCTGGGCCGCCTTAGGGTTAAGCCTGTTATTCTAGGGGTACCTAACACCTGAGGTTGCTCTTTTAAAACTCCCTGAGTTTTGAAAGAGTCACAACTATCAGGCACTGCGAATAGCCCCATAGCCGCAATAGCGGATACATCTGCCGCAATTAATACATTTAGATTTATCAATTTCCGGTGCTGCGTAACCCCTTTGCCTGATTGCCCCGGTGGGACATACCCGTACCACTGGGCAGGGATGATTTTGAGGACAGCGATGGGGTTCAACTTTTACATTCATGGTTTTAACTCCTTATTATCAGGTCTTGAATATATCTTAGTTTTTATATATAAAAATAATATTATTTTGTCAATATATTATTATTCATATATAAGGAATTTAGCTTTGGCTTTACTAAAGAAGTTCAGACCCAATCTACTCATTAAGTTTCTATCCGCTAAACGGCGCTGGATACAGGGGATCTTTGCCATCGCGCTCTATGCAGCCCTTTCATTTCTAGGCCTGAATCTATGGATAATTCTAGCCATTGGCTTAGTCAGCGGAATCATATTCGGTAAAGTATTTTGCCGTTGGGCCTGTCCTATCGGTTTTATAGATGTACTCTCCGAGCCTTATATTCCTGATACAGGAATATAAGAAAAAGTATGACCGCACCGATACTATCGGTGGTAAATCCGGGGTATACAAGCAATATACCCCCTGCAGCGGCTGCAACCCGTTCATACCAGGACATAGTGGTTTTAAAGTATCCGTTGACCCCAGCTGCGAGCGCAACAATTCCGACTATGCTTGTTAGAATCATCCAGACTAAGCCGGAAGCGGTTACATTAAAGAGCAGCATCTGAGGATTCAGCACAAAAATATAGGGAACCAGAAAAGCTGCAATTGCAAGTTTTGAGGCATTAAGTCCCGTTTTTAAGGGATTGGCCTTTGCAATCCCGGCTCCAGCAAAGGCTGCTAAAGCAACTGGGGGTGTAACATCCGCAATGATTCCAAAATAAAAGGCAAACATATGGGCCGGCAGGATAATCGCAGCCGGGGCAGCCATATTAGGATCAAGGCCGGCAATTTTACTTAAAATGATAACAATTGCCGGTGCCGTTATAGTAGAAGTAATCACATAATTTGCGGTTGTCGGGACCCCCATACCTAATATAAGGGATGTGATCATGGTAAAGAAGAGGGTAGGAAGAAGTTGGCCATGGGCCAGATCAACCAGCAGGGAACCCAATTTCAGGCCGAGCCCGGTTAGGGTAACCACCCCAATGATGACTCCAGCACAGGCGGTGGCAGCTATAATTCCAAGAGCGGCCCGTGAACCCGCTTCAAGTCCCCGAATAATCTCGATTGGCTTCATCCTTGTGGCCTTCCGAATCCAGGAAGCGGCTATCGATAAAATAGTCGCCCATAGGGCGGCCTTCATGGGGGTATACCCAGAGACAAGCAGATACACAATCACCACCAGGGGTATCATGAGGTGCCCCCGCTCAAGCATGATGGTCTTCAGTTTCGGCAATTCCTCCCGGGAAAGGCCCCGGAGACCGAGACGTTTTGCTTCGAAATGCACACCGGACCAGACCCCAAGATAATAGAGCAGGGCAGGAATTGCTGCAGCACCAATAATGCGTGAATAGGGAATACTGGTAAATTCGGCCATGAGGAAGGCTGCGGCCCCCATTATCGGTGGCATGAGCTGGCCACCCGTGGAAGCGGTAGCTTCTACCGCACCGGCAAATTCGGCCTTATATCCCAGTTTTTTCATCATGGGGATGGTAAAACTGCCGGTACCAACCACATTGGCCACCGATGAACCCGACACGGTACCCATGAGACCGCTCGAAAGGACCGCAACCTTTGCGGGTCCACCAGCGGTCCAACCGGCAACGGCATTGGCTAAATCGATAAAAAACTGGCCCAGTCCGGTCCTCTCCAGGTAAGCCCCAAAAAGGATGAAGAGGAAAATAAAGGTACTCGATACACCTATCGGGATTCCAAATATACCTTCGGTGGTAAAGAAGAGATGCCCTACCAGGGTCGAAAAATCCGCCCCCCGATGGGCCAGACGGCCTGGAATATAGGGACCGACTAGTGCATAGAGTATAAATACCAGGGCAATAAACACCATCGGAATGCCCACCACCCGGCGGGCTGCTTCCAGGACCAGAATAAGACCGATAATACCCGCAATAATATCAAATGTGGTGGTCATCCCGGCACGCTGCACCAGTTCTTTGTAAAAGACCACAATATAGAGGGGCGAAAGGGCGCCCAGAACTGCCAGTACCGCATCAAGGGGATGAAGCCGGTCCCGGGGCCAGCTTTTTTTTGTTGGATATAACAAAAAAATAAGACAAAGGCCAAAGGAAAGGTGTATGGAACGTTGAATCATGGCATCCAACACCCCAAAGACCGCGGTGTACAACTGAAACACTGCAAAAGTGATCGCCAGGGCTGAAATCAACCTGGCTCCAAAACCTTTTAAGCTGCGGTAATCCGCCTCTTTATCAAATTTTTTCAGGATATCCTGACTATCCATTTCTGCTTCCATCAATTACCACCCTATATATATTATTTTGGAGCAAACTCAGCAGCGGAAGACTCCTTAACTGAGAGTTCTAAAGCCGATTCTGCTGCAACCCATTCAGTAAAGAGATACAAACGCCCTTCGATTATAACACCATGTCCGGGAATTGGGGACACAAAAAGGGGCAAAGTCTGAAACAAACGATCCAGGGTCAAAATAAAAAAACCATTCTCCAGACGGAAAGCGCCCTCTGCGTCGGAGGGCATACCTGTGGATGTAGTATCGTACCATAGTTCATAGAGGTGCAGCTTACCCTGCTCAGCCCGATAATATTCATAAACAGGCCGTTTATGTATGGAATGTACATAGGTAATTATAAACTCACCCGTTGCAGGCAGGGCCAATACTGCCAGCGGCTGGCTATTCTGAGAAATGTATAAGGAATATACAGAGTTCTCTTCTGCCTGGGTACTTACAGAAACAAAGCTGAAGAGCAGCGAGCATAAAAACCACCACCCCATTCTTCCAAAGAGGGAAGAACGGAGTGGAATCATAACTTTAAAACCCTTCACCAATACCTATTTTTTCACTTCTGCAAAGAACTTTTCAGCACCCACATGGAGCGGAATAGACATGCCGTCCTTAGCTGTTTCAATTTTTATATTTGCACCCTGTTTGTGGGCAGCCACCAGACGGTCCGTATTCGCGTACATGGTTTTGAGCAGTTCATAGACCGTATCGGCGGGCAGTTTAGAACTTACGGCAAGCATGGACTTTACAGAAACGGTCTTTACATCCGTCGACACACCCTGGTAGGTATTCGCAGGAATGGTAGTGACCGTATAAAAGGCCCATTGCTTCCTTAATTTTGCCACCACATCACCATCAATCGGAACGATTGTTATCTTCCGGGATGCCCCCAGGTCCTGAATGGCTGCAGTGGGGTAGCCCGCGGTGGTAAAGGCTGCATCAATATTTCCATCCTTTAAATTGCTGGCAGATTCAGCAAAGGAAAGGTATTGAACCTTAATATCATTATAGGTAAGGCCGGCGGCTTCGAGAATTTGCCGCGCATTAGCTTCTACACCAGAACCGGCAGCACCAACTGAGACCCGTTTACCCTTCAGGTCTGCCACGGTTTTAATGCCCGACTCAGCGAGGGCTACCAGCTGTACCGTTTCGTCATAGAGACAGGCTAAGCCCCGGAGATCCTTATAG
>JAAYUZ010000064.1 GCA_012517385.1 Treponema sp. | reverse complement strand
TTCAGATTCTTCATAAGCCCTTCGAAGGCGCTAAAAAAAGAAGCCTTTTTTTGGTTCCCAGCACCCCAAAGAGGTGTATGTGCTGATTGAGCTCCCGTTTTTTTCCCAGGTGCTGGTGTTGTGGTGGATACATTGGGGGGTACAAACACGATCCATCCTCCTCCTGAAACACCGGACAGGCCGGCGACCGGGGAGGAAAGAAGGGCTCAATTCAGGGTCCGGGGCTTTCCGGCCATTTTTCTCTGCAATTCGGCGGAACGTTCCGGCGGCAACAGGGAGAGCCAGTAGGCAACCAGGGAGGCCTTACCCTCCTTCTGAGCTATTTCCTCGGTCATCCGAAATACGTCGATAATATCCTGGTCATCCATGGCTGCTAAAATCTTAACCGCCTTATCCGGCGGCATACCAACCAGGTATCGCGCATTCTGTTCGATGTTTACCCTTCTATTTTCGAACTGTTGGACCGTAAGGTTAAAGGTTTTTTCCCGTTCATCCTGCGCTTTCTGCCGTTCTGTTAATTCCTGGGCCTTTTGTTCTATTTCTGCCTCTTTTTTTTGCAATTCCGCTTCCCGTTTATCAAGTTCGAGGCTCCGAAGATTAAGTTCCTCAAGCCGAACCGCAAGCCGTTCTGCATCGATAGAGAGGGTCTGGGCATCACTTAGGGTCTGCTGGGTCCGGGGTTTTAAGCCTAAAAATGAATAGAGGGGGCTTAACATGGCCTTGGCATCGATGATGGCCAGGTAGTCAAACCAAATCAGGCCGCCTATGGCAAGCACAATGATGAGGAGTATAAGTACAATTACCCTTCCTAAAATATGTTGCGATCCGTAGCCAGCCACTCTTTATCCCCTTTTAAACAGTTCTTCATCAGTATTGCCCCAAGGGCTATCGTGCGTCAAGGATTTCATCCTAATAATTCAATTTTTGCCTTAATATAGTCTAAACGGTCCGTATTTATAACAGAACGCCGCTGTTCGGTCCCCTCCAGAACATCAATATTATAGGATCCCCGGTGGACGAACTTTTTACCCCGCCCTTCGGTAAACCAGTAGACCAGAGAAATGGTACTACTATCCAGTTCTATGGCATTGATACCCTTCTTGCCAATTACACTGCCGGAATTGAATAGACAGGGCACCGGAAGTTCATCCCCATATAGGCTTTCCTTAATACTTTTTCGCCGTTCCGATCGTTTAAGCTTGGCGAGCTCAATTCGTAAGAAGAGCACCTCATCGGCTATCCGTTTCCGGTCCTCACCGCTGGCCAGGGGGTATTCCCGACAGAGCCGTTCAATTTCAAACTTTATATAATCATAGCGCCCTAAGGATTCAAAAAGGGGACGATGGGTGTGGCCAATTACCGAAATAAGACCGTTGTTCCTTGCATAATCATAGGCTCTCTTTTCTACAGTAAAACGGTGGCGGGGACTGCGGCCAGAGGAAATGTTGCGTATTCCCAGGGGTTTTAAAAAAAAACGAAGGCTCGCCCGGACTATATGATTATAGTTGGTATACACCTTGGAACTCTGGTGCCCATGAAACACATAGACCGGGATGACCGGCGTTTCGATTCTCAGGGAGCCGAGCAGGGGAAAGGGATACTGTTTTACAAGAATAAGCTCATCATCATGATTCCCCAGGATCTTAAATAGCCTTTTTTTCTGATAAAAGGCATCGAAAATTTCATAGAGTTTCTTCCAGTAGGATCGGATCTGATTATAGGAATAGCGCTGTAGTTCTTCGATATCTCCGTTTAATACCAAATACCAGTTTTGAGGAAGATAATATTTTTCCAGGATATCCTGAACCAGTTCCTGATTTTTAATAAGATCGTCACTGCGGCCCCCATTTCCCATATGAAAGTCACTGATAATAAGGACCCGGTCTTCCGGTGTAAGGGTGAGGATTTCTGCTTCCGTAAAACCTCTATGCAATTCCTTTGTCGCTGTAACCAGATCTGCCGCCACTTGAATACCCTCTAGGTATCAATTCTATATTGGGTGCCCGCTTATAGCAACAGAGTTTCATGTGGTTTGGTATCTCTATGCTTTTATAAAAAAATGGAGTTTTCCGGCCCCTTTGTCTCCAGGCTTTTCTGTTTTTTCGTAATAGAGCTTATTTATTTGAGCAAGGTTCTTAAAAGCCTGCTCTGAATAAAAAGATACATGGGTCGGGTCTTCCTTATACCACCAGGACTGGAAAAAGGCTTCCAGAGCTGAAGCTTTAGCTGAAGCTTTAGCTGAAGCTTTAGCTAAAGCTTGAGCATAAAAGACATCTTGGGGAATTGTATGGGTATGAACCACGAGGAGGCCCCCTGGTTTCAGGTAACGAACCATTGCATTAAAGTCTTGCAGAGGGTTCTTAAAATGCTCAGCCACTTCAATACAAAAGATGATGTCAAAACTCTGGTGGTTCAGCGGAAGCTGCGGACCATATATAGGGTCATAGGATGAAACCTGAAAATTCCGTTCCCGGAGGAGTTCCGTAGCCACCGGATTTGGTCCGGAACCCCAGTCGAGGATCAGGGGAAAATGAGCCTCCGCGTCCACTGAAGGTTCATCAATATGATGGAGGGTCTTCCAGCGCTGTAAGCCCCTATCCAGAATTTGAGTGATAAACTGGACGTATCCGGCATTAGTTCGGTCATTGTTGTGAAGTCCATACCGGAGCCGTTCCGCAGTATCGTCCAGATAGGACCTGGGGTCTGCCCAGATAAAACAGCAGGAATCACAGACAAAAAAGGTCCGTTTTTTTGTAACCAGGCTTCGGCTTGAACCGGCGTTACAGAGGGGACAGTTCATGAAAGGGTACTGTACCGCAGTTTATTAGGCTCCGCAAGCCGAAAGCTATTTGGGATTCACCATTCAAAACTGAAGCTCCCTCTGGGCGTATCATCAAATTCACACCCTTATTGTCTCAGGGGGCTTTCCTGTTGTAGTATGGCCCCATGAAATTCTGGCTTGCGACAAATAATGAACATAAAAAGCGGGAATTGGAAGCGATCTTTTCCGGACATACCCTGGTTACCCCCGGCTCGGTGGGACTTGTCTTTGATCCTGAGGAAAGTGGAAGCACCTTTCTTGAAAACACCCTCATTAAAGCCCGGGCTTTATATGATCTGGTTCATGAACCGGTACTTGCCGATGATTCGGGCCTTTGCATCGATGCCTTGGATGGCCGGCCAGGGATCTATTCTGCCCGGTACGGCAGTACAAATGGGAAAAAACTGGAAAGCTGGGAACGGAACGAGCTCCTGCTTAAAGAAATGGAACAGATAACAAACCGAAAGGCCCGCTTTATTTGTTCCATGGTACTCCTTTTCAGCCATGACCGTTTTTTTGTGGTCCAGGAAACCCTGGAGGGAGAAATAATCCGGGAGAGCCGTGGAAGCGGTGGTTTTGGCTATGATCCTATTCTGTACATTCCAGAACAGGGTTGTACAGTGGCGGAGCTTTCGGAGGATGCAAAAAACCGTATAAGCCACCGCGGAAAGGCTGGTCGGGCTGTAGCCCAGTTACTAGCCCATATTGTATAAGCCTATATTAATACTATGTTTACTTCAGCCTTTGGACAGTTCGGAAAGACCATTATGGTAGATGGGGTGATCCTGCTTGCCCTCATCGGGATCGCCATCGGCCGGCTTCCCCGGCTTAGAATGAACCGGGCTACCATTGCCTTTGCAGGGGCAGCTTTTCTGATTGCCCTGGGGGGAATTTCAGCGGAGGAAGCCGCAGCCGCCATCGATTTAAGCACCCTGATCCTTATCCTGTCCATGATGATCATCACCGCAAATCTAAAATTTTCTGGCTTCTTTGATCTGGCGGGGAACCTGGTGCTCCGGGCGGCAGACCGGCCGCGCAAACTCCTTACTTTGGTTATGGCCTCATCTGCGGTGCTTTCAGCCCTCTTTCTGAACGACACCATCTGTATCATGATGACACCCCTTGTGGCGGTTCTATGCCAGCGGTCGAAACGGGACCCGGTCCCCTACCTCATTGCCCTGGCCTTGTCTGCCAACATCGGATCGGCGGCCACCATTATCGGCAATCCCCAGAATATGCTTATTGGAGCTTCGAGCGGAATACCCTTTATGCGGTTCCTCTCCCGTCTGGCAATTCCTTCTGTTGCTGGTCTTGTGGTTGCCTACCTGCTGACGGTTCTTGTTTTCAGAAAGGAATTTGCAGATAACGAAAAGATTACCATAACAGACCTTGCCCTTGATGGGAATGCGGAACGAAAAATCTACAAGCCCCTCCTTTATAAGAGTCTCTTTGCAATACTGGTGATGACCGTGGCATTTATTCTGGATGCTCCGGTGTATGCCGCTGCCATGGCAGCCGCTGCCATACTCCTTACAACCCGGCGGATCAATCCGGAACGGGTCTTTGCAGAACTGGATTGGACTATCATTGCCTTTTTTGGCGGCCTCTTCATCATTACCGCTGCGGTAGCAAAGACAGATGCCTTCTCCTGGTTTGTTGCCAGGGCCTTACCACTGGTTGGCCAGAGCATGGCGGGGCTTTCGGCCTTTACCCTGGTGCTTTCCAATCTTATTTCCAATGTTCCCGCAGTAATGCTCATGCGGCCCCTGGCCCAGTATTTTCCTAACCAGGAGCAATTCTTTCTGGTTCTTGCCATGGCCAGCACCTATGCAGGAAACCTGACCCTCCTGGGTTCCGTAGCAAACCTGATTGTGGCTGAAAGCGCCAAACGTTTTGGTATTCATATCAGTTTTGGAACCTATCTTAAGGTGGGCTTGCCCACTACCCTGGTAACCATTATGCTGGGAACCCTTTATTTGATATGTACCTGAGGATGTACCATGAGTTTTAAGACCCTGTTTTGGACCACCTTTTTTGCCTTCCTGCCTATTTCTGAGCTGCGGGGCGCCATCCCCTTCGCACTGTCCCAGGGTATGCCCTGGTATGCGGCCCTGCTCTACAGCGTGTTTATAAACGCCCTGGTCGCTCCGGTATGCTGGATTTTTCTTTCCACGGTGCACCGCCTGCTGTACCGCTGGAGCTGGTATAAACGAACTTTTGATGCCTTTGTTGAACGGGCCCGGGGCAAGGTACATCAAAAGGTTGAAGCCTGGGGCTGGCTCGGTATAGCAGCCTTTGTAGCCATACCTTTACCGGTAACCGGCGCGTGGACCGGAACCCTGGGGGCCTGGATTCTGGGACTTGATAGAAAGAAGACCCTCCTTTCGGTTATTATCGGGGTAATAGTGGCAGGCTGTATTGTTACCGCCGTTTCTCTGCTGGGTATTTCAGCCTTCTCTATTTTTATAAAAAAACTGTAGCAGGTCCTATGACAAAACTGAATTTTGAACAGGAACTTAATGAGCAGCAGATCCGGGCGGTTAAAACCATAGAAGGTCCAGTGCTTATCATCGCAGGGGCCGGCTCGGGGAAGACCCGGGTTATTACCTACCGGATCGCCTATATGCTTGAACAGGGCATTCCCCAATCTGCCATTTTAGCCCTGACCTTTACCAATAAGGCGGCCCGTGAAATGGAAGAACGGGTCCGGGAATTAACCGGTAAGAAACTGCAGAACCTGACCGTAAGCACCTTTCATGCCTTTGGAGTTCAGATACTCCGTTCCCATATCGACCGCCTGGGTTACCGGCATAATTTCTCCATTTATGACGAAACAGACCGGACCCAGCTGATTAAGGACTGTATCCGGGAATGCGGACTATCTACGGAAACGGCGGACCTGTATAAAATTGGCCAGCTTTTTTCGAATGTCAAAATAGGCCGCTACCAATGGGGAGATGGGGCGAACGATGAATATGAACGGGTATACAAGGAATACCAGCACAGCCTGAAGGTATACAATGCTGTCGACTTTGATGACCTGCTGGTACTGCCGATTCAGCTTTTCGAAGAACACCCCGATGTACTGGAAAGTTACCGTCACCGGTACCGCTACATCATGGTCGACGAATGCCAGGACACCAGCCTGACCCAATACCGCATGATGCATCTGCTGGCGGACCGGAATGTCTGTGTGGTTGGGGATGATGACCAGTCTATCTATTCCTGGCGGGGTGCCAATTACGAAAACATCCTTAACTTTGAGCGGGATTTTCCGGGCTTGGTGGAAATAACACTTGAACAGAATTATCGCTCCACCAGCACCATTCTGGAAGCCGCCAACGGAGTCATCTCCCATAACACCAATCGCAAGGATAAAAAACTCTGGTCCGGCAATGGGGGCGGTAAACCGATAGAAATATTTTATCCGGAAAACGAAAGCGATGAAGCGGATTTTATAGCCCAATCAATCCGGTCCATCATGATGAAGGAAAAACTGAAATATGATGATTTCGGCGTTCTAATCCGAACCAACTCCATGACCCGCCATATAGAAGAAGCCTTCCTTGCAGAAAACATCCCCTATCGGGTCTCCGGCGGCACAAGCTTTTTTCAGCGCAAGGAAATAAAGGACATCATCAGTTATCTCCGGGTCATCGCAAACCCCGATGACGACGTAAACCTTTTGCGAATCATCAATACACCCCGAAGGGGCATTGGTAAAAGCTCCATCGAACACATTACAAGCCATGCCAAACAACACCAGACATCGATCTGGGATGCGATGAACCAGCTCCGTTATGCCAAGGACACCCTGTTCCCGGAAAAGGGCCGCATCGACGTGGAAAGCTTTATTACCCTCATCGAATATTTCCGGGGGGAGATGCTCGGGAAACGGGGACTGGCCAAAAAGGTCCGGGCCCTGGTGGACAATATCGATTATTGGAGCTACCTGGTTACCGAATACAACAAAAACGAAAAGGCGGCCCGCTGGAAGTTTTTGAACATAGAACATCTCATTCAGTCCATCGAAACCTGGGAAAACGATCCTGACAACTTTGACCCCACCCTGTTTCCCTACCTGAACCGGATCAGCCTCATAACCCGGGACGATGATAACGAAGAAGCGGGTAAAGGCAAGGTCAATCTGATGACCATCCACGCATCCAAGGGACTGGAGTTCCCCGTGGTATTCATTGCCGGTGCCGAGGACGGGCTTATACCCCACGCCCGGAGCCTTGAGGAGGGGGACGGCAATATTGAAGAAGAACGGCGCCTCTTTTATGTGGCCATAACCCGGGCCCGGGACAAGCTTTTAATCACGAGCTGCCGCAAACGGCGCCGGCTGCAGAGCCTGATGGAGTGCAGTCCCTCACCCTTCCTGGAAGAAATACCCCAGCATCTGGTAGAATACCATGAGGGTGAAGCCGCCATAGAAAGCCCCGACGAAGCGGCCCGTTATTTTGCTCAAATAAAAAGCAAGTTTGCCTGATAAAGTACGATTTGTTTGGAGGCCCGCGAAATGCCGGTAGCCTTACCTGGAGGCGTACAAAATGCCGGGGGCCATACATGGGGCACACTTCACAGGAGGCGCTGCCTGTTCTGCTGTTTAGCGGTGATCCGTTCAAGCCGGGCCTTTAGTTTTATATTGATGGATGGAGGGGGCCCCTTGGCACCAATCCTGCTTCGTTCAGCGACCAGGGCTTCGAGCAAGCTGAAGGCCCGGCGTGTATATTCCTCCGCCTTATCCAGGTCCCCTTGTTTCCATTCATAGTAGCTTGCAAGCCCGATGCTTGCCCGAAGCCCCAGGACCAGCGAAGCCTGAAGCGGACCCTTTAGAATTTGTTCTAAAAGCTCACAGTATGCTTCCCAGTTTCCATCCTGCCGGGCAATCCGGGCAAGCTCGTAGAGGGCCCTTGGATACCCCCGCCGGCCCGCTTCCTGCAGAAGTCCCAGTCGTTGCTCCCCCTCAGGCCAGGAGAGGGCGAGACGGTCCATATTAAAGGGATATGTTTCAAGGGCAAGCAGAGGATTTGCCCCGATTTTTAAGATCAGACCCAAAAGTTCTACCATACCCTGGATATCGAGGAGGTTATGGTTACAGACACCCAGAAGATCCTGGGCCGCGGGCTCCGAAGGACAAGAGCCCAAGCCTTCCCGCAAAAAGGAAAACCAAATCTGGGGCGCCAAGGCTCCTGGAATGTCCCCTTTCCGCTTTTTTTTCAGGAGCTGATCTTCTAACACCTGCTGAGAACAGGATGGTACAAGGCCAGTCCAGAGGAGCCTTGAAATACCCAGAAGGTCGATATGGTTCAATTCAGGGAATAAACGGCCCTGAAGAATAAAACGGCTGCGGAGAATCTGGGTATCAAAGGCCTTGCCGTTAAAGGATACAAGGGCTGTTTTAGGATTTCGGTTCAGTTCCTGGGCTATGCACTCTATTAAGGCCCCTTCGCCGGGATAATCTAAAAGGAGGTATTGGCGAACTTCTAGTGTATCCCCATGAATATCACTAAAGGCTGCAAGGAAGGCCACCGTACCCGCACCGCCAGAAAGGCCTGATGTTTCCAGGTCAAAGAAAAGGAGATCGCCGAGATTCAATGATTCTGGAACATGTTCATTACCACGAAAGAGCACTTTTATAAAATCCCGGGGAACCTGACATAGATCCAGTAAACCTTCACCGGGGAATGGAAGCAGCTCCCGTCGAAAAAGAACCAGCGGGGCCAGGCTTATCCACGGCGGAGGGAAGGAACCTGTGGAAACAGATTCTGGGACATGGGCACTAGAAGGTTTATAGGGCTCCTGAGCAGTTTTAGACACTGCACTATAGACCCGTAAACGTTCCAGCCGGGCCTTAAGATTTCCCGCCATAACCCAATGTCAAGGCAAGAAAATCCTGAACCGCCCGTTTATCCCCATCGGGACCGACACAGCTTGGACAGCCGGACTCACAGGGGCAGGCAGCTACCCTTTCGGCCACTGAACGGAGCAGATCCGGTATCCGCTCTGCCAGAGCTTCGGCTAGTCCCGTGCCTCCCGGATAATGATCATAGATATAGATAGCCGGCACCATAAAGTGGGGATCCCGGACCCGTTCTGAAATACCGATATCCCGAGGATCGCATAGCACAAAGACAGGGGCTATCCGTTTTACAAGGGTCCCAATACCAGCCAATATTCGGCCTATTTCCTGTTCATCCCGCCTCAGAAAAGCTGCACCTGATGTAGTATCCGATTCAAAAAGGAGGGCCAGCGATCGGGTCTGCAGTTCCTCTTCAGGGAGCTCAATGGTTCCATAACCTATATTTTCATGGGTATGAAAGCGGATTTTTTTAAACTTTGCCACCTGAGACCGGACAAGCACATCCCCTAGAACATTGCGGCACAGGTTTCCCTGCACTTCCCGCCGATCATCCTCCGAAAGTACCTTTATGTCGGTCTTTACCAGAGCATCGGTATAGTAATTCACATCCGCCTCTTCAACGAGGCACTTTCTATTTTGTATATCAAGTTTTTTTACCAGATACTGCCGCCCCCGGTGAATGTAGACCGCGTTGTCGAATATCAGTTCCTTTGCACTGGGCCGGTCCATTTCACCGATGACCAGGTTCCTCCCCTCGGTCGTATCTATAATCGCCACATTATCCGCAGTGGCCGACCGGAGGCTGATGCTTTCTGCTGGGTAGGACCGGTCAGCCCAGTACCAGCGGCCGGAAACACAACGGACAATACCGTCCTCTTCCAGGTATGAAAGAACATCCCTGACGTTTTGGCCAAAGGGCTCTTTGCCGGAACTGATATCCCCTTCAGTAAAGGGTAGTTCAAAGGCGGCACATTTTACATGATCAGTAAGTATATAGGGATTATCCGGATCGAGTCGGGCTTCTTCGGCGGAACTGCGGAAAAACCAATCCGGATGCTGGATGATATACTGATCCAGAGGTGAGGAGGATGCAATAAAAACCGCCAGAGATGTTCCGCCCCGGCGTCCTGCCCGGCCGATCTGCTGCCAGAATGAATTAAAGGAGCCGGGGAATCCCGCCACTACCGCCGCATCAAGACCCCCGATATCGATCCCCAGTTCCAAAGCATTGGTGGAAACCACTCCCTGAATCGTACCATCCCTGAGCCCCCGTTCTATTTCCCGCCGTTCATTCGGGAGCAGCCCTCCCCGGTAAGGTTCCACCCGGATGTGCTGATTATCGGTGTATATATTCTTCAGGTCTTCCCTGATATAGGATGCGGCCACCTCTGTTTTAAGCCTTGAATGGGCAAAGAGAATAGTTTTTATACCAGCTCGAAGCAGTGAAACGGTCCAGCGCCGGCTTTCGGTCACCACACTGCGGCGGATACCCTGTACAGCATCTACCAGGGGCGGGTTATACAGGATTACCCGCTTTTCTCCCCTGGGGGCACCATTTTTATCTACCAGTTCCACAGGCTGGCCTATAAGGCTTTCAGTTAGCTCCTTAGGGTTTCCTATGGTAGCAGAACAGAGAATTACCCGTGGATGGGAGCCATAAAAAGCTGCAACCCGTAGCAGTCTGCGAATGACGTTCGCCACATGGCTGCCGAATACCCCCCGGTATGTATGGGCTTCATCAATGACCACATAGGTAAGGCGGGAAAAAAACTTTATCCATTTGGGATGATTAGGAAGAATCCCTGCATGAACCATATCAGGATTAGATACGATGATTCTGCCCGTATCTCTTGCAGCAAGCCGTAAGGATTCAGGAGTATCCCCATCGTAGGTACACACCTTTATGGGCAGTTTTACCGCAGGGCCATCCACAAGTTCATTGAGCTCCGCCTGCTGATCCTGGGAAAGGGCTTTTGTAGGGAAAAGGTACAGAGCCCGTGCATGTTCATCTTCCAGAAGTGCCTGCAGGGTGGGCAGATTATAACAAAGGGTCTTGCCCGATGCGGTTGGGGTTACGACCACGGTATGCCGGCCTCCGCGGACATGATCCCAAACCTCTGCCTGGTGTATATACAATTCTTGAATGCCCCGAGCTTTCAGGGCCTGTGTAAGCCGAGGATCGACCCCTTCAGGAATAGGAACAACATGAGGAGCTGCTGGGGGCAGCCGTTTTTCTAAAACAATATGATCCGCAAAGGCTGGATTTGTAAGCAGTTCATCCAATGCCTTGAGCTGGGCCTGGCTTTGATTCATAACGGAATTATAACAAGAAAGTATCGACAGATGGAATATCTCACCGTATACTACAAGAAAAGGGTGGTAATAATTTTACTTTCAGGAGGAGCATCATGACTGAGGTACTATCTATTGTGCTGGGAGGAGGTAAAGGAACCAGACTGTTTCCCCTAACTCAATCGAGGGCAAAACCAGCGGTTCCCTTTGGAGGAAAATACAGACTGGTAGATATTCCTATTTCAAACTGCATCAATTCCAATCTCCGAAAGGTATATATTCTTACCCAGTTTAACTCCGCATCCCTCCATATGCATGTGGCCCATACTTATTCCTTTGACTCCTTCTCCCGGGGTTTTGTAGAGATTCTTGCGGCAGAACAAACTTTTGAACACTCAGGATGGTACGAGGGAACCGCTGATGCGGTGAGGAAAAACTTTATTCACTTCAGAACCCAGAACCCCAGTCACTACCTCATACTATCGGGGGATCAGCTCTATCGTATGGACCTGCAGGAACTTCTGAAGCAGCATAAAGAATCCGGCGCTGAAGTAACCATCGCCTGTACCGCCGTCACACGGGAAGATGCAAGCCAGCTTGGTATTCTTAAGGCAAATAAAAAGAATGAAATCACCGAATTTTTGGAAAAACCAGGACCGGTAAAGGACATCAACGATTTTAAGATTCCCTCCGAACTCCTAACCGACCGGAGGACCAAGGGCAAAGAATACCTTGCTTCCATGGGTATCTATGTGTTCGATGCAGCAGCGATGGAAGCCAGTCTTGATAATGAATATACCGATTTTGGTAAAGAAATAATTCCATCCTTAATTGGCAAAAAAAAGGTTAATGCCTATATCTATGACGGGTACTGGGAAGACATCGGTACCATAAAAAACTTTTATGAAGCCAACCTGGACCTTACCAGTCTGACCCCTAAATTCGATTTTTATGATGAAAAAGCTCCAATTTACACCCATATGCGGAACCTGCCCCCTTCTAAGATGAACTTCAGCAACATGAATCAATCCATAGCTGCGGAGGGTTGTATCATTACCAATGCTTCCATATCTAACTCCATCGTCGGTATCCGAACCATAATAGAATCCGGGGCAAGCCTTAATGGTGTGGTCTGTATGGGGGCTGATTATTATGAATCGGAGGAACAGAAACGGCAAAACGCCGAAGCCAGGCTTCCTGACATCGGAATCGGGAAGGGAACCATTGTAAAAGGCGCGATTATCGATAAAAATGCCCGAATCGGTGAAGGCTGCCGAATCGGCATCGATGACCTTAATCGAACCGATGGAGATTACGGCCACTACCATATCGTAGACGGCATTATTGTCATTCCTAAAAACGCAGTGCTGTATCCAGGAACAGTGATTTAATCTATTTACTGCCAGTTGCTCTTTTAAAACTCTTTGAGTTTTGAAAGAGCAACCTTAGAGGGGTTTGCAAAAACATCAGGAAGAAGACAATCGTGATACATAGGTGGAAAGAAGCTGTTTTAAGGCTACATACTCTTCTGATTCTTTGAATAAACAGTCATAGATTTGTTTGGGTATCTTTAAAGCCTCTTCCTGCAAATTTTTACCTTTTTCGGTTAATAATATCGTAACAACCCGCTCATCTTTCCTGGAACGTATTTTTTGTATCAATCCTGCATTTTGCATCCTTTTAAGAAGCGGAGAAATTGTGCCCGTATCGAGACCAAGAATAGTACACAACTTTCCTACTTCCAAGGATTGATATTCCCAAAGGACAAGCAATACAAGGTATTGAGGATAGGTTACTCCCAGTGTATCAAGAAGGGGCCTATATCTTGCTTGTATTTCCCTATCGAGACGATATACGAGAAAACAAATTTGATTCGAAAGTAATAATTCTTTATTCATGATGCAAGGGCAGCAAAAATGTCTGATTCAAGCTGTTCCGGTTCTACAGTCGGAGCATAGCGTTTCACTTTTTTCCCGTCTTTAGAAACAAGAAATTTAGTAAAATTCCATTTGATTGAATCACCAATTAATCCAGGGGCCTGTTTACGTAAGAATGAAAAAACAGGATGAGTACCAGGGCCATTTACTTCTATTTTTTTAAAAATAGGAAAGGTTACTCCATAATTTCTTTCACAAAACTGTTGAATCTCTTCATCCGTACCGGGCTCCTGATGTGCAAACTGATCACAGGGAAAACCAAGTACCACAAGCCCTTTTTCCTTATATTTTTTATATAAGGATTCGAGTCCCTTATATTGGGGGGTAAATCCACATTGGCTTGCGGTATTCACTACCAATAAAACTTTACCCTTATATTGTGAAAGTGCACATTGGGTACCATTACTTAATTCACCTTGTAAATCAAAAATAGTTGCTTCCATAAAATCCTCCATATAATAAATATAGTACATTATTATATTTTGCACAATATTATATTGTACAATTTTCAAAAAAAATCCTACAAATAGTGTAAAGATTTTTTAAACTATAGCAAGAAAATCAGATTGTAAATAACTCTTCGGTAGTAAAGGCGGTAAAGTCCCGACCGTCTTTTCTAAAAAATTCCCCTGAGGCTTTATCAAAATAATACTCTTCTGCCCATGTGGGACCTTGAAGACCGATTTCTTTAATAGCCCCTACTATGTAATCAAGTTCACTGTTAGTCATGGTGGGATGCAAGGAAAGCCGCACCCAGCCGGGTTTTTTGGAAAGATCCCCCGATTCAACCTGGCATGCAATCATATGGGACCACTTCTTATCGATATGAAGCAGATAATGTCCGTAGGTTCCCGCACAGGAACAACCTCCACGGACCTGTATTCCATATTTTTCTGACAGGATACGCACCACCAGATTGTAATGAAGGTGATCAAAATAAAAAGATATAGCCCCTATGCGTTCCCGTTCCTGTGGGGCCAGAATATGAAGCCGGGGAAGAGCAAGAAGCCCTTCGAATGCTCGATTGATAAGCTCCTTCTCCCGTTCATGGATTGCTTCGGTCCCCATCTGTTCTTTAAGCTCCATGGCCATGGCGGCCCGAATGGTCCCCAGAAAAGCCGGGGTTCCCCCATCTTCCCGGGCTTCGATATCATCCACATAGTGGGCATGTTCCCAGCGATCGGTCCATTTTACAGTACCGCCTCCAGGATCATCCGGTGTGGTGTTATGGTAGAGCCGTTTATTAAAAACCACAATCCCCGGTGAACCTGGACCGCCGAGGAATTTATGGGGGCTTAAATATATGCCATCAAGATACGACTCGGGGTCTCCTTCAGGATGCATATCAATCTGATCATAGGGGGCTGCGGCGGCAAAATCCACCAGGGCGATACCGCCTGCACGATGCATGAGCCGGGCCAGGTCACGATAGGGCGGCCGTATGCCGGTGACATTAGATGCTGCGGAGAAGGCTCCGATTTTAACTGGCCGTTTGGCATAGTGCTTTAATTGTTTTTCCAGTTCTTCGCATTGCACCATGAGGTTTTCGTCGGGTTCCAGAATAACCACATCGGCAAAGGATTCAAGCCAGCTGGTATGGTTTGAATGGTGCTCCATATGGGTAATAAAAACCACAGGCCGCTCTGCTTCGGGTATTTCGCAGTTACCTCTGCCGCAGAGGCCCCGGGCCCGCTCCGGGATACGGAGGCCGAGGATGCGCTGCAGTTTATTCACCGCCCCGGTCATGCCGGATCCGGCGGTGATAAGCACATCTTCGGGCCCTGCATGTACATGGGCTTTTATCCTTCGCCGGGCCTCATGGTATGCCCGGGTCATGCTGGCACCAAGGGCACTTGATTCTGAGTGGGTATTTGCCACATAGGGATAGGCGATATGGAACATCCGCTCTTCTATGGGGCCATAGAGTCTTCCAGAGGCGATCCAATCGGCGTATACAAGAGGAACCTTCCCATAAGGACCTGTAAGGCTTGCATCAATCCCTATAGTATTCCGTCGGAATTGAGAAAAATGTTCTTCCAGATGCTTCATTTATCGGTTTTCCTCGATGACCGGGTTTCTGAGGATCCCTATACCTTCTATTTCGACTTCTACTTCGTCTCCCGATTTTATAGGACTGACTCCGCTGGGGGTCCCGGTGGCAATAATATCCCCGGCCTCTAGGGTGAAATTTTTAGAAATATAGGAGATGAGTTTCCTGACCGAAAAAATCATATCTGCAGTAGTGGCTGCCTGGGTGGTTTTTCCATTAATCCGGCAGCTTATAGCCAGCTTCTGCGGATCAGGAATAAAACTGGGCGGTACAATCACAGGGCCGATTGGGCCAAAGGTATCAAAGGATTTGCCCCTGAACCAGCCAGAGGCATCGAGCTTCTGAATATTCCGCTGGCTTACATCATTAAAACAGGTATAGCCTAACACGTAATTTAAGGCCTCAGCTTCAGTGACATTTTTACAACCCTTGCCAATTATAATTGCAAGCTCCGCTTCAGGATCTATCCTGGGTTCATCAAAATGATACTCCTTAAGAAATGAAGGAATGACGATGGGTTCGTTGGGGCCAATCAGTACATTAGGGGTCTTGGCAAACAGGACAGGTTCGGTGGGGACATCAAGTTTCTTCAGGTCAAAAACCTTGCTTTCCTGAATATGGGCATGATAATTAAGACCCACTGCGATAATTTTTGATGGCGCAAGGGTAACCGTCTTGTCTGATCCTTTAAGTGGCAGGGTAACCATGGGAACCTCCTAGGATTTGCTGATTGGTTCTGTGGGCACTACGGGGACGGAACTTACCAAGGTTGGTTTGTTCCTTTTGGGTTTTATGCTGATTTTACCATCCCGTCCTTCCGCAATAAAGACGGTACCGGCGGGATACTCCTGTTCAAGGATAAGCACCGCCAGAACATCTTCCAATTCCTTTTGTATGGCCCGACGCATGGGGCGGGCACCATATTTGGGATCCCACCCTTTTTCAATCAGAATATCCTGAGCGCTTTGTTTTACCTGGATAGTATATCCCTGGTCATGGAGCCGCTTATTAAGATCCTGAATTTCCAGGGTAAGGATAGCCTGTACCTGTTCTCTGTTCAGTGCATGGAAGACCACGATGTCATCAACCCGGTTAATGAATTCAGGGTTAAAGAGCCGCTTAAGTTCTGTAAGGGCAGCTGAACGGATTTCTTCTAAGTTCATGATACCCGAATCTGGGTTAAAGCCGAGCCGTGCATCCCGGGAAATTTCGCGGGCACCGGCATTGCTTGTCATTATTATCACCGTGTTACGGAAGCTTACCGTATGGCCTAGGTTATCCTTGAGTTCTCCTTCTTCGAGTACCTGAAGGAGCAGGTTAAAGACATCGTGATGGGCCTTTTCGATTTCATCGAAGAGGATGACCCGATAGGGATTTCTGCGGATTTTTTCCGTGAGAACGCCCCCTTCTTCATACCCAATATAGCCTGGGGGGGCACCAACTAGGCGGGATGCATTGTGTTTTTCCATGTAGTCGGACATGTCAATCCGCACCAGCGCCTCTTCGGTTCCAAAAAGGTATTCGGCAAGCCGTTTTGCGAGGAGTGTCTTACCGACCCCTGTAGGACCCAGGAAAATAAAGGATCCCTGGGGTCGCTTCAGGGATGAAACCCCAGCCCTGCTCCGCCGGATTGCAGCAGCAATACGCTGGACCGCATCGTCCTGTCCGATTACGGATCGGTGAAGTTCTTCTTCTATACGGAGCAGTTTGCGGGATGCACTTTCTTCGAGCCTTGCCAGGGGAATACCTGTGGCTTCCGCCACAACCTGCCGAATATCAGTTTCGGTAACCTCAGGCCGTTCTTCCCGGGAAAGCCGCTCCCAGGCCCTTTTTACCGATTCCAGCTGGTATCGGAGAGATCGCACCTGATCCCGTAGTTCCGCTGCCTTTTCGTAATCCTGGGCTGCTACGAGGCGAACCTTTTCTTCCGTAAGCCGCTTTATCTCGTTTTCTATATCACCCAGCTCGGCTGGTTTAATATCGGTTTCCAGTTTTCGTTTCGCTCCAGCCTCGTCGAGAAGGTCTATGGCCTTGTCTGGCATAAAGCGGCCGGTGATATACCGCTGAGCCAGAGTTGCTGCTGCGACTATGGCTCCATCATTGTAGCTTACCCGGTGATGTTCCTCATAGCGAGACTTAATTCCCCTCAAAATCTGTATTGTTTCTTCCAAACCTGCTTCTTCTACCGGAACCATCTGGAAACGCCGTTCCAGGGCTGCATCCTTTTCAAAGTGTTTGCGATATTCAGAGAGGGTCGTAGCACCTATACATTGCACTTCACCCCGGGATAAGGCGGGTTTCAGCATGTTAGAAGCATCGATGGTGCCCTCCGCGCCACCGGCTCCAATGACGGTGTGGATTTCATCGATAAAAAGAATAATATTGCCGACCTGGCTGATCTCCTTCATTATCTTCTTAAGCCGTTCTTCAAATTCACCCCGATATTTTGTACCTGCCACCACGGAGGCCAAATCGAGGGCCAGAAGCCGCTTTTCAGCGAGTATTTCCGGGACATTTTCCGAAGCAATTAGTTGGGCCAGGGCTTCTACAACGGCGGTTTTTCCTACCCCCGGTTCTCCCACCAGGATAGGGTTATTCTTAGTTCGCCGTGCAAGAATACGGACTACCCGTTTAACCTCCTTTTCGCGGCCAATTACCGGGTCCAAAGAACCGAGCCGGGCCATGGCGGTGAGATCCCTGGAAAACTCATCGAGTATGGGGGTCCTTGTGTTTTTTACACCCCCAGGCACTGTATTGCTAAAAGGATTTGAATTTGGGATATGAGAGCTATCCCTCGGATCCTCCGCAGGATTATCGTCCCGGATTTGACTTAATACCAATTGAATTGTAGACCGAAGCATCTCAGGACTGATATGTTTTTCAAAAAGGTACCTTGCAGAGGGTGAATCCTCTTCCCTGATGGATGCCAGAAGCAGGTGCTCTGTACCTACATATTCGTGACCAAAGCTACGGGCTTCCTCTGCGGCAGCTTCCAGGAGCGTTCGGGCCCTGCGGGAGGGTGGCACATCACCAAAAATAAAAGTTCCGGTTTTTTGAGGTATTTCCCGTTCCAGTACATGCCGAAAATCCTGGAGATCTATAGCCAGATCTTCCAAAGCCCTGCAGGCCGTTCCTGAACCATCCTTAATGATTGCAACAAGAATATGCTCAGGCAAAAGCTGGTCACTATGAAAACGCCGAGCTTCGTCCTGGGCTATAACAGTGAGAATTCGTTGTGCCCGCTGAGTAAGACCTTTAAACAAGCTATATCCCCCTATCTATATGGTACTGCGAAAGTATGCTCCGGACAAGTTTTGCCCGAAGGCTTTTGATATTTTTTTCGGTGATTTGATGTGGTTCTATCATTTCCAGATTCTGACGAATCAGGGCTTCTGTTGTGAACCATAACCGATCAAGGTGTTGTAAAAGCCCTTCTTGATGTTCAAAGTGCACACAGTTATATACAAGCCCTTTCCTTACATCAGACAAATATGTTCGGCATTCTTCTTTTTCTAAAAGCCGTGCATGTGAAAGCACCCCAAAGGCACGGCTGGCACTATCGGCAATTTCATCTGAAATATTTTGTGCCAATCGATCCCTGGTAGCCCGCTCTCCGGTAATAAGACCGTCCAGGGCATTTTTAATCCGCTCAATTCCTTCCTGTTCTGGCATTCCAGGTGGTACCGTATAGTGGAGCTTAACAAAAGGAGAGGCGGCTTCCCCCTGTGAATCATCCCCATTATACACTGAAAGTTCAAACCCCTGGGATAAAAGCCCCTTCATAACCCGTTCATACATGGAACTATCCATGATCCCCGGCAGAAAAAGAAGGGCTTCACATTCCAATCCGCTCCCGATATGATGAGGATCCGGATTTAAAAAACCATAGTTTTCCATGCAGGCCCATTCGAGTTCATGGTCCAGCCTTTCATCAAGAGCAATAAGTTCTTTCCATGTTTCGAGCTTTTGCGTTCCAGGTCCCATTTGTGAAAAATACAGATGAGCATTCATATTGATGGTAGCAAAGAAACCCTTTGAACCTAGAATGACTGCCTGACCAGGTTGTACTGTGGAAATTGATGAAACATCAAACACTTCACGGACAGATGAGAGGCAATCCACTTCACCGTGTGGTGAAATAATATACTGGGATTCGCTTTCAATTGATGAAAGGGATCGAAGCAGCCGTGTTTGAATTTCTTCCAGGTCTTCATTGGTACAACGATGAGGAAAAAGTTCCCCCGCAATAGACCGGTATAATCCAAGCCGGCAATAGACAATACAATCCAGATCTGAATTATCGCCAAACCAGAACCAGTTCTCAACGCAGGCCTTATTCATCGACCTTTTCTCCCTGTTTAAGCAGACGAATACGATCCCGGTATATGGCAGCCTGTTCATAATCTTCCATAACAACGGCGGTATGTAATAACTGTTCAAGCCGATCAAGTTCCTGTTTTTTAGCTATGGACTCAGCGATTTTTACTGAAAACCGCCCCTTATAGGGCACAGAGACCCGTTGCTTTGTTACTGAACCCAAAAGCAGATCAGCATAACTGTTCCAACAGGATTCACAGCCTGCTATCGGATTCTTTTTAATGTCCTGAAGCGAAACACCACAGTTTGAGCAGTGTTCGGGATATTTCTTTTTTTGTTTGGAAATTAGGTTTCCGCCCGCTGTTGGGATCTTATCCAGAGAAAGATTTTTGAGAAGCTCAGAGAGGGCTTTCCCGACATCACCTTCGAGATGCTGCAGCCCATGCTCATAGGCACACTGGGCACAGAGGTGCAGCTCTTTTTTTTCCTCAGCCCCTACCTGATGAATGAAAACAATGGCTTCCCGTTTTCCGCACATATCACATAGCATGAATGATCTTCCCTAATATTTTTGCAGTATTTCGACTGGAGACAATCTCCCTGCCCTGCGGGCACTGCCGAGGGCAGCAATGATAGAACCAAGGACTGTTACCCCAAATAAAATACCTACCAAGGACCAGTTTACCACAATAGGTATCCGTTCAAGATAATAGGACGGATTAAGAATAACCACCGGGTCCCCGTGAAAGAGACCGGAGATCATTGATAATAAGTATTCCAGTCCATGGAGGATTTCATTTATAGTATACCCAATTCCAAGTCCAAAGGCGATACCCAACAAGGCCCCTATAAAACCGGTAATCCCTGCCCCAAGGGCAAAAAGGGCAGCCATATCTTCAGGCCTTGCCCCATAGGATTTCAGTATTGCAATTTCTCTTCTGCGTTCAATTACCAGCATAGAGGTAGCAGAAGCTACATTCACAGCAGCCACTAATACAATAATGGCCATGATTAAAAGCAGCATTTGCCGGGTAGATTCAAAGGATTGAAATTGAGTAGCCTGCAGCTCTTTCCAGCCGTATACCCCAATATCATCGCCCAGCAGTTCCTGTATTTTTACCGCCGTGGCATCCAGATCCTTATATGGATTGGCAATCTTCATCATGAGAAATGACTTTGATGTATCCGCAGGCAAGATAGATCGACCTAAATCATAGGGTATAAAACACCATAGAGCATCCAGTTCACGATAACCTGAGGATATGATACCGCTGACAGTTAAGGAAGTAATCCGTGGAATCATAGCCCCTGAATCGGTGGTACGTATCGTCATAAGACGTATTGTATCCCCCGGTTGCGCGCCGATTGTCTCCGCAACCTTTGTGCCAATGAGGCAGCTCCGAGAAGAAGACAGGCTTAGATCACCCGAAAGGACCGAAAGATACTGTTTTGTACCGGAATAGGCAAGAAAATCCTCTGATATAGATCGCAATGTAGCTCCTGTCTTCCCTTTTGGCCCTACAAGAATTCCCATTCCATCCCGTTCAGGACTGATCATTTGGATACCTGGCAAATCCTTGAGACGTGGTATAAGCAGAGAAACCTCATCAATGCCAGACACGTAAGAGTAGACCTGCAGGTGCCCCGTTCCCAATTCCAGGTAACGGTTTGTAATTCCCTGAATCATCCCATCGGAAACGATGAGGGTAACCATGATGGGAACCATGCTGATAGCGATTCCCAGTGCCGCCCCTCGTAAATATCGAGCCCCCTCAGGAGACCGACCCAGCAGATACCGCAGGGCAATAAAAAACCGTACCCGCTGTTTCATGGACGTTCTCCAGAATCATCAAGATGTTCCAGCACGCCTCCATTGAGCCTGTATGTGATACGAGCACGAGCGGCGATACGGTCGTCGTGGGTAACCACCAGCAAGGTTTTATGATACTTTTCTGCATTTAAAAACAAAAGGTCCGCTACAGACTGACTATTATAGGGATCTAAGTTACCTGTCGGTTCATCGGCTAAAATAAGATCCGGATCATTCACCAGCGATCGGGCCACGGCAACCCGCTGGCGTTCACCCCCGGAGAGTTGACTGGGATAATGGTGGAGCCGGTGTTCCATCCCCACATCGGCTAGCAGCTGGCGGGCCCGTTCTGTGGCATCCTTTTTGGAATTGCCGGCCATAAAGGCTGGAAGAAACACATTTTCCAGGGCAGTAAAATCCTTAAGGAGATAATGAAATTGAAAAATAAACCCCACATGACGGCCCCGGTATTCATTCATCTGAGCTTCGCTTAATTGTTCAAGGTTAAAGTGCCCAACCCGGACGGTGCCTGCATCGGCGCGGTCAAGGCCGCCGATAATATTAAGCAGGGTACTTTTACCGCTGCCGCTTTCGCCCCTGATGGCCACACTTATACCGGAGGGAACAGAAAAGGAAACGGAATGTAAAATGGCGAGTGTTTCTGAACCAGAAATATAGGATTTGTAAAGATCACGAATTTCTAAAACCGGATCCGTATTCTGTGTTACTTCACTATTGATCATACCGTAGTACCTCCGCAGGGTAGAGCTTACTCAGGGGACCTGCAGCCCATACCGCTGCAAGGCTGGCAGATAAAACACCAAACAGATAGATTATGATTACCTCATGGGGGATGAGTCTGCAAGGAATATCCTTAATATAAAAAACCTGGGGAGAAAAAAATGCAAAATTCTGATCGCCAGTAACTGGTGAATGAAACAGAAGCCCCGCGGCGCCGTTAACAATACCCAGGACACCGTTTACTAAGCCCTCCAGGATTGAAAAAAACAGGGTGATATTTCCCGAAAACCAGAGGGCGGGAACTAAGCCCAGGGTCGCACCGGCAATACCAATGACAAATCCATCGGTAATAAAAATTGTTTGAATAGCAGAAATCGAAGCCCCTAAGGCTCTGAGGAGACCGATTTCTTCTCTCCGTTCTAGGACGGTTTTCCGCTGAGCCTGGTAAATATTAAGGGAAACTACCACAAAAATAAGGGCCACAAGGAGAAACATGATCAACTTCTCAGTCCTAAGGGCGCTAAAGAAGGACCGATTGTAATTCCTCCAGGAACTAATCCGTTCTGCGAGGGCGGGATACTGTCGTGCAAGATCCTGTACGACCCGTTGATCCTGCCAGCGGTCAAGAAGTTTTATGCCCAGCTCTACCTTCCCTGTTGCATCCTGTAAAGCCAGAGCCCGATCCATATTGATGAACGCCCAGGTTGAGTCAAATTCATAGAAATTGGAACGGAATATTCCGGTAACAATAAAAGTATCCAGTTCAGGCTTCGTCTCTGCCAAAAGGTCTCCAGTAATAGAAGCCAGGGAAACCCTATCTCCAAGACGTAGGGCGAGACTCCGTGCCAGTTCTGCGCCAAGGACGATAGCATTCTGTTCTTGTATATCAAAAGCGCCCCTTTGTATTTGAAGCGCCTGGACCATGGTACTATCCAATTCAGATGCATTAACCGGTAGCCCCCTCACCAGTGCAACCTGCTGTTTGGTGCTTCTCCCCTTTAGAATAGCCTGAAATTCCGTAAACGGCAGGGATGAACGGATAGCGGGATGATGCAATTCCGGAGGGGGATACCCGGCAGGCAATTCTATACGAATATGGAAGGATGAAATTTCCAGAATACTTTCGATAAATCCCATCTGAAATCCATTCATGATTCCAATGACGATAATGAGGGCAAACACACCAATGGCAATTCCCCCTATGGCAAAACGGGATGATACAGAAGCGGAAGAGGTTCGCCGTTTTTTTGAATGTGAAAGGTAGCGGAGTGCAATAAAACTGATCCAGCGGAACTTTTCCATAGCTGTTTCCTTTTTAATATGGCTCTTTCATGGCCTTATAACAGGACGACGGGGCCGCTGTTCTGACTGCTTCACGCCATCCACCCAAAGGGTCCGTAGAATCAGTTGCCCCTTATCATAGAGTTCTTCCGTTTCCTTATTGCCATCAATAAAAATCTGCCGAACCAGTTCAGAATCGGAATAGTATTTTTCACCGGTTCGATTCCCCTTGCCATCATAACTGTATTCGATTCGTGTGGTCTTACCCTGTTCAGTAATTACTACGGAGCTCAATCTGTCCTTTTCCCACGTATTAGTCTTATCATACACAAGGTTTCCATCGTTATCTTTATGCTGTTCCCGAACTACCCTGCCCATTGCATCTAGACTATATACAATACTCAATCCCTTTACTGTTTTTGTATCATTAGGCAGGCCGGTGCTTCCAGGGCCAGGCCGATTCATACTGGTAAAAGGAACCACACTGCGGGTAAACCATTCGGTACGGGACCCTTCTGTACTCCCATCGGTTAATTGCCGCTCTACAAACCGAAGGAAACCGGTCCGGTCATATCGATACACATCAATGTAGAGGAGATTTCCCTCCTCTCCCGGCTCACCAGTATAGGTTCTTGCTTCAGCGATTTTTTCTTTCAGAAAAGAGTAGGTTCGTCTAAACCAGATTGATGAATTAATCTTCCAGAATTCTTCTATGAGCCGCTGTTTTGTATCATACCGTTCAATCCATGAATATCCATCTTCGGCAAACTGGGAAGCGGCTATGATGGTATTCTGAGAATTATATAATTTATAACGGTGCATAATTATTTTATTCTCATGGTAAAGCCGCTCTGCAAGGACCCTATGTAGTCCCGGTTCCAGTTTTTGCAGAATTTCGGGGGTCCCGCTGGGATCAAGCTCTATCACCTCTAAGGCATAGGTCTCTCTCATGGCTTTGACATGTGAAATGGATTCAAGCGCAAGACCTCCCGGGTTCGATCGATACCATTCTGAAGCAAAAGACGAATATAGAACATTTATACATATCAGCGGTACGAGTAGTTTCTTCATACTAACATTAAACAAGACCGATAAATTCTTTCACAAAGAGGTCCGGATCAAATATATGAATATCCCCATAGGTTTCTCCGGTACAAACATAAAGAATCGGGAGTTTCATGGAATCCGCAAGGGAGAATACTACCCCACCCTTTGCACTGGAATCATATTTTGTCAGTATAACCCCATCCAGGTTGACCGCGCTGTGGAACACCTCAGCCTGGGCTATTGCATTCCTGCCGGTAGTAGCGTCCAATACAAGCAGCTTATAATACCGGTCCTGACCAGCCTTGGAAGCAACGATCCGATCTATCTTTTTCAGTTCTTCGACCAATGCGGTCCTGGTATGCATGCGGCCAGCCGTATCGCCGATCACCACAGAGGAACCGGAAGCCTGAGCCGCTTCGATTGCATCAAATACAACCGCCGCCGGGTCTCCCCCCTGCTTATGGGCTACTACCCGCAGCCCGAGCCGTTCTCCGTGAATCTTAAGCTGATCGATAGCGGCAGCTCTGAATGTATCGGCCGCAGCTAAAATGGGTTTAATCCGATAGAGCTCATCATACCGATGGGCTAGTTTTGCAACGGTGGTTGTTTTGCCAACCCCATTTACCCCCAGAAGGAGAATAATGGCCAAAGCCTCTGGCCTGGTATATAATCCATGGTTTTCAGGAGGGGCTATTAATTTTTCCTTTAGAATCTGTGCAAGCATTTCTTTTACCTGCACGACATCAGCATATCCAGCCTTTTTACACCGGTTCTTTAATGTTTCTACGGTCGCAAAGGCCTCTGATGCGCCGAAATCGCCTTCCACCAGGAGGTCCGCCAGTTCATCAAAAAGTTCTTCTGAAAGTTTTGTCCCTATTCCAAATAATTGCTTTAGCTTTTCTGCAAAGTATCTTTGTGACACCTTAACCATCCTTACCTATTCTTTGTGAGGTTCAATCACCGGACTGGTTTCTCTGTTAGCACTATACACATAGGAGCCTAGGCGGTATAGGGTTTCAACCAAAAACACACCGGTGAGGACCCATGCACCCTGGGCTGAATAATACCATTTAGTGGCCGGGTCTAACAGATTTTCGTTTCCCCCATAATTAATTGCATTAATATATGTGTCGGCCACACCATTTATAATAAAAGCAACGGGCAAGGCAATCCAGAACCGGCCAAAGGCATTATAAAACTGTTTACGAGCCCTCTCTACTGGTTTTTCTGGCCCTTTCTGCAGGTATGAATCCTGAATCGATAGGGTTCCATCCTCCGTTCTAAGAATAAACGGTACAGATTGCACTTCAGAATCCCCACTTCCTTTGATAACCTGCAGCGAATAGAGTCCCTTTGGAAGCTCTACAGAAAGGGGGCTTTGCCCGCGATAGAGTCCATCTATATACAATTTAATATCAGAAAAATCATTAGATGAAATCTGAAAGACATTTCGCGCCATGGGACTTAAAGAAAGTCGGGCCCTACTAAGATAATCAGGCTTCCTTTCTAATATAAATGTATTGGGGAAATAACCGGGATTGGTAATTGTAACCCTAAGATCTTCCGGTGGCCCCTCTAGCACCGGTGTCGTTCCTCTGCCTTTTATTTCCTCATTTACGATAATCCCTGCCGAATCTGGCTGTGCAGAAATTTGAACAGCCCCTGTAGGAAGACCTGAACATACCTGGTAAAGTACAGAACCAATTTGAGGAAGTATGGATTCCAATTCCTCGGGATCAAAGGCTACAATATCGGAATAGAGTTCCCTGTCATCAATAGCTCGATACATGCTGTAGGATAAAATCCACCTGCCATATAATTCCCGGAGAGAGCTGGAAAGCAGTAAGTCAATACTGCGGGTCTGGCAGAAATTCTTTCGTTCCACATCTTTTGGAGCACCAGAAAAAACTCCATTCGCCATATCCCTATGCAAAACAAGCTGGGCTGTTTCAGCTATTAGGGGTGGATTCTCCCGTACTTGGGTTTGTTTTTTTTCGAGGTCCCGAATAGATGCGGTAATTTTTTCTAATTCAGATTCATACTTTTGTTTTGAATAGCCCTTAAAAAGGAGCATATCCCTGGTATTCCGAGCATCAGCCAGGGCCTTGGCAGCAGCATCTTGCCGTTGCTGCCAGAGCCGATTTTGATATTGGGTAATTTCTTCATGGCTCCGTTTCCGTTCATGGATCTGGGCAAGGAAATTAACCAGGGCCGTTCGGATTCGAAGACCGGCAATCCGCTGTTCTGCAGGCAGTCTGGAAACATCCACATCGCAGATATATACTACCGTTTCGGATTTTTCTATCACCTCTGTTTTTTGGGGCCCCTCAGCTTTGCCGAGGCTAAAAAGAGGGGGCAGTGACAAAAACAGAGTAAAAGAGAAAAAAAGCAGAACAGCAGGAGGCTTAGGTCTGCTTTTGCGAGTTATGCCAGGCAAAACGGAGATACTCCTCAATAAACACATCTATATCGCCATCCATGACCGCCTGAATATTTCCCACTTCTATCTTAGTCCGAGAATCCTTAACCAGGGTATAGGGCTGAAACACATAAGAGCGGATTTGGTTACCCCAGGAAATGTCCTTTTTTTCCTGGGCAAAGCGCTCATTCTCCTTCTCCTTTTCCGCCCGGTAATATTCATAGAGCCGCGCTTTGAGCATACTCATGGCAGTAGCCTTGTTTTTTATCTGACTCCGTTCATTCTGGCATGCTACTACAATACCCGTTGGCAGGTGGGTAAGCCGCACAGCACTATCAGTTTTGTTAACATGCTGGCCGCCTGCACCCCCTGAACGATAGGTATCAACCCTGAGATCCTCAGGTCGGATCTCTACTTCTATTGAATCATCGAGGACAGGAAAGACATAGACTGAGGCAAAGGAGGTATGCCGCCGAGCATTTGCATCGAAGGGGGATATACGAACAAGCCGATGTACACCACTCTCACCCTTCAGATACCCATAGGCGTAATCACCATCAATCTTTACGGTAGCCGATTTTATGCCCCCCTCGGCTTCCAGCATATCCACCTCTTCTATGGAATAACCGCGGCGTTCAGCCCAGCGAAGATACATCCGATAGAGCATCTGGGCCCAGTCACAGGCCTCTGTCCCTCCAGCCCCGGCATGAACGGTAAGGAAGCAGCTGCTCTGATCTACCTCTCCGGACATAAGTTCCAGCAGGTTCTGCTTTTCAAAGCGTTTTTGAAGCTCCTTTAGGGTGCCTTCAATTTCAGCAGCGTGGGATTCATCATTTTCTGCACTGGCAAGCTGATACAGTACTTCCAGATCATCTATCTCCGCAACCAGATCCTTCCAAGGTTCAAAACGGTTTTTGAGAGCCTTAATCTCATTCATCACCTTTTCAGCTTTTGAAGTATCATTCCAAAAGTCAGGTTCCTGGGTTGTTGATTCAAGGGCTTTTATTTTTTCATCGAATCCAGCGGCTTCAAAGACGCCTCCAGGTATCATATATTTGAGCCTTTAGCTCCTGGATCGGGTTTCCTAATTCAGAAAGTAACATCGTTAGTTCTCCTTATGCTGAAGGACGGGCAATCAGCCTGCGCCATTTTTTATCCCTAAGTGATGAAATTACCAGGGTACCGTCTACCGGATACTGGAATATCCGTATCCTATCATACGCATCGGTAAGTCTGTCGATATCGTGTTTTAAGCGTTCCAGACTGGAAGGATGAACAAGGCCTGATTCCCAAAGCCCCCGCTGTACCTTTTCGAATCCGTACTGGGCAAGCAGATCTGCCAATTCTCTGGCCCGTTCCTCTGAACCGGGATCTAATGCGACCGATACAAACATATACGTAGCTTACGGAAAAGGGGCGCTTCTGTCAAACCATCTTTTACCTACGAAACAGAAAAGAAATAGCCGAAAATGAAACCATGGGATATACTGTTACTATGAAATTCCGAGAAACGTTTTTTACCGTTGTGTTATTTTCAGTACTGGGACTCACCTGGAGTTTTACGGAAGATAGGTCTTCAGTGCAGACCTTTGTACGCCAGCTTACTGCAACGATTCAGGATAATAAGGTCATGCTCCAATGGGTTGATGCTCAGGGCGGGACAGGACCAGTTTATATTTATCGAAAAATAATAAGTTCAGGATCCTCCGTACCTCAAGACCTGGATCCGGTTCAGGTCCCCCGGGGTGTTCAATCCTACATTGACCCCATTGAATCAGATGGACTTCGTTCCTATTTGGTGCTTGCCAGCGATGCAAATGGGGTTCCCTATACGGTGAGAATTCCAAATACTAACTACATCGAAATTGATGTAAAAAAAACACCCCTACCACTTTCCAAATCGGATTCTAAATACCAGAATATCTCTTCCTTAAAAACTGAGGTGCAGAAGGATAGCATTATTATATCCTTTACTTTGAATGGTTCCGAAACAAAGTCCATCCAGCCCCTGGTTCTCTATCGGAGTACCCAGCCGATACGATATGTTCAGGATCTGGTACAGGCCGTTATTGTACAGGGAGGTATTACATCCAGTCCTTATATTGATTATCCTGTCCCTGACATTCCCTATTATTATGCCCTGGTGTTTGAAGATGACATTAAACAGGGGAATCTGCGATTGGAAGGAGGTAAAAATGTTACCCTTATACCAGCTGAGGTGCCAGCTGGTACATTCCGAATTGGCCTGCCTGGGCCTCAGAAGGATATTCGTTCCATTCCGCTGCCCCTGCTCTCTGTTACAGCAACCGTTCCAGGAGCACTTAATACAATACAGGTACCGGTTTTCGCACTTCCGCTCAGTCCGGAAGCTTCCAAAGCTGTTTCAGCTCTGCCATTTCCGGAGCCCAAAAAGGCTGCTCTAAAAAAGCCACGGGTATTTTCCCAGGATCTCAATGCCATAGGTGGTGGTGAGGAATTCACGCTCCGATCCATTGTGCAGGGAGCCTTTAATAACCGGGATTGGAACAGTGTCATTGAACAATTAGTACGATTCCTCTCTCTTCCCCGTTCATCCACTATAGAAGCCCGAAGCCGGTTCTATTTAGGCCAGGCATATTACATGACAGGTAAATATCGGGAAGCCCTGTTTGAGTTTCTCCTGATGAAAAATCTCTATCCTGCTGAAGCCCGTGAATGGATTCAGTCCATTTTACCCTTGCTGGACTCAAGAGGCATGTAAGCCTGTTTAGCGAAGCGTCCTGAGAAGGTCCCTTAATTCCGGATCGATGGTTTCATTCTTTTGTGGAACAGGATTTGCCCCCTTCTCAGGAAGGGCAATAACTTCATCTCCAGAGGTAATTTCATCATAAAAACCAGCCCTCGTAACAGTACCCTGGGCAATCAATTCATCCACCGTATCTATAACGACGGTACCTATTACATCCTGCTGGGTATAGATGAGTCCGATACCTTCATTTTTAACTGTTGCACTTCCCTTTTTGATGATCTGATAGGAATTTCCTTTTTCAACCCCATCGGCTTTTCCCTTGTCGATTAGCACAAGACCAGCCTTCCGCTGCAGGATAACAGCCCTGAAGGGTAAAAAATTTTGTAACTGGGAAACAATCTGGCGGCTCCCATTCCTGAGCCTGTCCTGTCCCACCTTATAAACTGAGAAAGAAGCAGCTCGCGATCCGGTTCTACCCACATACATGTCGACCTGTATGCTCAGATCCCGATCCTGTTCCTTCACTGAAACTATAAGGAAATAATCTGCACCGGCCTCCCGGGCAGTTCTATAGGCTGTAGAAAAACTTGTCTGCCGTATTTCCAGGGGCATGGTAAGGATATTGCCGTCCTGAGTCAGGATATCCTGCAGATATGAAGCAACAACAGCGCCGGCATCAACATGTTTCATCCCAGACTGGGCTCCGACCGAAAACACTGCAAGTTTCCAATGCCGATTCTGCAGAGTATAGGGATTCACCTGCCAAATTCGAGGTAAGGTATCATAAAGGAGAGAATTATAGGCCTCTACTGTGTCATTTATCGTACGATTAGAGCGGCCAATATCCTGTAAAAATTTAAGTTCTTCTAGCTGACGGCCGGGATATCCCTGAATACGCAATAGTTCAGCATATTCCTGCCGTTCTGCCGCATAGGGATTAATCCGAAGGGCCCGACGATACTCAAAGAGGGCCTCCTGGGAAAGATTGTTGCTTAAATATTCCCGGGCCTTTTTAAAATGCCATTCAGCCCAGTTAGCCCGTTCTGCAGATTCCACCGCTGTCGATTTAAGTACCACATCCTCCAGGGCAGAACGAACAAATTCATCATCCTTGTCAATGCTAAGAGCCATAGCAAGGATCTGGCGGGCTTCGGAAAGCCGCCCAAGCCGGACAAAGGCCATCCCCTTTATATACCAGGCACTTACATCATTCCGATTGGCTGCAATAAGCTGATCAGCCAGTCGGCTGGCTTCTTCAAAACGATTAGCACGGTAACGAACAGTAGCCAATAAGGCCCGGCCGGCCTGAAAAGTAGGTTTTAAGGTAAGGGCAATATCCAGAGAATTGGCTGCGCTGTCTAATTTGCCTGCTAAAGCATCCAGATAGGCAGCGTAATAGTGAACCCGGTAGTCATCGGAGTGCAGGGTTACCGCTTTTGTTACATAGGTTCGGGCCGTATCATATTCGCCGAGGGAGCCTAAAACAAGGGCTAAGGATAGGAGGGCTTGCCGGTCATCGGGATAGCGGTTAACCGCCTCACGGTATTTTTTAAGAGCCTCTCCAATTTTTCCCTTTGCAAGCTCCAGTTCCGCCGTGGCAAACAGGGCGTCCTTATTATAGGGTTCCCGGGAAAGAATGTCTGCAAGGACTGAGGCTGCGGTATCTAATTTACCCATGGCTATTAAAATGAATGCCTCAAGATTGGCCAGGGACATGGAAGATCGAGAGAGGGCTCTGGCTTTTTGCACCCAGGAAAGGGCCTGATCATATTCCCGCAACTCAAAGTAACATTCAGCCAGGGCAGCGGTGGCATCCGCATGGGAGGGATTGATTTTAAGAACTTCAAGAAAAGCCTCTGCGGCGGTATACCAATCTTCCTGCACCATGGCCCTCTGTCCCTGTTCATACCAGGAAGACAAATTTTGCTGGGCCTGTATAAACACCGTCAGGGAAATTAGCAGGAAGAGTCCGATACTGATGGCTTTAACATTCCTTCTCATTCCGCAGGACTCCGTTTCAGTACAATTTTAACGGTATTTATTTTATGGCCCTCCATATCCTGAATGATAAAATCATGGCCACCATAGCTCACTTTTTCATATTTTACCGGTATTTTACCGAAGAGATCAAACACAAAGCCGCCAAGGGTATCAAAATCTTCTACCGGGAGATCCAGTTTCAGCTCCTCGGCAAGATCCTCCAGATTAAGCCGGGCGTCGCAAAGATACACCCCCTCACCAATCTGAAGTATATCCTCCCGCTCATTGTCAAACTCATCCTGTATATCACCGACGATCTCTTCGATGATATCTTCCATACAAACGATGCCGGAAACGCCCCCATATTCATCTACGGCGACTGCGATGTGAACCCGTTTGCGGCGCATATCCCGCAAAAGATCATCGATACGCTTTGATTCGGGAACGAAAAAGGGTTTCCGAACTATGGTAGGTATATTTATCGTTTCATGTTTTACCAGGGTTCTTAAAAGGTCTTTTACATAGAGAATACCGATGACATTATCAATGGTATCCTTATACACCGGAAATCGGGAATGACCGCTTTCGGCAATTTTTTCCAGCAGTTCATCATGATCCATATCAACGGAGAGAAAAACCGTATCGATCCTGGGAACCATAACTTCTTTTACTGTGGTATCTGAAAGTTCAACAACTCCCCGGATCATATCCTTCTGATCCGATTCCAGTTTATCGAATTCTTTAATTTCTCCTTGAGTCGTTGTATTAAATACCCTGTTCCAGATATCCTTAATACTCATAAAAGAATATGCTCCTCTTTTTTTTGCTCCAAGATACGTTCCTGCAATTGTAACATAGGTTCCGACATATCATTTGTCTGGTGATCCATACCTGATAAATGAAGAATACCATGGATTATAAGCCGGCGGAACTCCTCATCGGGGCTAACCTTAAAATATTCAGCATTTTCATACAGCGTTTCAAGGGATATGACTATATCTCCAGCAAGGAAACGTTCTTGTCCATCCATTTCATCTAGTATAGTTTCCCCTAATTCAAAAGATAATACATCGGTAGGTTCATCTTTGTTTCTATATTCCGCATTAAGCTGCTGGATGGTTCTGTTATCACAGAGCAGTATTGAAATATCCCATCGATCCTTTTTAAGCTCCTCGAGGATAGCGAGTGCAAAGGATTCCAGTTTCGGGAGCCAGGGGATATCGCCCAGGCTTTCATCTGTAGATATTTCAATCCTGTTCAAAGGGAACCTCCCTCATCATTTTGGGATATTCGATCCGAGAGTGATAGTGACCTGACAGTACCCGGATAAAGGCATTCTTTATGAGTTCAAGATCCCTGAATGTTAATTCAGATTGATTTAATTGCCCCTGCTCAAATTTGCCTATAATCAACTCATGGACAAATTTCTCTATTTTTGCAAGGGTCGGTTTTTTTAAAGTCCTCATGGCAGCCTCTACCGTATCGGCAAGCATGACCACCGCGGCTTCCTTGCTTCGAGGTGGATTGCCCGGATAGGAAAAATCGTCGGCCCGGACCTGATCTTCCTGTTTTAGGGCCTCATTATAGAACCAGGCGATAACTGAGTTTCCATGGTGTTCAGAAATAATATCGATAACCGCCTGGGGTAATCCTAAGAGCCTGGCTTTCTCAATACCAAGCTTCACATGGCTGCGGATAATAGTGGCTGACATAAGGGGAGCCAGCTCGTCATGTTTATTATAAGCTGCCTGGTTTTCTATAAAATAATCGGGCTGATCCATCTTTCCAATATCATGATAATAGGCCCCAACCCGGGCCAGGAGCGCATTGGCGCCTATGTCCCTGCATGCCGATTCAGCCAGATTAGCCACCGTAACTGAATGGCTGTAAGTTCCCGGCGCAACCGTGAGAAGCCGCTTCAGAACTGGTGAATTTAAATCCGCCAATTCCATGAGCCTGAAGGTTGTGGTTGTATTTAGGGCCTGTTCAAGGAGGGGTAAGAATCCTAATACCAGCATACCGCAGATGAGCCCATTAAAGGCGGACCAAAAAAGTACCATGGGCAGCACTGATAGGGGCGCCTGCTCAAAAAGAAGCAGCATAAATGCAATGAGGGCCTGTAAAACCGCAACGAAAAGTCCTGCTTTTATAAGATCGATTCTCCGTTCAGCACCCCGTATCGAATAGACACTGCCAATTCCTGCAGCAAGGGCGAAGAGGAAAGCCCTATCATCGTAAACGCCAATGGCCAGAGCCATAATGGGCATGGCGATTGCGAAGCCTGTAGCAGTCCGGCTGCCAATGATAACAGCAGGAAGCATAATAAAAAGGGCTGTTGGAATAAAAACAGAAAGGGGCAAATACTCAAAATCGAGCATTCTGGAAAGAATAATGGTAACAATACCATAAAGCCCACCCAAAGCTGTCAGAAAATAAATTTCTTTAGAATCGAGGGGTCTTCCAATAAGAGCAGGACTATCAAGAAAAATAATAAACCCAAAAGAGAAGAGTAATATTCCCAGAAGACCAATAACATACTGAGGGTTTGCTTTATCATTCATCTGATTAAGGGCTTTCAGACGGACCATATCATCCTTTGAGACAATAGTACCCTTTTTAATAATCCGTTCACCCCGCTCAATCTGACGAACCACCGGCTCCAGCCGTGCCTTTGTTTCATCCAGACGGAGATTGGTATCTTCCTGTGAAAAGAATACATTTTCTGTTACAAAGGGATTCAGCACAGATGGAGCAATTGTAATAAATTGTGAAGGATAGGATCCTGAACTGGCAATTTCTGTTATACGATCCTTAACATTCGTTACCGTTACCATCCGGCTTACCGGAATACGTTCCCGTTCAGTACGTAAAGATCCCTTCCGAATTACTTCTACCTGATCGGGATTATATATATCGAAATTTACTTTTCCCACCGAAAATATGCCTTCATCGAGCAATATTTTAAGCACCGATTCGGCATATTCCAGGAATCGTTCCCTGGAAGGACTGCGATACAGTATATCGAGTACATTTTGAGGGAATACACCGGGATACTCGGCCTGTATGCCTAATTTAAAGGCTTCCGCTGATACCCGGTTAGTAAAAAGGGATCGCACCAGGGATTTAAACCTCCCAAATGAGGTAAGAGCATCCTTGGTCGCCTCATTGGAATAGCGGAATACGGCCGGCACAAGACGTTCCTCGGCTTTTTTGCGGAGCTGGGTCGCCTCTTCATCAATGTAAGATATGGTCTTATCTGCTATGAGATCCCGGGTGGCTACTTTACCAACCTCAAATTCTCTTAACACAGGACTGCTTGCAGTGGGACTGCCGATATTACTCAGACTGAGCAGAAACAGTACCAGAAAGGATGTTACAATGGTAAGGGCTGGCCAGAATCTGATAGGTTTTGGCCAGAGGCTGCTCATAAAGGATTTACTTTGATTCGTTATCATAGGCTTGTATGATCTTTTTGATGAGTGGATTTCGAACCACATCAGCGGTATTCAAATAGGAAAAATGCAGTCCTTCCACTGCGTGCAGCAGAGAGATTGCATGGAGAAGTCCCGAATCGCTGCGGCGGGGCAGATCTATCTGGGTGGTATCCCCGGTTACTATCGCCTGGGAGCCCTCCCCAATTCGGGTCAGGAACATTTTCATCTGTTCCCTGGTTGTATTTTGAGCTTCGTCTAATATAATTATACAATCGTTTAAACTGCGGCCCCGCATATAAGCCAGGGGAGCAATCTCTATAGCCCGGTTATCTTCCATCCTGCGGATGGTCTCATAGGGCACCAGGGCTTCCATGGCATCGTACAGAGGGCGCAGGTAGGGATTTATTTTTTGAGCCAGATCCCCTGGCAAAAATCCCAGGCTTTCCCCAGCCTCTACTACGGGCCGCGTAAGAACCAGTTTTCTTCTTTTTTTTGAAAGCACCTGTCTCAGGGCTTCTGCAACCGCCAGAAAGGTTTTACCGGTACCTGCAGGGCCAACACAAAAAACAATTTCATGGGTGCGGATACCCTGAATATAGGCAGCCTGATTCAGTGTTCTGGGGTACACCCGTCCAAATCCATTTGGAATCTGGATTACCGCTTCCCGCAAGGGATCGAGTGCCTTTGATATTTCAGCATTATCGTTGTGGCTGGATTCGACCGTAAGAGTCAGGGACCGGACATATTCCGGTGAAGGGTGTTCGCCCTTTCGTACCGCATCTATTAAATGATCTATAATCATTTTAATGCGGGATTGCAGAGCCTCATCATAACCTTCCAGACGTAATTCGTTACCCCTGGTAGCAATATGCCCCCCCAGAGATGTTTCGATAACCTTTAAATTGCTATCATTCGCGCCACAGACACCACTGGCGATGTCCTGGCTATCCAGTATTATGGTTACACTACTGTCCAAAGGAACCTCTGGAGGAAAGTGTATAGAGGGGAGGGAGCAACGTCAAGGGCATCATTTAAAGACAAAGCCATTTTTAGAATCACTGAAGGTTTCGGTTTTAATCTCTGGTATGGGGCTCCACTGTACCAGAAATGAAACGGATGTATTAAATTGATATCGCTTTGGGGTAACTGTTGTGTTGAGATAGGGATTCAAATCGATACCTAGGGTTGCATTCCAATCACCAAGATAATGAACAGCCTTGAAACTCAAGGATTTTAACTTAAAACCGGATTTTTTTCGTAATTCTTCATTATCAAAACGAAAAGAATCCAGTAAATCTATCAGAGGATTTTGTTCACCTGGCATATTTGTATGACTGTCCCAAACAGGCCAATTCTGTACATAGCGGAACACTACAGAATTCTGAGACTTAGTGCTGAAACTAAGATCCAGAAACTGGGCAATTTTTAGGGTAGTCCCCAGAGAAAAGGAAAAGACCGAATTGGTATAGCGCTGAAGATCCATGTTTAAGCTGCTGTTTATATCCAGGGTGTAGGAAATTCGGTTTTTCCAGAGTTCAGAATTTTTAAATGAGTCTACATAATTAACAGAGAGGCTGATCGGATCTAGCGTTTCGGTTGCAGTGTTTCTTTGTGCTCTATAGTAAGCTGAAAGGGGACCAAGCACTGTTCCTGTATTCCATGAAGTGATAGCCTTAAGTTTCGGATCATAGATCAGATCCTGCTTAAGACTTATTTTTTGGTTCAGTTTTAGTTCCTCCGTTGCAGTAATTGGATTATAGACGGGAGTTTCAAAGGGATCAGAGATAGTAAATGAAACACTGGTCCGGCTGATACCCAGGGAAATAGTAGTCGCACTCTTCAGATTGCTATCCCGGGGCGGCAAATCGAGAAACAGGGAACTGCTCTGTGTTTGGGAGCCCGTAGAGGCATTCACATTCAGCTGAATCTGGTGAAGCGAGATATAGTCCTTTGTCCATTCTCCATAACTGGTGAGCCAGGAGCCACTTGCCACATCTCCTAGATAGGTGGTCTTTACCCAGGTGCCTTTGAGAATATACTGCAAACTTGTTGCTTTCCAGACCTCATCCTGTATAAAGGGTGATAACTTAAAATTAAACTCTGGATTAATAGTGTTGTATGTTCCGTTATATGCCCGCAGGAGGGCCGCATCTTTTTCCTGGGGGGTATCAAACTCTTCAGCATCCTCGTTCATATAGTTATACACCTGGAATGCATTCTGATCGGTCAGCTTAAAAGCTGTGGAGATCATTCCCGTTGGATCGGATACAGAAAGACCAAGGTTAGCATCGCTGCGAAAACTGGTAAAAATTGATGAATATTCATCCCATCGTATGGACTCTTTGGTTGGCCAATGGGCAGAAGATGAACGATAAAACAGTTCCGTAGAGAAAGATGGATTAATACTAAAATCAAGCCGTACGTTTACCGGACTTTGTGCAGTACTGATTGTAAAACTTTGCTGAATATCCGGCGGCAGCAACGCATCCAGTGGATCCTTTGAGGATACGGATGGTGAAGCAGGACTTCTAGTTTTTTGTACATTTTCATCAGCCCAGGGAGACCATGCATCGGGAACTTTTAGTTCCGGTAGAGACTTAGAAGCATCGGAAACGGCCTGAGATGTGGGGCTGGACTTAGCCATGTCTGTGTTCTCCTTACCCAGCAGACTGCCCCGGAAAGAAAAACTCGTTGTATAGAGGGTAAACCGCTCAGGATAGAAAAACAGCGAATCCAATGGCGATGATGGATTGCTGACCGAACGGGTATTAAAGTAAAGGCTGGAAGAAAGTGCGTTCACTGAGAGTGTTGCAAGAGAAGGTTTTATCGATAGAACTGGGCCAGAGAAGCTGGTGTTAAGACGCCACTGGTAAGAACCTATGGTACCAACCTGAGTCCCAGAACCCGATTGGGTCTGATTACTTCCTTCTTTAAGCATCTGAAGCCAGTCCATAGATTCGGTTCTATTAAGAAAGTCCCGATCTACAAAGGGATCAGAATAAAAGGGCAATTCCCAGGATAACGAAAACAGTGAAGTCTGGAGAGAACCGTTGCTTTTAAATCGGTACCTAAAAGGGACTGCTGCGCCAAAAAGGTCTGAACTATTCCAATTGCTGATGCCATCATTATTTTTAAAGGGCGTATAATAGTTAACTTGAGGTTGATAAATATCCCTGGTAAAGCCTAAACCCAAAGAAAGGTCCGTCTTACCCAGGATGCCAGTTTTCGGTATAGATGAATTCATTCCCACATAGGCACCCAGGTTTGTATAAACATCAAATAAAAGGCTGAGACTGGGAGCATCCTGATTAATTGCCCTTTTACCCGTACTCCGAAGAAAAAGGCCCTCCTGCTTTCGCTCTGTGTCAGCCCCTGACCCTAATATTTTAGTTATCGAATTTTCCGATGAACTGCTTGCCTTTGGCCGGCCCAGGAGATAGGTTGTTGTCTGGACAAAGGAGCCTTCCCGGGAACGGTATCCCAGCACCGGATGAAATATCACTTCATCACCGGGAAGATAGAAAAAGGGAATATTTAAAAGAGGCACCTCCCCTACTTTTAATACTCCATTGGCCATAGCCCAATCTGAACTAGGCAGGAGCCACAGTTTTGTCGCATCTATGGACCAATAGGCTTCATCCCGACCTGCGGTAGTTATTTTTGCATTTTTTAAAACCGTCACATCCTCCGCATCCCGGGAAATAACCTCCCCGGCAAAACGATAGGTGGTACTTTTATCAGATAGGGAACGTTCCGAAGCGCCTCCAAGAAACACCCCCTCCCAATTATCCAGTGAAATGGTAATGGAATCTCCCTTAAATGACTCCTTTACACCGCCGCCTTCTTTGGTATATTCAACACTACCCTTGGCATTCAATATATTCCGGGTACGGTTAAACAGGACCTCTTCGGCTTTTAACTTGTGTATGGTATCCCCATCCATGAGGGTAATCAGGACTGAACCGGAAAGCCGGGCATAGGATTCATTCACCGTTTCAAGGGTAAAATACTCGGTACTTTGGGCAGACTCAATGGTTATGGATCTTGCTGATTGGGCATCCGAAGCAACTTGGCTTGAAGCAATCCCAAAGTAGTCCCGCAACCTCACAGCTAGTTCATCCCGACTGCCCGCATCGGATAAACCAAGACGGCGGCACCAGTCTGCCAGTTCATCAAGCCTGGAAGTCCGAATATCCATTTCGATATAGTCGGGCAGAATATCGGATGCTTTTTCTGATTGGGCCAGGACAGAAAAAGCCAAAAGCACCACTAAAAGAGGTGCAAAAATCCCCCTTTTTACCATCAGTTTTTTTGGCTCCGTTCCAGTTGCTCTTTTATATAATAACCCGTATAGGATCTTTCGCAGGCAGCTACTTCTTCCGGTGTGCCGGTGGTTACAATAGAACCACCCCTATCTCCCCCTTCGGGGCCAAGATCGATTATATAATCAGCCTGTAAAATGACATCCAGATTATGTTCGATCATAACCACCGTGTTTCCCCCATTCACAAGCCGTTGAATAACCTCCATGAGTTGTTTTACATCGGCGAAATGCAGTCCCGTAGTAGGCTCATCGAGAATATAGAGGGTTTTACCGGTAGAACGTTTGGAAAGCTCCAGAGCCAGCTTTACCCGCTGGGCTTCACCGCCAGAAAGGGTCAATGCGGACTGTCCCAGCTTGATATACCCCAGCCCAACCGAGAGAAGGGTCTCCAGTTTATGGGCCACATGGGGAATAAAAGCAAAAAACTCTGCCGCCTCTTCTATGGTCATGTCCAGCACATCGGCTATATTTTTACCCTTATATCGGACCTCCAGTGTTTCCTTATTAAAACGCTTTCCGTGACAGACATCGCAGGTAATGTACACATCGGGGAGAAAGTTCATCTCAATTTTAATGGTTCCATCACCCTGACAATTCTCACAGCGGCCGCCCTTAACATTAAATGAAAAACGACCCGGTTTGTATCCCCGAGCCTTAGCATCGGGCAGGCTGGCAAACAGATCCCGAATCCCCGAAAAGACCCCCACATAGGTAGCCGGATTGGACCGGGGGGTGCGGCCGATAGGGCTCTGATCTATATTGATAACCTTATCGATATACTCCACCCCTTCTATCGAATCGTAGGCCCCTTCAGGGAGACTTGTTTTACCGACCCGGTTAGAAATTGCCGGATACAGAACATCCGACAGGAGGGTAGATTTTCCAGAACCGGAGACACCGGTGATACAGGTAAATGCCCCCAGGGGAATTTGTACATCTATGCCCTTTAGATTATGTTCCGTAGCATTTTTTAACCGTATATAATTTCCATTTCCATTCCGACGGATCTTTGGAACCTCCATAAAGAGGGTTCCCGCCAGATATTGACCGGTAAGGCTTTCAGGGATTTTCATCACCTCCTGGGGCGTCCCCTGGGCTATAACCTTTCCTCCATGAACTCCAGCCCCTGGGCCAAGGTCTACAATATAATCGGCGGTTCTGAGGGTCTGTTCATCGTGTTCAACCACAATGAGGGTATTGCCAATGTCCCTGAGATAGAGAAGCGTATCAATAAGACGCTGGTTATCCCGCTGGTGTAAACCTATAGAAGGTTCATCCAGAATATAGAGAACTCCCACAAGACTGGAACCAATCTGGGTTGCAAGCCGTATCCGCTGGGCCTCACCCCCCGAAAGGGTAGCTGCTTTCCGCTCCAGGGTGAGGTAATCAAGACCCACATTTTTCATAAACCCGAGGCGGGCAATAATTTCCTTAAGGATTTGTTTTGCGATGGTTCGTTCCGTTTCCGTAAAATGAACGGTTTCGAAAAATGTAAGAGAATCCGTTACGGACAGGCTGCTTAACTCATGAATATTTCTGCCGCCAACGGTAACAGCCAGCGCCTCCGGTTTAAGCCTGCGGCCACCGCAGACCTCACAGGGTTTCTGACTCATGAATTTTTCAAGCCAATCCCTTATAGCCTGGCTCTGACTTTCCCGGTATCGCCGTTTAAGGTCCTCTAATATGCCAGGGAACCGGGATTTATATTCAAATTTACCGGTCTTATCCCGGTTTTCATATACTACATCAATGGCGTCATCGGTACCATACAGGATGGCATCCATGATTTTTTTAGGCAGTTCTGCAAAGGGCGTATCCAGGCTAAAATGCAGATGTTTTGCCAGGCTTTCGAAACGGCTCCGATTCCAGGCAGATTCAGGGTTATAGGGTATACAGCCCCCTTCATTAAAGGAGAGACTCTTATCAGGAATAATCAAATCGGGATCAAATTCAATCTTTATTCCCAGGCCTGTACAGGCAGGACAGGCTCCAAAGGGATTATTAAAGGAAAAAAGCCGGGGCTGCAATTCGGGAATCGAGATACCGCACTCGGGACAGGCACTTTGACGGCTAAAAAAGAGTTCCTCTTCTCCCTCTTCGGTTGATCGCAGGACCTGCATGATACCCTCAGCGGAATCCAGGGCAGCTTCTACCGATTCAGCAAGCCGGGACCGAATATCGGGTCCTATAACGAGCCGGTCAACCACAATTTCAATGGTATGCTTTTTCTGTTTGTCCAGCTTAATATCATCTTCCAGATTAACTAAAAGGCCGTCGATCCGGGCCCGTACAAAACCTGCCCTTCGTGCATCATCTATGATTTTTTGGTGCTCGCCCTTTTTTCCTCTGATAACAGGTGCTAAAAGCTGGACCCTGGTCCCAGATGGAAAGGCCATAATGGCATCGACCATCTGATCCACCGATTGTTCTTTAATTTCCCGGCCGCAGGAAGGACAATGGGGTATACCGATCCGGGCATAAAGCAGCCGGTAATAATCGTAGATTTCCGTTACCGTCCCAACAGTAGAACGGGGGTTCCGGTGGGTAGTTTTTTGCTCTATGGAAATGGCAGGTGAAAGCCCTTCGATATAATCCAGGTCCGGTTTATCCATTCTACCTAGAAACTGACGGGCATAGGCAGAAAGGCTTTCCACATAACGCCGCTGGCCCTCGGCAAAGATGGTATCAAAGGCCAGAGAACTTTTACCGGATCCTGAAAGCCCCGATATTACAATCAACTTATCCCGGGGTAGTTCAAGATCGATGTTCTTAAGGTTGTGTTCCCGGGCACCTTTTATTATCAATTTATCCATAACGAACAAAGAATACATGGACTTACCAAGCCTAACAAGCCCCAGAAAGATGTTAAAAAAATAAGCTTACTCCCGATTTCTCTTGACTTTTATTTCGTTTTTATGGTAAGGTCTGGCCATCGGGCGCTTAGCTCAGTTGGCTAGAGCGCCTCGCTTACACCGAGGATGTCGGGAGTTCGAGTCTCTCAGCGCCCAAAAAAGCCGCCTTGCAAAGGGCGGCTTTTTTTATCATTTTGCCTGTTCCATCAAGGTGCTTACCGGTACCACCTCATATCCAGCCCGTAAAAGTGCATCGAGCAGTACATCTAAACGATTAAACAGATAATCGGTCCTTACTTTTTCATTAGCACCGATCCGAATCGGTATAATAGAACCGGGGCGTTTCTTCTGCATGATCTGATCTATAATTTCAGAAGCGCTTAAATAGGGAACATAACTTCTGCGTACATCCGATTTGCCCACCCAATCATAGGGATCAATATCCCGGCCTATCGTTTTATATCCCGCCGACCGTGCGGCCGAAACGAGTTCAGGAGATATGATATAAAACGGAGCATGCCAGAGGGCAGACAATTCCTTGGAGGTTGCAGCAAGATACTCATCCTCATTCCTTGCAAGGCCCCTTTTAATAAAATTGGCGTCTACCCGATATCGGGTGTCAGATAAATCTATGGGAGCATAAAAAAGGGAACCAATTTCATGACCCGAATCGCTTAAGAGGCGGGCTAAATCGGCATAACGGCGGATGAATTCACCGTTTACAAAAAAGGTTGCTCGAATGTTATATTGCTTTAATATATCCAGTACTGTTGTCAGTCCTTCAGGGGAATCTATTACATCAAAGGTTAGGGATACAGTCCGAGAGCCATAGCGTTTTCCATTATTGAAAACACTGCTGGATGAAGAAACAGCTTCTTTAGCAGGTACATCACTGATATGCTCATACTGGGTTCCATTAACAAGGATAAGGGGCACGGTGGTAAGCCCATCCATCAACCTGATCATTGGTATGTTCTTATAAAGTCCTCCGCCTTGAGTTTCAAGATACACCCTGTACCGATCGGAGCTGAGGGCTGGAGGCCGAAGATTTATCGAATCGGTGCGGCGGGTCCATGGAACTGAACCGTCCGTACCAAACCAGGTATCGCTCACCTTTGCAAGTATTGCCCCCGAAGTCTTTTCAAAGCCATAGGTATCGGCCTTTGAAAGACCTATTATGCTGCGAGTATCCGGCTGCTTGAATCGATATATAAACTGATTATCGCCAATTATTAATTCGTCATTATTGAGCCACCGGACATTTAAGGTTTGAGTTGTACTGACCGTTAACCTTGATTTCCAATCCTGATAGTCATAGATAAAACAGCCTCCATCGCCCCATAGTACAGCCTTAGTTCCATCGGGAGACAGGAGACCCTCCGAAACAGCAGGGAATTTTACTGGTACAAAACTATAGGGACCTGTTGGTTTTGATGCATCGAGACGGTAGGAAAAAGCAAGGGAACTTTTATCCGATCGAAGCCCCCAAATAGTAATAATCCCTGTAGTAGACCAAAGCAGACGAATATTAGTGCACATGGCGGGAAGCTTAAGGTAGGGATATACTGAGCTTTGGTCCATTGCAGTGGAAACTTGATTCCCAAGCTCTTGCAGGGGATAATAAAACAGGATTTGCCCCGCCTTTGAAACAAGGATGGACTGCGATGCAGGATGTATCCAGAATTGATCAAAGGAAGGATCAAAGGAAAAGGGCAAGACACCTGCAATTTGGCCAATTTCAATGAAGTTCGCATAGAGAGAACGGGCAAAAAGCTCAGTACTGCGAACCTTATAGATGGTCCTCCCATTCACATAGAAGAAGTCCCCCTGGGGTCCCCAATACACAGAATTGATCTGGCCATCACCGATGAGCCGGAACTGCTCATCTATTGAGACAGAGTTTAAGGTACTGAGGGCATAATAATAGAGCTGACCATCCTTAGTATAGATAAAAACCTTGGAATCTCTGCTCCAGACCGCAGGGAAATATCGGCCAGGCCGCTCTATATGGGTGGCAATGGGGTACCGCTTTGCGGAAGCAATATCAACTAACACCAAATTGCCATAGGCAGCACTTACCGGTTCCACATAGAGGACCCATTTGCCGTCAAAGGAAGCGGACATGGCTTCGACCTGACCGGATTGGATGGATGCCCCATCAGCAAAGGTAGGAAAACCAGCCACCGATTCTGGAAGTCCTCCTTTAACAGGAATTCTGAAGGTACCAAATCCGTTTCGTATCTGGATAATTCGACCTTCATCAAGAAGTTCCATTTTTTCTGGATAGGCTGTTAATAATTTGTGCTTATTTTTCTCAAGGTCAGTTATAAACAGTCCCCCATGGGGAGCAGAACCAGAATTGGTAATCTGCACGGTATACAGGAGACGTCCATCGGGAAAAAGGTCCAGACCATTAAAACGGACCTCCGCAGAAAGGGGTAAAGAGTATATAAAAAGAATGAGTGTTAATAGGCTGCCTTTGAGTTTACGTATCATAGTTCTATCCTTTTTTCTTACTATCTTGCTTAATTGTTGCCTGCATTATAAAAACATTCAATTCTTCTTCAAGCTTTTGCAGTTTTTGTTCATAGATTTGGATATACAGCAGCTTCTGCTGCGCTTCCATAGCCTGCAAACTTTGAAAAGATTCATCCACAATTTCCTGAAACCCCGTTTTCACCATAAGCATCCCTATACCTGCTACAACAATCTGGCAGCCAGTTCAGCCAGTTCACTCCGTTCAGTTTTTTGTAACGTAATATGACCGAAAAGCGGTTCTCCCTTAAAAGCTTCTACAAGATATGAGAGGCCGTTAGAGTTCGCATCCAGGTACATATTATCGATCTGTTCCGGATCGCCGGTCAGTACCACCTTGGAATTAGCACCGGCCCGGGACACAATAGTCTTTATTTCATGGGGCGTCAAATTCTGGGCTTCATCAATGACGATAAATTGAGAGGGGAGCGACCGGCCCCGGATATAAGTAACTGCTTCTACTTCCATGTATCGTTCCTTAAAAACCTGGTCCACATTTTTAAGGTTTGGACGCTTATTGATCGATAGCAGGTACTCCAGGTTATCAAAAATAGGCTCCATCCAGGTAGCTAATTTGGCGGCCTTTTCCCCGGGCAGATAACCTATATCTTTACCAAGGGGAACGATAGGTCTGGAAACCAGGATACGATCATATTTCTTTTCTTCGATAACAAGATGCAAGCCTGCTGCAATAGCAAGCAGGGTTTTACCGGTGCCTGCCCTTCCGATGAGGGTTACACAGGGGATGTCCGGATTTAACAGTAGATCCAGGGCTGCCCATTGACGTTCATTCCGCGCTCTTATCCCGAAACATTGTTTCCGTTCTTGCGGAACTGTTTGGAGCATACCGTTTTGTTTATCCCATCGACCTAAAAAATCTTCTTCTGGATTAGTATTAGGGGCATAAATGTATTCATTAGCGAGGAGCTTTTCGGTTACTTCGTTAGAAAGGGGGATGACACAATCATCTCGAATCCCGGAATAGAGTTCCGCCGCATTAACCTTCTGTTTTTCATAATCTACGGCTTTTAAACCAAGGACTGCAGCTTTTACCCGGGCATTGATATCCTTGGAAACAAAGAATACGGGACGCCCGCTCTGCAGGAGAGCGGCAGCTTGTAAAATAATCACATTATCATTCCGATCCAGGGGTAAATCTGCAGGGGGTTCCCCAATACCGCCAAAAATTACCCGTAAAATAGACCCATTGTCCAGCTTTACGCCGTGTCGAACATCTCCGCCTTTAATCAGATTATTAAAAAATCGTATAGCCTCACGGGCATTTTTTCCCCTATGGTCCTGATAAGTTTTAAGTTTATCCAATTCTTCGAGAACCACCAGAGGAATGGCAATTTCCGAATCTCTAAATGAAAGTACCGCTTCGGGATTATGAATAAAAACATTGGTGTCTATGACGAACAGTTTGTTAGACTTGAGCATACATCCAAAAGTGTACTACTGACTATGGATGCATGCAAGTATAAGTAATAAGAAATTTTAGTTATTTGAAATAAGGGTTTGAACCGTCTGCTCCCCATGAAGTTCCTGGTTTGCCGGGACATCATAAGCACGGATAAAGGTAACTACCGCTAACAGCGCTATTAAAACAAATACGAGTTGCCGCATGGAACCTCCTGTTCCTGTCCGCAGTATACCACCGACAGGTACTTTTATGCAATAAAATTCTGCAAAACTTATTATTTTCCTAATAACTCTAAAGGATTCATAGCCCTTCCATTTTTAAAAATTGCAAAATGAAGATGTGGTCCGGTACTGTATCCGGTATTTCCCACCTCCCCAATCTTCTGTTTTTGTTTTACCCGTTCGCCCTTCTTTACATTGATTGCACTCAGGTGGGCATACATCGTCTGGTAGCCCCCATCATGGCTGAGGATGATATAATTCCCATATACAGAATTGTACCCTGTGGTAGATACCCGACCATCCATCGAAGCCCCAACAGGGAAACCAATATCCTGGGCAATATCGATGGCCGCATGGAAACGCCTGACCCCGGTAAAGGGATCATTACGCCAGCCGAAGAAACTTGTCAGCCGGCCGGATACTGGATATATAAAAAGATTTCCCAGAACCTGCTTAAGTTCCACAGAACTGAGCCGAGCACCAGGCAGAAAGAGTTGGGTCCCAGGATTAATCACATCGCTGCTTAAATCATTTGCATCGAGGATTGCCTCCATCGGTATGCCCCAGGTCTGAGATATCTTTGAAAGGCTATCCCCTTTTTTTACCCTATAGGGAATCCCATCCATATTGGGTATTTTTAAAACGGTCCCGCTCCGCAGAGAACGGGCGTTTGTTATTCCATTTAGGGCAATAATAGCATCTATCGAAAGGTTAAATGACTTTGCAATCCCCAGTAGGGTATCTCCATTACGAACCCGATATGATTGCCAGGCAAATTGTTCAGTCAATGCCAGGGGAATCGTTTCGCTTTCACCGGCATCTATAGAATCTGATATATTTTGATGAATATAGGCCTTTAATTTGGCCGCTGTCCCCGCCGGCTCCGCCGGGAGAACAAACCGTTCGAGTCCTGCAGGCCAGGGGGAGAATAATATCCCCGCAAAAAAAGCAATACCGATACCTGCTAAGAAGGCAAGAACCATGGGCTTTGCAGGTATAGAGACAGGTAAATCTGTATACACTGCAGGTTTAAATGAAGGGGAAAAACGCTGTATATGTTGTACTTTTGGAGCAACTCGAAACCGGGAAGTATTGAGCGGAAGGGGAGCAAAACGTCGTCGCTGTTGTATGTGCTGTTTGCGGATTATTTCGTTCATCATAGTAGTTTATCGACAGAGAGAAGTCAGTTCATTATACTGGATTACCATGAAAGACCCCAAAAGGGACATTTCCCTTGGTTTTACGATTATAGGAGCCCTCTTTGTTGCGCTCCTTATAAAACTATGTTGCTTTGATATTATGATCGCCGAGGGTGAATCCATGAGGCCCACAATTTCATCTGGGCGGATCTTATTTATAAATAAATTAGCCTATGGATTCCGTTTCCCCTGGTCAACAGCATATACTCTTCGCTGGGCTTATCCGCGAATAGGAGATATTATCGTATTTTCTTCTCCCCAGGGGACCATTGCGGTTAAACGCTGTGTGCAAATAGAGGATGGAAAGTATATAATTGTCCTTGGCGAAAATAGTGAAGTATCCTATGATTCACGGAATTATGGACCAATTTCAGCTGATTTTGTATTAGGCAGGGTCGAAGGAATTAGATAATGGAAGCAAATCCTCCAGGCAAGGGAAGGTTCATTGTTTTTGCATCCCTCTTTTCTCTGTTTATACTCCTGGTCTATTTCCGTTATGCCCAACTTATGCTGTTCCCTGAAACTGCAGGTAATACTATCGAGACCAACAATCTTATCGAACGGGGTCCTATTTTAGACAGAAATGGGACTATTCTTGCAATGCAAACCCGGTTGGGTAATATTACCGTATGGAAACCAGAGGCACTTCAAACATTGGAACAAAGTGCAAAACTGCTCGCCCCCCTTTTAGAAATAAATGAAAAACTTATTATCGATCGGGTAAGACAATCTGCCAGTTCCTTCATATATCTAAAAAAACGCCTTGACCAATCAGTACTGGGAAATGTAGAAGCTCTCATCAAGGAAGGAAAGCTTCCCGGTATTGCCATTGAACCCGTTATGGGCCGTATTTATCCAGAAAAGAACTTAGCCAGCAATCTTATTGGTTTTGTAGGGGATGAAAATCAGGGGCTTGGTGGCCTTGAATATGCCTTTGAATCGGATCTGGCCCCACAAAACGGCCAATCCTATGGAAACCAGCTCATTTTAACCATCGATGCGAAGGTGCAATACATTCTGGAATCAATTGCAAAAAAAACCTTGGAAGAAAACAAAGCAGAAGCAGCCATGATGATCGCCATGACACCCCAAACCGGCGATATTCTGGGTTATGTATCTATACCTAATTTTAACCCCAATGACATTAGCGGATCCACAGAGCTGGATAGAATGGATCGCCCCGCTGTTTGGGCCTACGAACCAGGCTCGGTCTTTAAAGTATTTACTATTGCATCCATGCTCGATACGGGGGCAATTTCACCAAGTAGCACTTTTGTCTGTGATGGCCAATATGAACAAACCACCACAGGGGGTGAAAAAATAACTATTAAATGTCTGGGAGCCCATGGAACGGTTCGCCCCCAGGAGATAATCACCTATTCCTGTAATGCTGGAGCTGCCTATGCATCGGACAGGATTGATGCCTCCACATTCTTTTCTATGCTGCAGCAATTCGGTTTTGGCAATAAAACCGGTCTTGGAGTTCCAGGAGAAACGAGCGGTTTTTTACGGCCCGTTAACCGCTGGTCTGCCCGGTCAAAACCAACCATAGCAATAGGTCAGGAAATATCCGTTTCTGCCCTTCAGATGGTGCAGGCTGCTTCAGCAATCGCGAACGATGGTCTTTTAGTTCCACCCAAAATAGTAACAAAGGTACTTAATCATGAGGGACTTCTGGTTCGGGAGATCCAAACTGGCCAGCCCCGGCAGGTTATTAGACCAGAGACAGCCCGGGAACTGAGAAAATATATGATCGCCGCCGCTTCTGAAGCGGGAACTGGCAGACGGGCCCGAGTGGATGATATCTCTATCGGGGTTAAAACAGGAACTGCCCAGATTATCGACCCTAAAACGGGGACCTATTCAAAAACTGATTATATCGCCAGCACCCTGGCCCTAGTACCTGCAGAGCAGCCTACGCTCATACTATACATGGTAATCATACGCCCCAAGGGAGAATCCTATTTAGGGGGCCGCATAGCAGCCCCCGCAATCCGTGAAGCTGCGGAAGAATTGGCCGATTATCTGGGCATCCCCCGAGGCAAAAGTCCCCAGATTGAGCATTCCGGATCGGTGGTCTTAAATTTCCCGCCAAGCATTACCATTGGGGACACCATGCCCGATCTGCGGGGATATTCAAAAAAACAGTTGCTTCCCCTGCTTTTACGGGATGATATTGCCGTAGATCTGGAAGGTGATGGGTGGGTAAAGAAACAAACCCCGGATCCGGGAACACCAATCACGGAGGGGATGGTAATTCATCTGGAACTGGAATAATGATGCTTGAATCCAACAGAACAGTCCTCGAAAAGGTGTTTCCCGAGCTGTACACAAGGCTCTTACAGGAATCGGCGGCCGAAACCACCAGTTCTAATGAACTTCAGCTTGTGAGCACCCCATCGGGAGATCCCAGTATAAAGTATAGAGGGATTTGGCTCCATTCGAGCAGGAATCCACGACAGGAAAGCCTGCGGTTTATTCAATCAGCCTTTCAGATACCGCCGGTAGATAATCAAGAACCCATTCTTCTCCTTGGTTTTGGTCTTGGTTATGTGGCCGAATGTATCCGGGAACTGTTTCCAGAGAATCCCCTGGTTATCATTGAGCCCAACTTAACGATCCTGCTCAAAGCTCTGGAAACACGGGATCTGAGCCGGCTCCTTAGTGCTCCGAACCTTATTTTTATTATTGACAGGGACTTTAATGTTTTACATGGACTGCTTTCTCATTTTTCTTGCAGACCCCATTTGGTAATTCCCAGACCCTATCGGGAAGCGGAGCCCGATGCAGCCAGAGAGCTTTTGCACATAGTCTCAATTTGGGAAACTAAAAGCCAGGTAAATCGAGCGACGGTTCAGAAATTTGGAAAACGCTGGGTGAAAAATACCATCCTTAACCAGAAATGCCTGGTTACCACCCCGGGAATCAGAAATTTGGCAGGCGCATTTGCATCGATTCCGACCCTGGTGGTTGCCGCGGGCCCCTCTCTTGATGAGGTGCTCCCTTTTATGCCTTCCCTGTATGAAAGATGTCTCATTATCTCCGTTGATACGGCCCTGAGGGCCATCCTTCGTACAGGCATAGAGCCTGATTTTGTGGTTGTGGTGGATCCCCAATATTGGAATGCCCGGCATCTGGATTTTTGTAATTCACCCACATCCTGTCTTGTCACAGAGATTGCGGTATATCCCACAGTGCTGCGTCACCAGTTTCAACATAAACTGCTTTGCTCATCCCTGTATCCCCTCGGAAGCTACCTGGAGAAGGGTATTGACCCTAAGGGCCGGCTTGGGGCTGGGGGCTCAGTGGCAACTACGGCATTAGATTTTGCCCTCCATCTGGGATCCGCCCCGGTGTATATCGCCGGTTTGGACCTGGCATATCCGGATTACAAAACCCACTTTTCAGGAGCCCTTTTTGAAGAGCGGGCCTTTCATAGCTCGAACCGATTTTTGCCAGCGGAGACCCAATCATTTCGTAGCCTCATGGGGGCCTGCCCCTTCACTGCCCCCAGCGCTTCAGGCGGAACCGTATTAACCGACAAACGGCTTTCCCTCTATACCGCCTGGTTCGAAGCCAGGCTCCGCCAGCTTCCACCGGGTTTATGTAAAAGCCTTGCACCCAAAGGTATAGCCATATCAGGCTTAGGCCTTGGTTCGGTTGAGGAACTTCTTCAATTGCCTGTAATACGAAGCGAACTGCAAACCAAACTTATCAGCTTTTTTAATAACCTGGAGGATAGTTTTTTCAGCCCGGAGAATCAGGAAAGACTGCGAAATGACTGGGAACGGGAACGGGCAGCCCTTACAGGTGCCCTTACAGACCTGTACTCCACAACACAGCAGGGTCTCCAGCTTATCACCAATCTTCAGGAAGCGATGCAGCGGGGATTCATCAATCCAATGGAAATACCGTTAGAAGAAAAACTGGCCGAACTTGATAGAATAAATGAGCGGATTGGTCAAAGTCCTATAAAGGATGTGGCGGGCTTTTTATTTACCGAAAAACCTGGCACAGATTCCGCCGATGCACTGGCTTCCTATATCAACTACCTGAACAATTTTTATACAGGACTTAAAGAATCAATAGAATATCAACTTTTATTATTGAGAACCTAACTTTTTTGTAAAGTAACTGGTAGATAAGCCGATATATAACATATCAACGGGGTGTATTCCTCTGATGAGTGAGGCGGTGCGCATAACGACGTCCAGGCGCATCGCCTTTTTTTTAAGGTTTTTACAAAAGTTTGTTACTTGGGGCTCTGTCAAACCTCCCTGAGTTTTGACAATGCACCAATCATATTTGTTTATAACTTGCGAGGAAGTTTCTGAGCCGGTTCATGGCATCTGCAATTGTTTCCTTGTCTGGCAGAAACACAATTCTGAAATGATCCGGTTCTTTCCAGTTAAAGCCCGTACCCTGGACGAGCAGTATCCGCTGGGAGCGGAGGAGGTCCATCACAAACTGCTCATCATCGGTAATATTGAAACGCTTTACATCAATTTTAGGAAAGCAGTAGAGGGCGCCCTTAGGATTGGTGACCGAAAGACCGGGGATGGAATTCACCAGATGCACACAGGTATCCCGCTGTTCTTTAAGCCGGCCCCCGGGCAGAACCAGATCTTTTATGCTCTGATAGCCACCCAGAGCGGTCTGAATCCCATATTGGGCAGGGACATTCGCACAGAGCCGCATATTAGAAAGCATTTCAAGCCCTTCTCTATAACCGGATATGAGCCGCTTATTGCCCGAAATGACCATCCAGCCCGAACGGAACCCCGCTGCCCGGTAGGCTTTAGAAAGACCATTAAAGGAAAGGGTACAAATATCCGGATTAATGCTGGCCATAGGAACATGCACAGCCCCATCGTAGAGAATTTTGTCATAGATTTCATCAGCAAAGACGAGCAGGTCCGATTCACTGGCAATGGCCGCAATACCTTCCAGGATAGTCCTGTCGTAGACTGCCCCGGTTGGATTATTGGGATTTATAATTACAATGGCCTTGGTGCGGCTTGTCACCTTAGCTTTGATATCCGCTAAATCAGGATTCCAGTCCGATGCTTCATCGCAGAGATAGTGCACCGCCTTTCCTCCCGCCAGGGTTACAGCAGCGGTCCAGAGAGGATAGTCCGGTGATGGAATGAGAACCTCGTCCCCTTCATCCAGAAGGCCCTGCATGGCCATCATGATGAGCTCACTGACCCCGTTGCCGATAAAAATATCATCGACAGTTACATCCATGATTCCTTTGGACTGAAATTCCTGCATGATGGCTTTCCGGGCTACAAATATGCCCTGGGAATCAGAATAGCCCTGGGCATTCTGCAGGTTTATAATGATGTCATGGAGGATTTCGTCGGGAGCATTAAAACCAAAAGCCGCTGGATTACCAATATTCAATTTCAGGACCCGAAATCCTTCAGCCTCCATACGCTTAGCCTCTTTCATGACCGGTCCACGGATATCGTAGCAGACATTGTCCAGTTTATGG
>JAAYUZ010000063.1 GCA_012517385.1 Treponema sp. | reverse complement strand
CATGATGAGCTCACTGACCCCGTTGCCGATAAAAATATCATCGACAGTTACATCCATGATTCCTTTAGACTGAAATTCCTGCATGATGGCTTTGCGGGCTACAAATATGCCCTGTGAATCAGAATAGCCCTGGGCATTCTGCAGGTTTATAATGATGTCATGGAGGATTTCGTCGGGGGCATTAAATCCAAAGGCCGCTGGATTGCCGATATTCAATTTCAGGACCCGAAATCCTTCAGCCTCCATACGCTTAGCCTCTTTCATGACCGGTCCACGGATATCGTAGCAGACATTGTCCAGTTTATGGGACTTATTGAACATTCGCATGCTGCTGTTCCTCCTCATAGATGAATCGCCCCGCATCCTGCAGAGATTTGCCAAGAATAATTACCTGTATTTCCCCCTGGGCTTTTCCCAGTTCCTTATTCCAGGCTCTTAGATCAGGCAGGGCTTTCTTAATCCTCGTTTTAGCCCTTTCAGCAGCAGACTTTGCAGCTTCAGCCTTCTCGGGAACCGCTTTTTGAATAGTATCCCATAAAAACAGGGCAGAAAGGGCACAAACAAGGGAATCTTTGCCATTCTGGGCCAGCCCTATGAGCCGGTCCGCCGCTTCGGTAAATCGCTTCTGCAATAAAAGGGCGAAACAGAGGTACCACTGTTCCCATTCATTTTTTAAACCCCCGAATTTTTCCTGTTCCAAAAAAAGATTTACCGCTCCGGCATGATCACCCTTAAGTACATGGGATATTCCAAAAAGAAGGCTATTGGCGGCAAGCAGCTTTGGTTTATCCTTTTTTAATAGTGTTTCCAGATTGATGACACTCTGGGGATCCGACATGACGAGGTAGCTATGAATCAGTAATTTCACCAGCCTTTGGGAATATCGGTGCTGCTTTATTACCCGATCTTCCAGGTATTGTACCAGGGCAGGCCAGTCTTCCCGCTCCAGAAGTTCAAATATTTTTAAGTTTATAATGAAAAAAGAGTCAAAACCTGCTAAAATTACAAGTAAGAGGAGGCCTAAGGGCCAGCTTGTGGTCCAGAATTTCAGAGCAAATTCGGGCCCCAGGGCAAAAAAAGGCATGGCAAAAACAAAACAAAAGGAGAGGATGATTACGATATTAAAAAGAATAAAAATAGATTTAAATTTCAATGGTATTCTCCTTTATAATTGTCGAAAATGATAGAGAAAAGTATGGTACGGGTCAACAGGGGTTTAATAAATGCAATCGTTTCCGATTAAAGACATTCCACAGGAGAGCTTCTTTAGCAAACCCGTTTTTCTTGATGGGCGTTTTATTCTCACCGCACCGGAGATGCCCTTTACCAATTCCATGAGGAAGGCCCTACTGCAATGGGAATTTAGGGAAGTCCAATCTGATGGTATTCCAAGATCCGAATACTCTGATTCTTCAAGCGAGTCTGGACAGGAAACTGGTGAAGAGGCCAAAGAAATTGAAGTAAAAAATTTAAATGATGGAGACAAGCTTCAGGGGGCGATAGAATTTTACCAGAAGTTCCTGCTTTATGTGGAAAATCTATTTACCAAGTATACCACGAAAAATGAAATCAATTTCAAGGAAGTAGCAGATAAAATTAAAGAACTCTGTGATGTAGTAAGGGAGAATCGCCGGTTCTTGCTTCGGGTAGAAATTCCCCAATCAAAAAACCAGAATTTCCTTGCAATGCATACGGTAAAATCCACAATCATTGCAGTCATTATTGGTACCTATCTTAAACTGCCTTCTCATCGGCTTATAGAGTTGGGTGTGGCTGCCTTGCTCCATGAAATCGGTATGCTTAAACTTCCGCCACAGCTTTATATGTCGAACCGGCCCTTAAGTCCCCAGGAACGGAAGGCGATTCTGACCCATCCCATTTTAAGCTATAATATTTTGAAAAGTCTGGATTTTCCCCTTTCTATCTGTGTCGGAGCCCTTGAACATCATGAACGGCAAAATGGTGAAGGATACCCTCAGAAACTGAAGGGAGACCGCATCAGCCTGTACGCCAAGATCATCGCCGTAGCCTGTTCATATGAAGCTCTGACCGCATTACGGCCCTACAAGGATGCCAAGGATGGCTATACTGGAATGATCGACCTTCTTAAGAATGTGGGCCAGCAATATGATGACACAATAGTGAGAGCCCTCGTATATTCCCTTTCCATCTATCCGATAGGGCTCTATGTGCTGCTGTCCAATAATAAAAGAGGTCAGGTAGTTGATGTAAATCCTGAAAATCCCCGTTACCCTGTTGTTCAAATTTTTGGAGAAAAAACACCGGATGGAAAAAATAAAACCATAGAAACCACTCAAAATGGTATACATATCGTTCGGCCCCTGGTAAAGGAAGAAGTGGGAACCATTCAAGAATAAGATGGAATCAACAGCCTTAAGAGATATACTCATTATTTTTATACTCATCTTTATAAATGGATTTTTTTCATTATCGGAAATGTCCCTGGTTTCATCCCAGAAAGCCCGGCTGCTTGCAAAGGCTAAAAATGGGAAAAAGGCATATAAACGGGCCCTCGCCGCTAAGGAACAGCCAGGACGCTTCCTTTCTACTATTCAAATTGGGATTACCCTTATTGGGATCCTGGCAGGGGCCTTTGGGGGGTCCACACTGACCGAACCATTGCGGCAGATCCTGGTTAAGATTCCATTCATTGGTCCCTACGCAGAGGGACTTGCAGTAGCCTTTGTAGTAATAGGCATCACTTATTTTTCAATAATTCTGGGAGAACTGGTTCCAAAACAGGTGGCGCTCTCTAAGCCGGAAAGTATTGCTTCTCTCGTGGTACCAATACTGGACACCATCGCTATTATTTTTAAACCCCTGGTAAGTTTTCTTTCTCTTTCCACTTCTATCCTCTTAAAAATCCTGCATATCAGAGAGGCTCCTGCCCATACCATGACAGAGGAGGAGCTCCAGATAGCCCTGCAGGAAGGACAACAGTCCGGTATTGTCATGGAAAATGAACGATCAATGGTAGAAGGTATTTTTTACCTGGGGGACCGGCCTGTCGAAACCTTTATGACCTACCGGTCCGAGGTCGAATGGCTTGATAGTAATAAGGACCTTATAGATCTTAAACCCCGTCTACTTGAACCAGATAGTCCAAAATATTACCCCATCTGTAATGAGACCCCCGATGAAGTAATCGGGATTGTTTCAAAGGAAGACCTTTTAGCCCAGATCCTCCAGGATAGTAAAAAATCACTTAAATCCATCATGAAAAAACCCATATTCGTTCCTGAGACCATGTCTGCCCTTAAGGCATTTGATGTTTTTAAAAGAGAACAGGTTGAATATATACTGGTGATGGATGAATACGGCGGTTTTTCAGGGACCCTTTCATTGCAGGACCTCATTGAAGAGATAGTTGGAGAATTATCAAGGCCCGATAATGATACCGAAGATATTATACTCCGCGAAGATGGGTCCTATCTGTTAGGAGGGGCTGTAAATATTGATGAAGCGGCGGAGCTTCTTGGTTTTGGGCATCTTATTAAAGAACACCACGAATTCCATACACTAGCAGGTTTTATCCTTGAAATTGCCGGAGAAATTCCCAGGACAGGGGCCACATATCCATGGAATGGATATGTGTTCGAAGTGGTCGATATGGATGGCAACCGGATCGATAAGGTTATAGTTAAAAAACCTGCAAAAATCACCGAAGAGTCAGAGCCGCTTGCTTAAGCGGGCAATGGCAGAACCAATGGCAACCCCCGCAGCTATTGCCCCTGCAATGGTTAAAGTTTCAAAACCTATAGTCAAGGTTCCCTGTAAATCTCCCTGAAGGGAACTCGCCAAGGTATAGTACATCCCGCCCCCAGGAACCAGGGGTATAAGTGCACAGACAAGATAGGTTGTTGCGGGCCGCTTTAAAAGTCCAGCCAGGATTTCAGCATAGAGGGCGATCCCGATAGAAGCTAAGAAATATGCCACCCCTGTCGCAGGGGCTACAGATGAACTTACCACATAAATCCCCCAGCCAAGGCCGCCGCCAAGGGCTGCAAAGGGGATATGCCTGCCCCGAACATTAAAAACTATTGCGAAGGTTCCCGATGCCAGGGCAGCCCAGAGAATATCCATACCTACCTCAGCAACGAAAATACAGCCCCCGCACCAATTGCTAGGGCTGCAGCGGTTATGACCGCATCGGTTAGACGGGCAATACCCGCCACCAGATCCCCCGCAATGGTATCACGGATGGCATTTACGGTGGCAAGACCAGGCACAAGCAGCATGATAGAACCTATGATTGTTTTATCTAAATGTTCTGTTAATCCAATTTGTAAGGTAAGTATAGAAAGCAGAGCCGCAATAGCTCCGCCGATAATCGTGGTAATAAAATCGGGGAAATGCCAACCCTGCAGAATATAGGCAAAGGTTTTAATTCCCAATCCCACAAAAAAGGCTCCTATTGCATCGCGGATACTCCCCTGGAACAGCAGGGTAAAAAATAAAGAACTTAGGGCTGCAGCAAAAATCGTAATGGCAGTAGAATAGGGATGCTCGCCATCAATTTCGATGAGCTTCTTTTGTACGTCCTGCACCGATATTTGCTGTTGTTCCGCGGTCCGAACCAGGGTATCCAGCCTGCTGATCCGGTGCAGGTCCACTACCCTCCGGGTAATTCGGCGCACCACCGCCCGGCTCCTGTTATCATGGTCGACAATGGATGCCATAAGTCCCGTGGGCGTTGCAAAGGCTTCAGCATCTGTAAATCCCCAGGCACGGCAGAGCCGCACAATAACATCCTCAGCCCGGTAGGTTTCCCCGCCCGCTTCAAGAATCCGGCGGCCCGTTTCTGCGGCGATTATAAGCGGATCCAGTTCATCTACTGTTTTTTCCATAGATTTCTGGTGTACCCTGCCTTGGCGGATAAGGTCAAGCATGATAGGATTATCTGTCTAAGGAGGCCTGTTATGAATGGATTACAAAGCATCACTAAAACCACATTGATGGGACCGGGTCCTTCCTGTGTACATCCTGAGGTTTATAAAGCCCTGGCCATGCCCACCATCGGACACCTGGACCCAAGGTTCATCAATATAATGGACGAAATAAAAGTAATGCTCCGCCAGGTGATGGGCACAAAGAATGAGATAACCCTGCCCATGTCGGGAACCGGTTCGGCGGGAATGGAAGCAGCCTTTGTAAATCTCGTTGAACGGGGTGACAAAGTACTGGTATTGGTAAACGGGGTCTTTGGCAAGCGGATGGCTGAGGTTGCCCGCAGGCTTGGTGCTGATGTTGAAGAATGTGAGTTCACCTGGGGTACTCCGGTAGATCCAGACAGGGCGGCAGAAAAAATTCGGGAAAAAAAGTGGCAGATTGTTGCCATTGTCCATGCAGAAACCTCCACGGGGGTACGGAATCCGGTAGAATTGATTGGCCCCATGGTTCGTGAATCGGGGGCCCTCTATATTGTTGATGCGGTTACCAGCCTTGGGGGAATTCCTGTGGAGGTTGACGCAATCGGTGCGGACCTCTGTTATTCTGGCACCCAGAAATGCCTCTCCTGTCCTCCGGGACTTGCACCGCTTACCATCGGAGAACGGGCTATTGCAAAGTTAAAAAACCGGCAGACCAAGGTTCCAAACTGGTACCTTGACCTTTCCATGATTATGGACTACTGGCAGGGGGCAAAACGGGCCTACCACCATACAGCGCCAATCAATATGCTCTATGGCCTCCATGCGGCCCTTTCAGTCCTGTTAGACGAAGGCTTGCCAAAGGCCTATGAACGGCATAGAAGGATGCATGAACAGCTGGTTAAGGGACTTACGAGCATTGGCCTTGAACTGCCCGTGGCAGAAGCATACCGGCTTCCCATGCTCAATGCGGTCACCGTTCCCGAGGGTGTGGATGAAGGGGCGGTACGAAAGGCCCTGCTTGAAACATACGACATTGAAATCGGTGCAGGTCTTGGTCCGCTGGCGGGCAAAATATGGCGTATCGGTCTCATGGGTTATACCGCCCAGGAAGCAAATGTAGAACGGGTAGTCCGGGCTTTACAAGAGATACTTAAACGTTAAGGGGTATAGGTATGACCGGTCATTGGGCGCTCTATCAGGATACCCTGGTCCCCAGGCAGGACGCAAAAACAGATATAGAAGACAGGGGTTACCAGTTTGGTGACGGCGTTTATGAGGTAATCCGGGTCTATGGGGGGAAGCTCTTTCTTGCGGAAGCCCATGCAAAACGGATGGAGCGAAGCCTCAGAGAACTGCGTATTTCCTTTCCAAACTGTGTAGAACGGGTTCTTAAGGGGGCCACACTGCTGATAGAAGCGGAATGGATTGATGATGGGATCGTGTATCTGCAGATCAGCCGGGGAGCGGCATCGAGGGTGCATCAGTTTCCCACCCCAGACCCCATACCGGTTTTTTCGGGGACCGCCAGTCCCCTCCCCCGTCCGGTACAATTAATGGAACAGGGCTGTGAAGCACTGCTTCTTCCGGACATCCGCTGGCTTAGAAACGATATTAAAAGCCTGAACCTGCTTGGGGCCGTGTTAAGTAAACAGCAAGCCAAGGAAGCCCATTGTCATGAAGCCATCCTTGAACGGAATGGAATCCTGACCGAAGGCAGTTCTTCCAACCTTTTTATTGTTTCAAAGGGAGAGTTGCTCACCCACCCGGCAAATAATCTTATCTTAAATGGTATTACCCGGCAGGAGATTCTGCGGCTAGCCTCTGAGAAAGCCATCCCATGGAAAGAAAAGTCCTTTACGGTTGATGAGCTTTTAGCGGCCGATGAGGCCTTTATCTGCGGGACCACTACCGAAATAATGCCCCTTATTCAAATTATCTCTATAAACGAACAAAACAAGCATGAAAGACATAAAATCGGGTCAGGATTACCTGGAGGGGTCACCAGAACCTTACAGCAAGCCTTTACTCGTCTTGTGGAAGCCTGCGCTGCCGGCTCTGGTAATAAACCATAGGGAGGGACCCATCTTCGGGATGGGGCTCTACCTCCAAATCGATACTATATGCCTCTTTAAGTAGTTCAGCCCGCAGCACCTCATGTACGGTCCCCTGCTTCAGGATTCTGCCCTTAGCAACGAGGCAGACCGAGGTGCCGTAAAGGCTGGCTAAATTAAGATCATGCAGACTGATGATGGCTGAAAGGCCCTGGGCTACCAATTTTTGGAGCAACTCCATAACCCCTATCTGATATCGGATATCCAGATGAGATACGGGTTCATCGAGCACCAAGAGTTCCGGTTTTTGGGCCAGAGCCCGGGCTATGAGGACCCGCTGCAATTCGCCGCCAGACAGTTCCGTAACAAGCCGCTCACGGTACATCTGCAGGTCCGTAATGTCCAGGGCTTCTTCCACCGCAAGCCGGTCTTCAGGACCTTCTACCCCAAACCATTTCTGACTGGGGAAGCGGCCCTGGGCAACCAGTTCCTGGACAGTAAAGGGCCAGTTAATACTGCTGCCCTGGGCTACATAGCCGATCTTTGCAGCCCGCTCATAGGCTGTATAGGTTTCTAAGGGTTGTGAATCTAAAACTATGGTTCCCCGTAAGGGCTTTATTAGCCCTGCCAGTGCCTTTAGGAGGGTGGTTTTACCAGCCCCATTAGGGCCTACTAGAATACAGAGCTCCCCCTTTGGGAGGGTAAGAGATATATCGGATAAAACGGGTTTATTATGATACCCTACAGAAACAGCTTCTGCAGAAAGACGTATATCAAGTTCCAAGGTTTCGCCCCCGTTTTAATAGCAGGATTATAAAAAATGGAGCACCAATGATAGAGGTGATAATTCCAATCGGCAATTCAAGGGGGGCTGCAATTGTACGGGCTAAAATATCTGCCACAAGCACAAGCAGGGCCCCACCGAGGGCGGCAGCGGGCAGCAGACGCCGATGGCTGGGACCTACAATAATCCGCATCCCATGGGGGGCTATGAGTCCCACAAAGCCAATAATTCCTGCACTTGCCACAGCTGCCGCAGCAGCGAGTGATGCGCCGGCTGCGACAAGGAAACGGAGACGCCGTACATCGATACCGAGGGAATGGGCCACATCATCTCCCTGGATAAGGATATCCAGGGGCCGGGATGCCAGGTATACCAGACTGGCACCAATAATCATGACAGGGACAGCAGTCACCAGTTCTGACCAGGAAGACATGCCCAGCCCACCAAGGAGCCAGTAATACACACGATGCATATCCCTATCTTTTATCACCAAAATAAGCGAAAGAAGGGCGGAAAAGAAGGCACTCAAGGCGGTACCGGCTAATAACAGGGCTACCGCAGGAGGCGGGTCACCGGCAAAGCGGGAAAGGGCAAAGGCCATAAAGGTAGCCAGAAGCGCCCCGATAAAGGCGCAGAGGGAAGTTGATGAAACCGGTCCAAAGGATGGCAGGGTTAGAACAATGGCCAAGGCAGCTCCCAGGGCTGCACCTGAGGATGCCCCAATGACGTAAGGGTCAGCTAAGGGGTTTCGGAAAAAGCCCTGGAATCCAGCACCAGCCACCGAAAGGGAGGCTCCCACAGCCATGGCAAGAAGTACCCGGGGTAGTCTCAGGGTAAAGAGGATGGTGCCATTTGTATTTTGTATATCCTGGATGAATAGAGCTTTAAGTGATCTCCACACTTCAATAAAGGGAATTGACACCGCCCCGGCGGAAATTCCATACAGGGCGGTGAGAAATAAAAGAATGAGGAGTATACCAATGATAGAGAGGTATCGCCTGCGGGGCATTATTTCTTTAATATTTTTGCTAAAGCTTCTACCGCATCAGCCAGCCGGGGACCACCTCTATAGACAATATCAGAGTCGATCACAGCAACCTTGCCATTCTTTACGGCGGGGATAGTAGCCCAACCAGGCCTTTTTAGAATATCTTCAAGTTTCATCCGGTCCCCATGATCGGTACCAGATAGGATCCAATCGGGCTTTCTTATCAAAAGTTCCTCAAAACTTACCTGGGGCCACTGTTCTTTTAAATCCGCAAACACATTCGTACCGCCGGCCAGTGCTATGGCTTCAGTTATAAAGGTTGGGCCCCCTGCGGTCATAAGGGGATCGTCCCACAGTTCCCAGAACACCCGGGGGCTAGACTTGGGAGCAGGAAGTTTCTGAACCGCAGCAATCCGGTTTTTCATATTGGTTACCACAGCGGCGGCTTCTTTTTCATGCCCGGTCAGCTTTCCTAAATTTTGAATATCCCGGTACACATCCGCAAATGAAGCCGGTTCCACCGCAAATGAAACAATATTCACTTGATCCAGGAGGGGGATGAGTTTGGCATGCATGCTGGCAGATAGAATCACCAGATCCGGTTTTAAGGCTACGATCTGTTCCACACTGATGGTAGCTCCGGAAAAACCGCCAACCTTTGTTTTACTTAATGCTGCCGCAGGATAATTGCAGAATTCAGTGACCCCTACAACCTGGTCTCCAGCACCGACTGCGAAGAGGGTTTCCGTTACCGCTGGGGTAAGACTCACCACACGACTGGCAGTTTTTTGCAGGCTGACAATGCGGCCCGAGGCATCCGTGATACTTTGCTGAGCAAAGACCGACATGGAGATGGCAAATGCCATCCCGACTGAAAGGAGGGAAGCGAGAAGTTTCTTCATGATACTCACTCGTCCTACGCCCAGAGGACTGGGAAAAATCTCAGGACCCTACAGTCCCGGGATAGTGGCAGGTATCCTGGCTTAAGACTGCAAACGTTCAGCACGCCCTTCCAGGGAATTAATCCCCGTGGTGATGATCCATCATGGATGGACCCCGTGCTGTCCTTGTCTTGTACAGTGCCTGGGGGCGCGCCGGCTTGTACCGGCTTCCCTTTTACAGCCCACAGAATAAACCATGGGCACCACCATCGGCCCTATAATACTCTGATACATAGCCACGGGTCAAGTTCGATAATAATCAATGTTCCAGAGGAAGAGCCCTTCAGGAGGCGCAGTCGGGCCAGCCTTCTTATGATCCCCGGAAAGGAGAAGGGTTTTAAAACTTTCTACGGTGAGGTCCCGTTCTTCATAATAGAGCAGACTGCCTACAATACTCCGCACCATTTTCCATAAAAAGGCGTTGGCGGTAATCTCAAAGATCAAAGTGCTTCCTTCGATGAGGAAATGGGCATGGGAAATATATCTGCTGCGGCTTACTGAAGGATCCCGGGGGCTGGCAAAAAGAGAACAGTCGGTTTCCCCTAAAAGAAGCTGTGCGTAGGCATTCAGTCTTTGGATATCCGGTTGTCTCCAAAGCTGCCAGGCATAGCGTAATTCATGGGGCATGGCTGGACGTCCGTAAATGATATGATAACGATAAGTTCTGGATTTAGCATCAAAACGGGCATGAAAATCAGGAGAGGCTTCCTCTGCCTTAAGGATCCGCACATCCCGTTTTAAAATACTATTAAGGGCAAGCACAAATCGTTCCGCAGGGATATGGGCTATATCGGTTTTAAAATTTGCAACCTGGCCTACGGCATGGACTCCCGAATCGGTTCGTCCAGAGCCAATTAACTGTACCGGATGCTTATGCAAGACAGCCAGAGCTGCTTCTATCTCAGCTTGTACAGACCGGTCATTTCCTTGACGCTGCCAGCCAGAAAAATCGGTTCCATCGTATGCAACGAGGAGGCGTATATTACGTTCAGTCATCGGTTTCGTGCAATTCGGCATTTATGGCATCATAGAGATTACGGGCCTTTTCCAGAAGGGGCCCTGGTTTTGCCTTAGAGGACTTCCCAAGGCCGAAAATTTTCGCAATGGTGCGTTTCGCATTTCCAAGGGCTTCTATCCGTTTATCCTCCGGTTCCCGGGGACCATATTTTAATTCTAACAGGGCGGTTAAATAGAGAGCCCCCTCATAGGCATAATTTTTATCCGTATCCGGTCCAAAATTTTTGATGCCCGACAGGGGCTCCTTGCCGCTCTGTTCAAGAAGAATAGCCTGTTTATAAAAAAAACGGGCCTTTTTCTTAAAAAGCAAGGCCAGCCAATCATAATGTTGTCCGGGATATTTATTGTGGAGTTCATCAAAGAGCCACCCGCAGCGAAGGGCTTGAATAGCCTGTTTTATGGTTGGTGAAAATTCTTTTGAATACAAATCATAGCATCGAAGTACAAGATAGGTGGCAGCGGCACCTGAAAAGAGATCCCGGGGACTGGTAAAATCTACATGGGGAAAAAGATGCTGAACATCTGCAATCCGGTTATCCCGATCCAGCATGGCCCGTTCCTTTGAGGCCTCAGGAATAAGAAGGAAGTCAGCTTCGGAGGAGGCAAACCAGCAGGCTGGACAAACCGTAGGCTGGTAAATAAGGGGATACACATCCCCATATTTTGCTGAAGGTTCATACTTTCTATGCAATTCATCGGTAAGAAGCCCCGCAATGAGCCTGCCACCACCAGATAACAGTTCTTCCCGGTTAAAACTGGCTTCGCACACGGGACAACGAAGCGTTTCCTTTGCATAAAAAGTAAGTTTTAATTCCTTATCGGTCATGGTAACAACCCGCCTGCCCCTTCATCAACCTGCTCTAGTACAATCATTGCTATGGCATTATCACGTTCATGGGTTAAGGATAGGTGTATCCTGTTAGCGCCAAATTTTTGAAGCGCTGCCAGAGCCGTACCAAATACCTGTATTTCCGGCTGGCCGTTATGGCGATTTACCACCATTATATCTTTAAGGACGATATTTTTTAAGCCCGTTCCCAGGGCTTTACCAAAGGCTTCCTTTGCCGCGAAACGGGCAGCCAGGGAAACTGCCATACCATGCCCTCGGGAGCGGGCCGTTTCAAGCTCATGGGGATGAAAATATCGTTCTAAAAGCCCTGGGGTTTTAACCCAGTGCTCTAAACGATGGACATGGACTACATCAATTCCAATACCTTTAATCACTATTAACCACCTGCTGCTTTACCACCTCTACAGGAATTTCAAGGGGTTCGTACCGCAATACCGTGAAGTTTTTAGGGGCCGTTACAATGAGCGGCAGAAGATAGGTCCCTTCCCGTTCTACATCAGAACAATCTAATGTAAGCAGTGATGAGTCGGGGGTATATGCATCCAAATCAATCTGGCTGCCCTGTAATTTAACGGTTCCAAAATTAATCTGTGGACGGGCAAGGAGCCCATTTTTAAGTCCCGTAAGGACAATCGGCAATCGATCAAAGGTTCGAATCACAATAGATTGTTGAATAGTAGCTGAAAAGGTAACAGAAAGGGAACCTTCTATCCTTACAAGACTATCCTTATTTATAATCTTTGTTACCACACTAAAATTTTCCTTGCGGCCCGTAAGCTCGATATAATCGGTGGTCACATCATTTATTCCGCTGACAATATTCACCGGTCCATAGATGGTAACCTGGCTTGGTTCTAAGGAATAATTACTTAATTCATACCCACTCTCAAGGTACCCTCGAAAGCTTGGCGTTACGGGAACCACCTTTGTGAGACTGTGATCGAGGGGTATCATTACTTCAATAGGATCTACTTGAATTTCTAAATTAGCGATTCCCACGGCGGATCCTTTTTTCTGTACCTGAATTGGTGCCCGGTACAGTCCTGGACTGTTATATTTTGAAAGGTCCACATAGGCTTCTATATCGTTTTCTTGTATAGGATACAGCATATTTGCTTCGCCTTTAAGGGTAAGACGGACAACTTTAGGGTAGGGACCGGAGGGTAATAAATCACCGGAGGTTTCTACTTTTAGAGGAACAGAAAAATATCGTTCTTCCAGAATACTAATTCTGTGAAACATGGAAAGAAGAATTGCAATAACCAAAGAAAGGACCTTGGCAGGCCATTTTGAAATAAGCCTTTCAAGAAGTTTATCATACTTCCATGATGCCATGTTTTCCTTCCTCTACCGTACCTTCTTCTAGCAAGGGATTTTCATTTTCTAACAGTTTCTTCATGGTTTTAAGTATTTCAAGCAATGATAGATCATAGTAGAGACGGCCCTCATAGGCTAAACTGATGGCTCCTGTCTCTTCAGATACAATAAGTACAACCGCATCGCTTTGTTCAGAAATACCTAGAGCAGCCCTGTGCCGGGTACCAAAACTTTTACGGATATCCTGCTGTTCTGAAAGGGGAAGAAAGGTTCCTGCTGCCAGAATATGTCCGTTTTGAATGATAATAGCCCCATCATGAAGAGGTCCATCATAGGCAAAGATCGTTACAATGAGACTGGTGGAAAGTTCGGCATTTAACCGGGTGCCTGTCTCAATGATACTCCTTAAATTGATCTTCCGGGGAAATACCATAAGGGCTCCCCGTTTCTGTTTAGAAAGCAAATCAGCCGCCGTAACAGCCGCATCAATCTGACTCATTCTTTTTTTTGAATTGATATGAAATAATTCAGCCTGCCCAAGCCGCATAATGATTTTTCGTAATTCTGGTTGAAACACTATAGCCAGGGCAATGAAAAGCCCTGGTGCAAGGAGATTTAAAATCCATTGCAGGGTACTTAATTTAAAAAAATAGGCAAAACCATAGAGAAGGACCAGAAGGCCCGCCCCTTTTATTAATTGGATAGCCTGTGTTTTAACAAGCAGCTCATAGCCCTTATATATAAGATAGGCTAAAATGAGTATATCCAGCACAGGGCGTATGGTATTGTAGATCGCACTTATGCCTTGTATCCATTCCACCGCTCTTATCCTTTTCTCTTTTCTATGGCTTCCAGAACAGTAATGAGATCGACGGTCTCCTTCACGTCGTGAACTCGAAAGATTTTTGCTCCACGATAGTACACAGCTGCATGGGCCGCCAGGGTGCCAGCTAACCTTTCTTCAGGGGTTCTACCGGTTATGGCCCCTAAAAAGGATTTTCTTGAAAGTCCAATGAGTATAGGATAATCGCCGTTTCCAATATCTGCAAGATGGGCAAGTAAATCCAAATTATCTTCGAGACGTTTTCCAAATCCAATTCCGGGATCCAGAATGATTTTATCATGCTCAATACCTGCTGCTTCTGCATGTTTCGCCGCATCAAGAAGAAACTGATTAACCTCTGTAACCACATCGTTATAATAGGGTTGATTCTGCATGGTTGCTGGAATCCCCTTTTTATGCATGAGCACAACAGGAACACCGGCTTTTGCACAAAGGGGAGCCATTTCACTGTCATCCTGCAGGGCAGAAATATCGTTTATTATTATCGCTCCCGCATCCAGAGCAGCACGGGCAACTGAGGCCTTTCTGGTATCCACCGATACAGGTACCGATGACTGTCTGCAGAAGGAGCTCACTACTGGTATCAAACGACGGAGTTCCTCTTCCGCATCAACATACTCAGAGCCGGGCCGTGTGGATTCCGCACCAAAATCGATTATTGAGGCCCCTGCCGCCGCAGCTTCCAGGGCCCGTTCCACGGCCTGTTCTGCCTGTGCACGGCTTGGCGCATAAAAAGAATCGGTCGTACAATTGATTATGGCCATAACAAGTGGAGGGCCGCTCAGGTCTAAGCTGAGTCCGTTGGGAAACTTGATACGAGAGGTCATTTTCCTACAACCTTTAGGGAATGGGTATAATGTACTGAATGGTTCTTTTCTTCAATAAGACCTTTAATCCGCTCCGCAAGACCAGTTCCATCGAGTTTGTTTCTTGCTAAGAGTTCCTTTCTGTTAGCCTGAGCATGAAAAACATCGGCACATCCTGCATAAAGGAAAGCGAGGGACGGTTTGTGCTGCAGCAATATGGTTCCCAGTAGTTCACCGATGCCCCCATGCTGTACCCCTTCCTCCACCACAATTATCTGCTCATAGGATTCCATTACAGAAAGAAAATAGTTTTCATCAATGGGCTTAATAAACCGGAGGTTATAGGCATCACAGGCATAGCCCTCCATGGCAAGTAAATTCACCGTTTCTTCAACCTGAGGATAGAGACTGCCGGTAAAGATGATACAGGTAGGAGCCCGGTTTTGCCGAATAAATACACCACGGCCTTCTATAAGCGGTTCAGAAAAGACCGGATGTTCCGCCGGGCACGCAGCTTTTGGGAATCGAATCATGACAGGTTTTCCCGATCCAGTAGCCCAGGCGAGCATGAGATCCAATTCTTTTGCTGAAGCAGGGGCGAGTAAAGTAAGGTTTGGCACCGAACGGAACAGGGCTATATCATAAAGGCCCTGGTGGGTTTCTCCGTCATCGGGTACAAAACCGGACCTGTCCATGGCTAAGGTAACGGGCAGATTCTGTAATGCCACATCATGGATCACCGAATCTACTGCACGTTGCATAAAGGTTGAATAGATGGCCGCCACAGGGCGGAGCCCCCGGGCAGCCAGACCGGCGGCAAAGGTGACCGCATGGGCTTCCGCAATGCCCACATCAAAAAAGCGGTCCGGAAATTGTTCATGAAACTGAGATAGTCCGGTTCCCTTTTCCATGGCTGCAGTAATAGCTACAATGGCAGGATCCCTTTGGGCCAGCTTTACCATTGATGCGCCAAAGACATCGGTAAAGGCAGGGCCGGCACTTTTTTCTACCAGGCCATCTTCCACCGAGAAGGGACCGATCCCGTGAAATTTTGAGGGATCCCTTTCAGCCTGATTATAGCCCCTTCCCTTCCGGGTAATCACATGGACTACGACAGGTTTCCGCAGCTGCTTAACATCCTGCAGAACGTCTTCTAAAACTGTTATGTTATGGCCATCTATAGGTCCCACATATTCAAAACCTAATTCAATGAAAAAATTCTGTGGGTAAAAAAGGACCTTTATACTCCGTTTAATCCTGACAACAAGATTATAGAGCTGATTTCCGAAGAGGGGGACCTTTTTAATCAGGCGGTCTATACGACTCCGGATGCGTTGATATCCCCCGGTCATGGTAAGCCGGCTCAGATGTTTAGAGAGGCCTCCCACATTGGGGCTGATCGACATTTTATTGTCATTCAGGATGACAATCAGGGGCAACTGCAGATGTCCAGCATGGGAAAGGGCTTCATAGGCTAAGCCTCCCGTCAGGGCCCCATCGCCAATCACCGCAATCACATTGCGCTTCCCGCCAAGGAGGGTTTCACCTGCAAGAAGACCCAGGGCAGCTGAAATGGATGTGGATGCATGGCCCGTATCAAAGGCATCATGGACACTTTCTGAACGTTTAGGAAAGCCGGAAAGACCTCCATTCTTTCGGATAGAATGGAAAGATGAGTACCGGCCTGTGATTAATTTATGGGGATAGCACTGGTGCCCCACATCAAAAATAATTTTGTCATCCGGTGTATGAAATACCCGGTGAAGGGCCAACGTGAGCTCAACAATTCCCAGATTGCTGGCCAGATGCCCCCCGTTTTTGCTGACCGTATAGATGATTATCTTACGAATTTCTTTGGAAAGCTCAATTAACTCTGAATGGGATAATCCCCGTATTTTTTCCGGTGAATTAATAGTCTCCAGGACCTTATAGGTACTCTTTTGCATAATTAGTTGTAATATACTGCCTTTTTTACTTTCTTTCCAGATAGGCAAACGGAACGATCCAAGAGGGATGTGCCTGGACATAAAAAAAACCGCGACGGTACCAGGTACCCGCGGTTCTTAACTTAGAAAAGATCCGTACTACTCAGAAGGGCTAATTATTTATTCTTATGCCGATTCTTTCTGAGCTTCTTCTTCCGCTTATGGGTAGCGATCTTCTTTAACTTCCGCTTTCTTCCGCAGGGCACTTCAGAGTCTCCTTTGCAGTAAGATGAATCCCGTCGAACCGAACAGGTGGTACCTCGTAGCCAGTTGGCAACAAACCTTTATATAGTATGAAGGAGAGACAATAAAAGGTCAAGAGGGGTGATGTTGAGGGGCTTCCTTATGAAACTCTCCTGCAATAAACTTTATGATATGGTCCAGGACCCTGGAAGGCAGTTCTGCATCAGGCTCCCCCGGAATCCAGTGAACCTCCGGCAGGGAAGCAAAAAAAGTGATCTGCCGCTTTGCGTAACGCCGGCTGTTACGGGCGATGAGGGTTTCTACAGCTTCCAGATCTGTTGCAAACTGACCGTTTTCCAGAAAGAACTCCTGGTAGCCGATGGCCCTCATTCCCGGATCTTCGCGGGTATAGCCCTTTTCCACTAGAGATTTCACCTCAGCAGCCAGTCCCTGGAGGAACATGTCCCGGGTACGGTGATTGATTCGTTCATACAGTTCCTCCCGGTCCCGCTGTATACCGATTAACAAAAATCGATACCTTGGCCGTTCAGCTGAGTCTTCATGACCAGAGGTGCCTGAAGGCGGATAACTGCTCAGAGGCCTGCCCGTAAGGCGGTAGACTTCCAGGGCCCGCAAAAGCCGGTAGGTGTCATTTGGATGGATTCGCTGGGCGCTCACCGGATCCACACTGCGAAGTTCTTCGAGGAGCGGCTCTACTCCGTCTGTGGCTAACTCTTTTTTTAGGGTTTCACGGATAACGAGATCCGAGGGCGGAGCTGCCGGCAGCCCCAGGACGAAATTTTTTAAGTAAAAGCCCGTACCTCCCGAAACCACCGGTATCTTGCCGCGGGAATAAATATCCACACAGGCCTGGTCCGCATGGCGGACAAAATCGCCAACGGTAAACTGTTCCTTAATATCGCAGATATCTATAAGGTGATGGGGCAAACGGGCTTGCAAGTCCTTTGAGGGCTTGGCGGTTCCAATATCCATACCACGGTATACCTGCATGGAATCGGCGGAAACCACCTCTGCTGATATTGGGGCCCCATTCCCTGCAAAGAGTGCTTCAAGTATTGCGGTTTTTCCAGAGGCTGTTGGACCGAAGAGGAGGATCACCGGGATAACCGGTGAATCCGTAGCCCGGGCCAGGATCATTGGGGATTAATCTTCCAGATGGAATTCAATCTGACGGGTAAAGACCTGCCGGGCGGCTAAGGACACTACCTTGCCATCATTTTTCTCAATTTCCGGGTCCTTCATCATAGAAAGCTGGTACGCCCGCCGGGACGCCGCGCAGGTAATTTCGTACATATTTCCATCATATTCTACTAATTGTTCCAGGGGAAATACCATGGGCTTACTCCTTGATTTATAAAAGAATACTAAAAAAATGGCCCCTATGTAAAGCCCCTGTTTTTTTCTCTTTTTCCTTGACTAAGACTCTGGAAGGGGATACCTTTTTCAAAGGCACGAGCAGAAGACAAGGGCAATCAAAGATTGCAGGCACTTCAGCAAAATGTACCAATTCAAGAGGAGGCTATTAATGCGAAATGCTACCCCTCAGGGCATGCCGAGATGGCTGGGGCCAACTACTCTCATCCTCGCAATTATCGGTATTGCGGTGATTATTTTTTTAAGTACCAGCTTTTATATCGTTGACCAGACAGAAGATGCGGTAGTTACCCGTTTTGGTAAATACCTTACCACCAATGGTCCCGGTATGCACTACAAACTTCCCGTCGGTATTGATAAGCAATACCAGGTACAAACCAAGGTAGTTCAAACTGAGCAGTTTGGCTTTAGAACGATTAAAGCCGGTGTGAACACCATATATTCAAACGATAAATTCCCCGATGAGTCCACCATGCTTACGGGAGACCTGAATATTGTGGATGTGGAATGGATAATCCAATACCGGATAGTGGATCCCCGGGCCTGGCTCTTTAATGTAAAAGATCGGACCGAAACGATCCGCGATGTGTCCCGTTCAATCATCAATATGCTTGTCGGGGATCGGGCTATTCTGGATGTAATCGGTTCTCAGCGGACCACCATAGAAGTGGAAGCCATTCAATTGATGAACGACACCTTTAAGCAGTACGGCCTCGGTATCGAAGTTATCGCGGTAAAACTGCAAAACATCGTGCCGCCCGAAGGGGTTCAGGCTGCCTTTGAGGATGTGAATAAGGCAATTCAGGATATGAACCGGCTTATTAACGAAGGTAAGGAAGCCTATAATAAGGAAATTCCCAAGGCTCAGGGCGAAGCGGACAAGATTATTCAAATAGCCCAGGGATATGCCTCCGAACGGGTCAATGTGGCCCGCGGTGATGTGGCCCGGTTTAATGCAGTCTACGAAGAATACCGAAAGGCACCGGATATAACCCGCCGACGGCTCTACTATGAAATGGTAGAAAATGTCTTTAAAGATGAAACTGGCACTACCCTCATAGACCGACGGTTCCAGAATTTCCTGCCCCTGATGAACCTGGAAAGCACTGGAAAAAGCACCGTAAAAACCCAAGGAGCTCAACAATGAAGCGTCTGATTACTGTACTCGTTGTCCTGGCGGTACTGCTCATTGCAGTCCTTGTGGCAGGACCCTTTTATACCCTGAACGAAGGCGAACAAGCGGTGGTGGTCCGGCTTGGTCAAATTGTCGATGTAAAACAGGATGCGGGTCTGCATATTAAATCCCCCTTCCTGGATGATGTCATTAAATACCCGAAAAAAATCATGAGCTGGGATGGGGAAAAACAGCGGATTCCCACAAAGGAAAACCAATTCATCTGGGTTGATACCATAGCCCGTTGGAAAATCTCGGATCCTAAAAAATTCTATGAATCTATCGGGAATCTTGAATCAGCCTATGCCCGTCTTGGTGATGTTATTGATTCTGCGGTACGCACCATCATTGCAGAAAACTGGCTTCGGGAGACGGTCCGGAATTCCAATATCATTCGGGAGAGCAAGGGGAGCACTGAGAGCTTTGAAGTCGGAAGCGACCAGGATGCGGGTCAGCTTTCTGCCTTTACCAGAACCGATGTAACTTATGAGGAGGTCCAGAAGGGCCGCCGCAAACTGGCTGAAGAAATGCTCAATCTTTCCCGAAAACTGGTACCCGAATACGGCATAGAACTCATCGATGTGGTACCCCGGCAGATTAAATACTCCGACGAACTGACCCAGAGCGTCTATAACCGGATGATTAAAGAGCGAAGCCAGATTGCCCAGGCGTTCCGGTCCTTCGGGGAAGGCAAAAAAGCTGAATGGGAAGGGAAACTGGAAAATGAACGACGAAGTCTCCTTTCCGCAGCCTATGAGAAGGCAGAAAAAATTAAGGGTACCGCCGATGCGGAGGCTACTAGAATTTATGCCCAGGCCTACAGCAAGGACCCGGAATTCTTTGAATTCTGGCGGAGTATAGAATCCTATAAAACTACCCTGCCGAAATTCAATAAAACCCTTTCCACGGATATGGATTATTTCCGCTATCTCTATTCACCCAGGGGACGATAAAGGGCATGGAAGGTTCCGAATCTGAAGGAATATTTCACTTCGAAGCCGAGGGCCAGAGGGCCCTTGGCTTTGATACGGGTTTAACACCCCAGGCCTTTGCAAAGGCCCGTCTCGGCAGTTTGATGACCATTCAGGGCATCATTGTGGATACCGCAGTTCATAGCTGGAACATCGATGGGACCGTGGAACATCAGGGGCATATGGTGTTCTACGGAAAAGATTTTAAAGGCGAAAGTCTTGAGCAGATACTAAATCGTTCCGATGATACCCCATTATATGCTCTGCAGCGCTATCTCAAGGCTCTAACGATTATTTCAAAAACCGACCAATCCCTTTTTGAACAGATCAGTCTCTTCCCCGCCGGGGTCCTCATTGCAGCGGATGGTTCAGTCTTCTTTGCCCCTGCAGCCCTGGCAAAACGGGTCTTTGAATACAAAACGCCACAACTATTCATACGAAAGGTGCTCCAATGGCTGCACCCGGATAAAACAGGTCCAGATGCTGCGGCTTTCACCGCTGCGGCCATCGCATACAGACTGTTTACTGGAACCTTTCCCTTTCCGGTAAGTGAAGACACGGAACCGGAAAAGGCGAAGGAACATCTTGTCCAGGACATGCGGGATGGGTTCTGTAAAAGCGCCATGCTTGCGGCTCCCAGGCTCCTTCCTGAGGTAACAGCTCTGCTGGATAGCATCCTTTGTCCGGAGAAGGATTCCCCAAAAGGTTTGGAGGATCTTGCTGCCCTGCTTGGTGAACCGGGCAGCAAAGGATTAGCCGACTTTTATAAGGATGTGGAGTCCCGAGAAACGGAACTGGAGGAGCAGAAACGAAACCATAAAAGACGGGAATTCCGTATAGGAACCCAACGTTTTTTAAAAAAATATAAGTATGCACTCATTGCCGGGGTCGGCACAGCCCTTGCTCTTGTTATTATTATTCAGAGCATTATCTCAGATCAGCAGAAGCGACCTACCACTCGGGGCTTAGCCCCTCTTCAGGTGGCAGAGGCCTACTACCGGGCCTTTAACACCCTGGATCACCAGATGATGGATGCCTGTGTGGCCCAAGGAGCCGGGAAGGGGGACATTGAGGCAGTTATGAACCTCTTTGTCATCTCCCGGGTCAGGGAAGCCTACGAACGGAAGACCACCGTCCTGGATCCTGAGACCTGGAAATCCCAGGGTTCACCGGCCACGGATGCAACAATTTTTGGGATCACTGATCTGAACCTGCAGCAGAGGACCGAAATCCCTGGCCAACCGGAGCAAGGAGCCACGTGCCAGATTGAGGCCACCTATGCCTTTTACTACCCGGAGCCGCAAAACGAGATGGGCCACACCCCCTCGACGGGGCCTTCGGTGACCCCCTCAGCAACTGAGGCCCGCCCGGCCTTAAGCCCCGAGCTCCCCTCTGCCCCCCAATCTGAGCCACCCCAATCTGAGCCTACCCCTCCACCCAGCCCTGCACCCCATCCTGCGCTCCGGATAGAAAAACGGAAGGACATTCTCACCCTGGAGTGGATGCGGGACCGCTGGCGTATTGCAGCCATAGAGCGGACGAGCGCTACTCCCCAATCTGATATTCCTTGAGTTTGTTGAGCAAGGTCCTGCGGGTAATGCCCAGGGCCTGGGCTGTTTTCTCCCGATGCCCCTGGTAAAAGGCCAAAGCCCGCAGTATCGCTTCCCGTTCCAGCATATCCAGGGGCTTAATATCCCCTGCTTGTTCAGATGGAGAGGAGGTTGAACCTGTAAAGGCTGGTTCCTTCATTTGCCCGTCCATAGCGGAGCCCGCAAAGGAAAAATCCCTGCCATGCAATTCCGAGCCCTCACTCAGGATCACCGCCCGCTCCACTGCGTTCTCCAGTTCCCGGACATTTCCCGGAAATGAATACCGGTTGAGGACCTCCAGGGCATCCTCTGCCAATTTTAGTGGAGGCCTCCCCATTTCGGCGGTAAAACGGTCTACGAAAAGCTGAGCCAGTATGGGGATATCCTCCCTTCGATCCCGCAGGGGGGGAAGCCGGAGCCGGATTACTGCCAGCCGGTAAAACAGGTCCTCCCGGAAACTTCCCTGCCTGACCGCCTGTTCCAGATCCTTGTTGGTGGCCGCGATGATGCGGACATCGATAGGTATCTGACGGCTTCCCCCCAGGCGCATGATTTTTTTCTCCTGGAGCATCCGCAATAATTTAACCTGTAACGGCAGGGGCATGTCCCCTACTTCATCAAGAAACAGGGTACCCCCGTTGGCAAGCTCACAGAGACCGGTTTTTCTTGAGTCAGCACCGGTAAAAGCTCCCTTTTCGTAGCCAAAGAGCTCACTTTCTATAAGATTTTCAGGGATTCCACCCATATTGATGGGTATAAAGGGGCCGCTGGAACGTTTACTCAGGCGGTGAATCAGCCTGGCCACCACTTCCTTGCCGGTCCCGCTCTCACCGGTCACGAGGACTGTGGAATCCGTGGGGGCCACCCGTTCAACGAGGGCACGGACTTCCTTCATGGCGGGACTGGAACCAATCCATTGGGTATCGACTCCTGGGGTACTCCGCCGCACCGACTTGTTGGCCACACTTTGCATCGCCGTGGCAGAAGCGGCAAGCCGGGCGTTGCCGATGACCATCCTGAGGCGAACCACGAGTTCATCCGGATTAAAGGGCTTTACAAGGTAATCCGCTGCACCCCGTTTCATGGCCTCCACCGCGTCCTTGATATCCCCATGGGCACTTATCATGATGGCCGGGACCAGGGGGCCTCCATCCTTAAGCCATGCAAGAAAGTCAAGACCAGACATACCGGGCATTTTCAGATCCACCACCACCGCATCGAACCGTTCCGTTTCAAGCAACGCCTTGCCCGCTTCTCCAGAGGCGGCAGTCCTGGCTTCCATGCCTTCCGATTCCAGATATGCGGCAATTGAATCCCGAAGGTTTTTTTCATCATCAATAATAAGAATTCTCATGGCCTGTTCCGTTTCTTTATCCTTCACGATGTTAGCCTCCCATATGGCGGGGCAATTCTACAATAAAGGTGGTACCGCCCCCTTCCCGATGTTCATGATACAACCTGCCCCCGGCCAGTTCCACATAGCGTCTGCTGATGGAAAGCCCTAATCCTGACCCGGTGGTTTTTGTGGTAAAGAAAAGATCATAGACCCGCTCTTTTAAGCTATCCGGTATACCTGGCCCCCGGTCGGAAACCAGAATATGAACCTTTCCTGCATGAACGAGGCGAAGCTCAATATCCACCGGGACAGCGTCACGGCCAGCCATGCTTTCCAGGGCATTCTGAATAAGATTATCCAACACCTGATTCAGGTGGGTCTTATCGATCCTCACCTGTACAGGTGTGTTGCCCATGGCAGTACAGCGAACACGGCTGTCGTAACGGAGCGAAAAATCAGGGAGAAACTCATGCAGATTGATGATCTCAGGATTTCCCTCTGATCCGGAAAGAAACTGTCTGAGCCGGTCCGTAAGCACGCCCAGCCGGTCAATTTCCTCCTCCATAATACGAACATTGGTTAGCAACTCCGTGCCGGTCAGCCGTTTTTGCAGGAGGGCGGTCTGAATCTTAAGCACCCCCAGGGGGTTTTTAATTTCATGGGACAGGGTCCGGGCAGCTTCACCCAGGGCCAGCAGTTCCCTGTTTCGAGCTTCCCGAAGCCGGAACTGGTCAAGATTTCTGGCCAGCCTGAGGAGCAGCGCAAAGGCTCCAAAGAGAGCCAGGCTTAT
>JAAYUZ010000062.1 GCA_012517385.1 Treponema sp. | reverse complement strand
GGTACCGTCCCCGGATCAAAGACCGCTTCTTCCTGCTTTGTTATGCAGAGCCCCGATAAAACCTGGGGTGTGGATGGGGCCCTCATTTTTTCCGATTGTGCAGTAGTCCCCGACCCGAATGCAGAACAGCTTGCAGAAATTGCCCTTTCTGCAGCCCAGTCATGCCGGGAATTCCTGGGAGTTGAACCTGCGGTAGCCCTGCTCTCCTTCTCAACCAAGGGATCCGGCGGTGACCATCCGGATGTTGTTAAAGTGAGGGAAGCTCTGGAGCTTGTAAAAAAGAGGGATCCATCCCTCCTTGTTGATGGGGAAATGCAGGCCGATGCAGCCCTGGTCCCCTCTGTTACTGATAAAAAGGCCCCCGGCAGTCCCATCCGTGGAAAGGTGAATACCCTGGTATTCCCGGACCTTGGGGCTGGCAATATCGGCTACAAACTGGTTCAGCGGCTCGGTAAGGCTGAAGCCTTTGGGCCCTTCCTGCAGGGCTTTGCTAAGCCTATCAGCGATCTGTCCCGGGGCTGCTCTGTGGAAGACATTGTTGTTACCGCTGCGGTTACCCTGGCCAGGGTAAAATAAAACCTGTGGAAACTAAAAGAAAACTAGATTATTTACAGGAAGCATTAGAGCTGGGGCGGCAACGGGATTATGCCGGAGCCGCACAGCTCTTAGAAGAGGCAATCGCCCGGCAGGAAGGGGTAGAACCGGAGGTTTTACTGCTTCTTGGCAGAGCCTATCATACCCTGCAGCGATACCCAAGGGCTCTAGCCCTGTTTCGTGACTATATCCGGCTTGAGCCTGCCTCTGCACAGGGTTATTTTTTTGCGGGCAGAACCTATTTGGCCTTAGGGATGAATCAACAGGCCCTGCCCCTTTTACGAAAAGCCCTGGAAATCCGTCCCGATGATCCCCAGGTGCTTGCCATGCTCGGCATTGCCTGCTTAAAAAGCAAACGTTCCAGGGAAGCGGTAGATTTTTTGCAGAAGGCGGTGGAACTTGCACCGGAAAACCAGAAATTTTACCGTTCCTACCTTAACGCCCTTCTTATTCGGGGCATCAGGCTCTGCAGGGTCGGGGAAACAGAACTGGGGGCCCAGATGCTCCAATTTGTTTTGGATAATGGCATCCAGTCACCCCTTCCACACCTGGAGTTGGGCCGAGTATACCGTGAAACAGGACAGCTAACCCAAGCCCTGGCCCATTATACGGCTGCATGTCAGCTTGCTCCTCAAGATACCAGCATCCGCTGGTACCGGGCTACCCTTCTTATGGCACTGAATAAGACCCAGGAAGCTCTGGAAGAAATAGAAACCATCCGGGAATTAGGCGGGGAAGTACCGGAGCTGAGCTGGAACGCTGAATTAGTAGAACGATTCATGATCCGTTCCTTCCTTGCAGAAGGGGCCTGGAGCAGGGCTGCTCGAGCCTGCGGGCTATGGCTCAGGAAACGGGGACCGGACCCTATGGTACACGCCATGTATGCGGAAGCCCTCCGTAATATGGGAGATCTGGAAAGGGCTTACAATCACCTTTCCAAGGCCCTGGAAGTTGCCAGCCAGCAAATAGAATTGCGTTATGCCCAGTTAATGCTCGCATGGGAACGGGAGGATTGGGAAACCCTGCAAAAAACCCTGAGTATACTACAACGGATGAATGGGGACCCAGCCATAATTCAGCGGTTCAGAGCTCTTGCCATAGATCATGCATCACAGGATGACAAGGCAGTCATTGCCCAGCTTCAGCAGGCAATCAGAAACACCGGTCCCAGTCCAGAGTTAATGTTTGCCCTGGCCCAACGGTATTTTCATATAGGCCTGCCTGATCTGGCCGAGGGCTGGTATGCCCGCACCATTCAGGTTCAGGCTTTGCACGAGCGGGCTTATCTAGGATCAATTGCATCCCTCGAACTGCTTGTTCAGGAAGGACAAACGGATGTGGTTGATACTTTAATTCAACGGTATAAGGCCTACCTCGAACGTTGGCCCGATAACCGAAGGATCCGCAGGGAATTTGCCCTCTTCCTGGTAAAGCAGCAGCAATACGAAGCAGCACAAAGTGAATTAGAAGATCTCCTCACCTGGGAAACAGATAATAGAACCTTGAGACGGCTACTGGCCTATGTTTATCGGAAAAACCGCCGATATCGGGATGCGGCAATTCTTCTCAAGGGTGTTCTTAAGGAGGATCCTCAAAATATAGGGGTTCTGCTCGAGTTCATAGGATGTATGGATAGGTCCAATTTAAAAAAGTATTCCTATCCGATACTGGAGAAGGCAGCGAAACATTTTAAAAACTCTGTGGATGTAGCCCTGGCACTTGGGGATGCGGCCTATAGGGATAAAAAAATTGAACAGGCTTTAGATGCCTATCGGGAAGCCGCTGCTCGAAATGGAGAGGATCCCCGACCCTATCAACGGATGGCCCTTGTATATAAGAGACAGGGTATATTAGAAATGGCCGATCGATACGAAAAGGAAGCAAATATTCGGCAAAATCGAAAAAATAAGTTGCCGAATTCACAAAAAAAACTATAATTAAGAACTGGAGGGAACAATGCCAAGCAAAGCGATGGATCTCTTTGAAGCTTACGCCCAGGATAAGCTGCCAAAAGATGAGGGATATATTATTTCCTCTTTTTTCAGCAACACATCAGCCTATTCACGGTATGAAATTGTATCCTATTCGGGAGTTAAGTCGATCTATTTAACCGAAGAAGGACTCACCTTTCAAACCAACGGTAAAAAACTGCATGTCCTTATTGAACCACCGAATTACCCCCATAAGGCCATAGAGCCCTATGTACGCTCGTCCAGCGAGCAAATTCCGCTGCGGTTCAGCGAACTGGAACAGATAGTTGCAAAAAATCAGACCCGTATTATGATCGCAAAAAAGCCGATCATCTCCTTCTCATCCTTTACTATTTTAAAACCAACGGGTATCAACTTTGCATTAGCTTTTTACAGCCTGCCGGACCTCTATGACACTCTTTCTATCTTCTTTGAGAAAACCTATAATAAAGAAGCTGGAGTCCCCATGGCGGATGCTAAAAAAGCAGCTGGTAAAACCGTGGATATTATTAAAAATACAATGAATTTTACAGGAGATTTCAACCAGGAATAATATATTGATGAAATAAGCGGCTATTTCATAAAACCTAAAGTTTTTATAAATACTTTTTTGGCTGATATACCCCTGCGGAATAAAACTTTTCCGCAGGGACTTTTTTTAAGTTTTTCTACAGGTTCTTTTTATCAAGCTCTGCCTGTGCGACAGCAAGCAAGGCTATCGGGACCGAATAGGAAGAACAGGACACATAATTTAAGCCTGCATCCATACAGAACCGCACATTTGCAGGGTTTGCACCATGTTCACCACAAAGCCCGCATACAAGATCGGGCCTCGTCATCCTACCCCGATCCACCGCCATGGCTATCAATTCTTTTACCCGCGGATCCAAGGTGCTGAACGGATTTCCCTCCAGAAGATCAAAGAGGGTATAATCGGGCATAAAGGAAGTAAAATCATCTCTGGAGATACCAAGGGTTGTTTGTGTTAAGTCATTGGTTCCAAAACTGAAGAACTGACCGTATTTCGCAATTTCTCCAGCCCCAAGCGCAGCTGCTGGTAATTCAATCATGGTACCAATGCGGTAGGAGATAGGTTTCTTCTGCAATTCATTCCGTATTTCTTCTTCTACATCCACGATGCCATGGTAATTTTTACCCTCGATCTTTTTACCAAATGCTATAAGTTTTAGTTCATTCGCATTCATGACGATGGGTACCATGATTTCGGGGAACACCTCAATCTTTTCTTCCCGTAATTTAAAGGCCGCTTCAAATATGGCTTTCACCTGCATCGCATAGATTTCTGGATAGGAAACCGCAATACGGCAGCCCCGATGTCCAAGCATGGGGTTAAATTCCGCAAGGGCTTCAATCCGGGCGAGCAGCTCGCCCTTATTCGGCTTCTTTCCCCTGGTCTTTTCCAGATAACTCATAAACGCTGCAAGCTCATCATCATTGTGGGGTAGAAATTCATGGAGTGGGGCATCTAAAAGGCGTATTGTTACTTCCTTCCCCGCCATTGCCTTAAATATTCCATAAAAATCATCCCGTTGCATGGGCCGCAGCCGTTCAAGAACCGCTGAACGTTCTTCCAGAGAATCGGAAAGTATCATTTCTCTAAATACATTTATACGATCCTTATGAAAGAACATATGTTCGGTACGACAAAGTCCTATACCTTCAGCCCCAAAGGAGAGTGCAAGATTTGCATCCCGCGGACTATCGGCGTTAGCCCGTACATGAAAGCTTTTTACAAATTTTTTAGCTATAGAGATAAATTCAAGTAGACCCGACTCAGTAGGATCCGGTTCTATCAATTTGGCTTGCCCCAGATATACGGTTGGATCTCCATAATAAGGCACATTTAAAGTGATATAATCACCCTCAGAGAAACTGATATCACCGATAGTTGCCTTCTTGCCACGGATCTTCATTGCAGGAATAACCACCGAAACATTACCATATTGCCGGGCTACTACCGATGCATGGGCAGAGTAGCCGCCTTCACAGGAAAGCACTCCGGTCGCTACTTCTATGGCTTTTACATCATCCGCAAAGGTTGCGGGCATTACCAGAATAAAACGATGATCCTCATTTTTTTGTAAGGCTGCCTTATGGGCTTCCAGGAGCGCATCGGTACTAAAAAATACTCGGCCAATTGCTGCACCTGGAGCACCTGCAATACCTCCACTCCATTTTGGAAGACCCTTTATAGCCGTAGGATCAATAATGGGATGGAGAATTTCATTCAGCCTTGGAGGCTGAATCGCCTTGACAACATAGGCATCATCAACAATTTTCCGTTTTGTCAGATCAAGCAAAAGCTTAATATCAGCCTGGGTTGACTTTTGTTCTACCGGACGTTGTTCAATAAGCCACAACTTACCCTTTTCTACAGTAAACCGTATTTGCCGTATTTCTTTAAATTTATCTTCTAAGGTCCAGGCAATATTTTGCAGCTGTTTTAAGTGTTCGTTTCCAATCTTTTCAATATCCTGACCAGTTGCGCCAATCTCATTAAATTTCTCACGATAAAATTCACCCTGCAATTTTTTTTCACCGGTTACTATATTTCTACTGAAAAAAGCACCGGAACAGGAGTCTTTACCGTAATTCCCATATACCATGGGCTGTATCATAAGAGCAGTATCATTATCATTCTGACTATCCAGTGCTAGCAATTTGGAAAGTTCACGCAGGGTAATCATCAACTGCCCTTCTGCGGAATCAAAGAACTCCACCGGGACATAGGGTGCATAAAAATCCATATATTCCAGAGCTGATTTAGCGGGATGATCCGAATCAATTTCCTTTGCTAGTTTAGAAAGCAAATCTTTATAAAGGGAAATCTTTTCTTTGTCTTCCTGGATGGAGGCAATTTGTTCTTCTATTTTAAGGATGCCTCTGACCATAAATAACACTTCATGGGCAGCAAAATTGTCCCCTACCCATTTTGCAAAACCAGGTATTACCGAACGAACCAGACCGAAATTATGCAGGGTTGGATAGTTTGAAACAGCAAGGTTTGTGGAAACTACGATTTTTAACAGCATTGGATTTTCTGGATCTCCAAACCGTTTTCCCACAATAGAAGCGCATTTATCAAGAAGGGTTTTTACATCCTTTTTAATATCTACTTTATCAAGCTGGGACGCCAATTGGGTATTAATGATAAACCCAGGGAGAATAGGAAAACCTAATTCAGCAAATTCATTTGCCTGCCGTCCCCTGATGCCAAGCAATTCACCATCAACTTTTTTAGGTATCACATCGATAGAACTGAAAAAATGTATACGGTTATCCATCTGATCCTCCTGGACTTAGAACAGCTTGAGAACAGTACTTACAGGCCCTTTCAGAAAGGCTTCGAATTGCGGGCTGGCACCCTGCATTAAATAACGCTGTAACTTTGCCACATCTTTTATATCTTTTCCTGCGACCGCAAACTGAATCGTACTGCCATGCTTTACCTTGCCCCATTTAAACAGGGAGTTAATATTGATAATACGCTCGCCCTCATAATAGATATAAACTTCTAGATCGGGATACTTGGCCTTATAGCTTTCTATAATACGTTTCCATGCTTCTACGTTACCATTATGAAAGAGTTCGTTCTGCACAACCACTGAATACATGGGGGTCATACGCATGCCAGTCTTTTGCACCGGGGTCTGATTTGCAGCGGGAGCAGCCTTTATCGGAGCCTCTGTTTTTTTTGTTTTTGCTGTTTTTTTAGTTTTTGCAAGCTTTTCCGCTGGTTGTTTTGTTTCAGATTTTTTTGTTGTCTTTTTTAACTTGACCGAAAATTCACCCTTATAAAGATCTTCGCTTACCTTTACTTTGCTGCCCTGGAAAAGAGCCAGGGCTATATTTGCAGCCTTCTCACAAAGCTCATCAGCGGGCTTTCCCATTTTTCCTGCAAAAACAACTAACAACTCATGTTTCTTTAAGGCACCTAAAGAGGCAAGACTTTCTTTTCTTTTTGGATTTGCGATTAAAACACCCATATCAGGATGATAATAGGTAACAATAAGATCCACCGCCTTCCAGCGTTCAAATTCATCTGCAAGTACCGTTATATCTTCAATCACATCATTAAGATTTACTGATGCGGTTTTATATCCTAATTTATCAACAAGGAGCATTCTTAAAAGTACCGGACGCTGCTCATTGGTTAATGCTTCTCCCTCTTCTTCTAGAATATCTGCAAGGTTCATATTTGTAGAGAGGGTATCTATTATGGATAGGGTTTTTTTTATGTGTCTTACCGCATTGTTAAAACCAGTTCTTGTAGACAAAACGTCTAAGGATCCCGTAATTTGTGCCATACCAGCCTCCTAGAAAAAACGCCCCCGTTTTTCGGGGGCGTCACTAACGAGCCTTACAAGTTTAAACTTCCTTTAGTCCGTCACTTCCGCGGGATCGAGGTTTGCGTCCCCGGCTTGCCGGTTTTGCATCAACCACACCTTTAGGAGTCCGGCCTCTAGGTTTAGAAGCCTTGGGAGCAGCTTCCACAGTATCGGGCACCATATTCCTGCTTTCTTCAGCATTCAGCATATCCAGATATGCCTTGCCGGGATCTAAAGCAGCTGGACCTTCAGAGGGAGTTTCAGCAAAGGACTGGGCGATATCCTGACGTACGGTGGATCTGCGTCGGCTGAAGGATGCAAAGGCCGCATCCTGGAAGCCCTTTGATACACCATGCAGAAATTCATTCAGTACATTTGCCATACCATCGAGGGTGGCCTTCTTCCGCTTAATAGAAGTAATATCTACGTCTAAAAGCAGACCAGGCTGGATATGGTAGGGGTTAATCATATAATCGAAACGGTTAAATTCCTTCTCCAGGAAGTTAAGCCGTTCTTCCATAACCCGGCGCTCGATAGGATACTGATAACCATACATGGACTTCATCTTTTCGCGCATCAGAATGAGTTTGTGCCGCAGCTTATCCTTCTCATACAGATAGGTACGGTTCATCCGTTCCACTTCTGTCTCAGCAGGTTTAATGAAGGAAATCTCATCCCATACCTTGGCAATGTCCTCATACAGGGGGTCGCCGGTCCGCTCTTTTATATTCTTCCGAATCTTTTTCTTATAGATCTTAGCCAGATCCGCAAAATCGGTTACCCGAGTCAAGAACTTAGAATCTTCATAGATCATATCCAGAACATCCCAGAGATGCTGGACCTCTGTTTCGAAGCTCTTGACCTGAACATCATAGGCTTTGCGCTCTTCGATAAGCTGAGCATTATCATAATAACGCATACGAATCTGATACCGTTCGTCGGGGAGGTTAGCCACATCGGTATCCTCATATTCCCGGATAATCAGTTCCCGGGCATTTTTGAGGTTTTCGATGTACTGATAACCCATCTTGGAGGTATCAAGAATTGAAGTGATCGAGTTAATTGCGGTGTTAAAACCACGGTTACGGATATTTTCCATATCCACAATCTTCTTAATATTTTCGCGGATATTAAGCTGATCGAAGGTGGCAGGGTCAATTTCTGCACGAAGATCATTGATCCGTTCCATTAGAGCCTTGGCAATGATGCTGTACCGTTTGGACTTGGGATCATCAACCTTGTCATCAGTATAGTTTTCAACCTTGTTGATCTTTGCGAAAATGATCTCACTGTCCGAGAGTTCATCCAAGCCCTGGTCTATCCGTTCATCCTTCAGTTTCTCAATTTCCTTATCGATGGTATCGATGATATGTTTGGAAATGAGGTCCTTAATAAGGTATTCAACGGTTACCTGATAATGGAAAATCGGGCTGATCAATTCCGAATCCAGGATATTAACCGAAAGCTTTACATCGGTTACTGTCTTTGGTTTTACAATGTTGTCTTTGAAGGCGCACTTTACTACAGAATAGGCATTCTCACCCCGGATAAAGGCACCCACATCGGTTTTCTGACGAAGCAGGCTATTGGTAAGGTTTTCCAGATCATTGATACCCCGCTGGATATGGCCCTGCAGGTGTCCGTACATATTGACGATGGACTTTTCAATTTCACCGGTATTGAACTTATCAGCACCGCCGACCTGGTCGAGAAGATCCGCAATCTCCTTGGGGGTATACCGGGCAAGGACCTTTGTTTCTTCCTTGTCGATATAGTTGCGGATTTTTTTAACCATTTCATCTTCAGCGGTAACCATATACCGGTTGAACATGTTCTGATAATTCTGGTTGAAGTAGTTATACAGCTTCTCCTTCAAACCACCCATAACATCCAACCGTTCCAGAACTTCCTTGGGAAGTTTTGCCTGGAGATGGTGGAGTACTTTATTCGTTTCCTCTTCGAGGAGTTGGTTCACTTCCTTCTGCTGGTCCCGGTATTCCTGGGCTAACGAGTTCCGTGAACCTACAGCACTCGGTTTCTCGGGGTGAAATACGTTTGGGCTCTTGGGCAGGTCAATGGCTCCCATAATCCTGACTCCTTATTAACGGTGATTCCGTTTGAATATCGATCCTTACTCTATTAGATTATCAACATTGCAGTAAAAATGTAAAGCGTTTTTTATTTTTTTTGTGCCATCTTTACGCAATTATGTGTTAAAGTAAGGATATATGAGAAGTATAACACGAACCAGAACATTTTGGATACCTTTTTTTATGCTCCTTTTTGTTAATTTTTCAACATATTCAGAAGATGTAAGGAGCGGACCGATCGATTTGTATCTTCTTATAGATACAAGATCATCCCTTTCAAGCCATTATTCGGAGGCCCTATCATGGATTCGCAGTGCGGTTTTTGAAGAAATACTGCAGAAGGGTGATTCGGTTACGGTTATTGGAGCCGGAGAATCGGTACAAATTCTGTCTGAAAGCGCATATATAGGCCCAGAAAGTTCCCAGGGACTTGAAAAATTATTGCAAAGTATTAGGCTTCAAGGTACCCATGGGGACCTGGCGGGAGCAATCCGTGTTGCCAAACGGAAGGATACTGCAAAGTCCAATCCTCGAGCCCTCGCGGTGGCTCTCATGATAACCGGAACTGACAATAGGGAAACGGTTTCGAATGGGGAACAAACAAAGGATTTAGAAGCCCTGTTGAAGTACTCTAAAGTGGAGGACTTTCCTGGCTGGAAGCTTATTATTATCGGCCTTAATGTAGACGGTAAAATTAAGGCCGCTGCTGCGGAGTATCAGGCTTTTCTGAATACTTTGGAACAAAAGGCGCCTTAAAACTATAAGGAAATGGCATTGAAAACGGTGCAGGATATTCTCGCATTTATCAATACCTATGATTCATTCATCGTCACAACCCATACTGGGCCGGATGCGGATGGTATTGGGGCAGAGATCATCCTGGCCCATGTGATGAAAGGCCTTAATAAAAAAGTTCATGTGATAAATGCAGACCCGGTGCCAGCGCGTTTTTCCTTTTTAGACCCCGACAACCTTATGGAACGATGGGATAGTAACCGTCATTTTCACCTGCCTGAACAGGGCGGAATCATAATTGTGGATACTTCCGATGAATTTAACCTGGGTTGTTTGCTCGACGAGGCCTTACCCCATGCCCAAGGGGTTTATATCATAGATCACCATGAACAAAGTCCATTCACCCACCTCGATGGCTACATAGATGTTACTGCGGCGTCCACGACCCAGATACTCATCGATCTGGTGCAGGCTTCGGGGCTTCCGGTTACTAAAGCCCTGGCAATCCCGGCCTATGCGGGCTTAGTCTATGATACAGGGTCCTTTATATATTCAAAAACTACCGCAAAAACCTTTGAGACCGCCCTGCTCCTGGTACAAGCGGGGGCTATACCCCATGAAATTTATCGAGATCTTTTCGAAAGCAATAGTATTTCGGTGCTTTTGTTACAAAAGCGGGTTCTTTCCAATCTGGAAATTGTAGGAAATGGTACGGTGGCCATACAGGTCATGACAAAAAAGGACCTGGAAGAAACCGGCGCGGCCTATGAAGATGCAGAAAATTTCATCAATATACCTTTACAAATAAAAGAAATAGAAGTGTCCATTCTGATTAAGCAAAACACAGAAGGTTTAATTCGATGTTCTCTTCGTTCCAAGGGCAAGGTTAATGTTTCCCTTTTGGCACAACAATTTGGCGGCGGAGGTCATAAGATGGCCGCTGGTTTTAAAAGTACCATGGGTCTTGAAGAAACCCGTACAAAGGTGATACAAAAGGTCCTGACAGCTTTAGGAATGGCATGAAACATAGACATATCAATATATTCGTACCCCTCTTTTTTGTAATTACCCTGGGTGTTATTGTGTATTTTCTGCTTAATCAGC
>JAAYUZ010000061.1 GCA_012517385.1 Treponema sp. | reverse complement strand
TAAACGAATAGCGCTTGGCTGCGCTTTTCTTGGTTTTCATCTTCGGCATGGCGCCATCCCTCTAAATTATTTCTTGGATTTGGGGCTTAAAACCATGGACATAAAACGACCTTCCATTGCTGGAGGTTTATCCATGACATAGTCCCCTTCTATCCGTTTTAATACGTCCTTAAGGACGTCGAGTCCGAGTTCGGTATGGGCAAGTTCCCGTCCGCGGAAACGGACTGTAACCTTGACCTTGTTGCCTTCAGCCAGGAATTCGCGAATATGTTTCGACTTGAAATCCAGATCGTGATCATCGATCTTGGGCTGCATTCGGATTTCTTTAACTTTAAGAAGCTTTTGCTTCTTTTTAGAATCCCGAACCTTTTTTTCATTCTCGAATTTGAACTTACCATAGTTCAGAATTTTACATACCGGCGGGTTAGCATTGGGTGCTACCTCTACCAGATCTAAACCCTGTTCTTTGGCCATCCGGAGTGCCTCTAATGTAGGAACTATGCCTTGCTGTTCCCCATCGTCACTGATGAGCCGAACCTCACGTACCCGGATCTGTTCGTTGATCCGCAAATCCTTATCCGCCAACTGACCTCCTCGTAAGCCGCCAGCACAACGGGGCATGTGCATACGACTTTCCCAAAACTATATCAAATAAGCAGCTACTATGTCCAGTCCTATTGCTTTCAATATTACACCCATGATAGGCTATGGATATGATACTTTTCAGCATATTATGGATTCCAGCACTTTACCTCTTTGTAGAAGCCCTGCAGCAACCGAGAGATCCTGAGAAGAAAGGTATGGTTCTCGCAGTTATCGGAGGCTCCTGCTTTGCCGTGTTATATTTCTTTATACCACAGTTTGTTCCCGAGGGAGCCTTCGGATTTCTGCGGTTTCTCTATGGCTTTTTTGATGTTGTAGCCCTGCCGGTACTCCTTCCTTTGGTATTTCGATATCTGCTCCAGATCCGATACAGACACCAAAAATATATAGAAATACATCAATTCGTTTTAATGTGGCTTATCCCGGTGGCTTTAGTAAAAGGCATTCAATGGAACATCAATAAGGATCCTATTCTTTTAGTGCTCGTACCGCTACTCTGGGGAGCATTAAGTATAGGCCTTCCATGGCTTATAAATAAAGCTGAGGAAGAAATAGGATTCCTTTCGTTTTTATCCTATGCTGGGACAGTATTGCTCTCCCTTATTGCAACAGCCGCCTATTGGGCATGGTTTTCCAAACTATATATTGCAGCTATTCCCTTAGCGATTGTAAGCATGTTCCCCAGTTTGTGGTATCTCATTAAAAAGTATATTGAAGTAACTAAATCCTGATTTTTAGCGTTTTTTGCAAAAGTCTGTTACTTTTGCAAAAACCTCTTGCAGTATTTTTACATGTTGATCCAGAAGCCGCTGAAACAGTATTACTATTTCAGCGGCTTTCTAGTCATTATGCCTTTCCGGCAGAACCTAATACGTTAATATTTTTGTGCATATAGAGCTTTTTAAGCTCGTCCCGGGCAGGACCCAGGTATTTGCGGGGATCGAACTCATCGGGCTTTTCTGCAAAAACCTTGCGGATCATGGCGGTCATGGCAAGACGACCATCGGAATCGATGTTGATCTTGCAGACAGCGCTCTTAGCAGCCCTGCGGAGCTGTTCTTCGGGAATACCCACAGAGTCTTTCATGCTGCCACCGTATTGTTCAATCATCTTTACATATTCAATCGGAACTGAGGATGACCCGTGCAACACAATGGGGAAACCGGGGATGCGTTTCTCGATTTCTTCAAGGATATCAAAGCGGAGGGGTGGAGGAATAAGAATACCGTTGGCATCCCTGGTGCACTGTTCGGGTTTGAATTTGGTCCGGCCATGGCTGGTTCCAATAGAAATTGCGAGGGAATCAACGCCGGTTTTCTTTACAAAGTCTTCCACTTCTTCCGGCTGGGTATAGTGGCTGTGCTCTGCGGATACATCATCCTCTACACCGGCCAGAACACCGAGCTCCCCTTCTACGGAGACATAGTCTTTCCGGGAATGGGCAAACTCACAAACCTTCTTGGTAAGGGCCACATTTTCCTCGTAGGGAAGGTGGGACCCGTCGATCATAACCGAAGAGAATCCGGATTCGATACAATCCTTGCACAGTTCAAAACTGTCGCCATGGTCCAGGTGCAGGACGATAGGGATATCATAACCCAGTTCATGGGCGTATTCCACCGCACCACGGGCCATATGGCGGAGCAGGGTCTGGTTAGCATATTTCCGTGCACCGGAAGATACCTGGAGAATTACGGGAGATTTGGTTTCAACACAGGCCTGAATGATTGCCTGGAGCTGTTCCATATTATTAAAATTGTATGCCGGAATAGCATACCCGCCGCTGACCGCTTTTTTAAACAGATCAACGGTGTTCACGAGACCGAGTTCTTTATAGCTGGTCATGGAAACTCTCCTTATACAAATAGAATATGGATGATTTTATGCTTCGCCGCCCCCTTGGTCAAGGATGGTATGGCCTTCCTGAAAACCTGAAAAATCTGGTACTATATGAAGTGATGAGCAAAAAATACGTATTATTTGCCTTTGGAGTTGCACTGTTTTTATCGTTAGGAACCTTTCTCTTTTTTAGCAGAAGTGCCGTTTTTATTCTGACCGATGAAACGGAACTGCTGCTTTATGGGAATTACCGGGCTCTGCTGCAAACAGTGAAGGCTGCAGCCAGGCTATTAAGACCCGTGTATATGGTTTCTGTACCTCAGGTTTCGGATGAAGCATTGCAGCGTGACTATTTAGAACAAAAGCTTCCAGAACGAAGTATCATCATCACCCCATCCCGGTTTGAACAGGCATCTCAGGGCTTTAAGAATAGGCATCCATCATCGGTTGTCTTGATATTGGAAAGGCAATATATCATAGATTATAAAAGTGATGTAAAGCGGGCAGCGGAGATCGCTGGCCCGCTTGCCAAAAAAACGGACCAGACTCCAGGGCTTTTATTGCCATCCTCTATGGATGATACCCTTCGTGAAACCCTGAAACAAACCTTTGATGAAGGTCTTGCAGAAAAGGGGTGGTCCCATGGATCAATCCTTATCGATGAAGCCAGGGAAGTTCCATCAAATCTTTCTTCTATATTGACCTTCCCAACGAACCAAAGGCTGCAGAATGCTTCAGTACCTATCATTTTGTTTTCGAGTATCAATGATGATTTCCTGCCCCGGTCAGTTATTGCTGTTTTTGATGATTCATTCTGGCCCCATATTGCAGAAATGGTGGTTTCTTATGAAAAGAATGTAAAAATGAACTTTAATTCGGTACTTCGCACCAGAAATTATAGGGATAATTATATAAAAAATGCCGATAATTGAAAATGGTACATTATTTACAGCTAAGGTTTGACAAAGGTTATGCAAGGAAATATAATCTTATACAATCACCTTTCAACGACGATTGGCAAAAGGAGTAAGGGATGAAACACGGCGGTTTCAAAGCTGTATGCCTGGCTCTCTCGGTAAGTATGGCAGTAGTATCTGTTCTTGCTGCAGAAGAAAAGGCGGTAAACCTGGAATCTAGAATTTTAGAGAACTTTGACGGAACTTCCGGTTATGTCTGGAAAGTAGCAGCTAGCAAGTTTGCCACTAAAACGGATAAGGAGACCTTTCCGAAACTTGCATATGTTAAAACATGGCCCGCTGCAATTCATGGTTATAATCGGGAAGGAAAGGATATAAAGAGCCTTTGGGTCTGGGGCCGTTTTGACCGCAAAGGATACAACTGGATTGATATTTATCCCGTTGCCAAGGACGATAAGGATGAAAATCCTGCAGAGATCCCAATACCTGGCAGGGTACAGCTTCTTGATATGTGGGTGTGGGGAGCAAATTTTAACTATTATCTGGAAGCCTATATTCGGGATTACAAAGGTGTAGTCCATATTATAAATATGGGAGATCTTAGTTTTGAAGGTTGGAAAAACCTCCGGATTAATATTCCCTCAAATATTCCCCAGGAAAAACGGACCCTTCCCAAACGGCAGGGGCTTACCCTGGTAAAATTCCGGATATGGACTCGCCCTGTTGAACGGGTTGATGATTTCCAGGTCTATTTTAACCAGATCAAGGTATTAACCGATACCTTTGAAACCCTTTTTGACGGCGATGAGCTAGCCGATCCCGCGCGCGTACAGGAATTGTGGAGCGCCGATTCAAATGCAAAGAATTAAGGAGACCGTCATGAAGCGAAGTATAGTTGCCGTCATCCTTTTGACCAGTACCGCTTTCCTTTTTGCTCAGACTGAAGTCGGAGCCCCTAATCCTGAGAAGGTCGGTGTCGAATCCGCTCAGCAGAAGTTAAAAGAAGTGTCTGTCGATAAATTCGAACAGGCCGGATTCTGGATTTCAAAAATGTCCTCCGATGAAGGATTTACCACCACCCGGCTTTTTGAAGGATCCCCTGCGGGCAAACAGCCGATTCCCGAAGAAAAGGACCTGAATATCCCCGATAAATATGTGCTTGGTACCCGGGTAGACTTTTTGCGGCGCGGTTATAACACTTTTACCCTGCTCCCGCTGCGTCCTATTCCAATAGAAGGTATTACCAAGACTATCTCAGTTTGGGTTGTAGGCCGAAATTATAATCATACCTTAAAGATCTTGATACAGGACTTTTTCGGAAGGGAATACGAGCTTTATATGGGCAAACTTAATTTCCAGGGTTGGAAAAAGTTAACTGTTGCAATACCTCCTCAGGCTCCAGATGGCAGAAATGGGATTGTACAGCGGGATTACCATTATAATTCCCAGATGGGAATTAAAGTGACCGGTTTTAAGGTCGAATGTGATCCCATGGAATCCTACGGCAGCTACTATCTCTATCTGGATGATTTAAGAGCCGTAACTGACCTCTTTGCAGAGGAAAACCGCGATCCTGACGATATGGTAGACAGCTGGTAAACGACAGCAAATGTAATTAAATAATAAGCCGTCCTTTATGAGGGCGGCTTTTTTTATATACTTTTCCGGTATAAGTAAAAGTTGCCCCGTTTCCCTATTCTTTCCAAAAGACCAATCCGATGCAGTACATAGACCGATTTTTGTGCGGTCCCATAATCGAGGGGTTCTAATTCTGGTCTAGAAAAAGCAGGTTCTGTTATTGTTTCTTGTTTCAACTTAACTTCTTTACAATAGGTATACAAATCACGGATTGTAAATGTTTCATCGATAGAAAAAGGAACGAAAGCCCTGTACTCTTCCGGGTATTGTAATGGAAGTGTCCCGTGGATAGAAAGCATTTTTTTATCTTCCAGGCTTATTCCTTTTCTTCGCCAGGACCCTTTCCCATCGTCCAAACGTTTATCTACAATATCCAGGGCTACTAATTCTACGATAATATTCCGGTTTAATACCAATTCCGGTGCATAGATTAACGCCTTGAATACATCCCAGATAGAGCCCTTTTTCGGGCTTCTTCGATTCCGTAGAAGAACATTATCTGCAGAGTATGTTTCTATGTATCGATTGCGTACAATGGGGTGAACAATCCGTATTTGATGGTTCTGGGCAATGAGATGCAGTTTGCTTTTAAGGGGCCCAAAGCTGCCAGTCTGGATTTCTATGAGTTCTCCATAACTGGTTCTGCAATCGCAAATAAAAGATCCTATCGGTATTTCTACTTGACCCGATGGGCCCGCATACAGTTGTTTTAGCTGGGCATGCAGGGTGCTTTCACGGTTAAAATCTGACATATTCTGATAGTTCGTCAGCACTTAATTGTTCCAGGTAATGGTATATTTCGCAGCCTCCGCGGTGTTCTTTTCTTGTAATCTGGGAAATTCTATATACCAGCGTTTTATTCGTAGATAAAGGTAGAGGCACAGGAAACCCATTTATATCTACCAATTGATTTATATGTAATCTGCCTGGTACTTCCTGCATATCCCCTTCGGGAAACACTATATAACATTCCTCACTGTACATAGTAAAAACATACCTTTCTTTAATGGGTTTTGCAATAATAAATGTATACTAAACATAATTGTAGTAAAAATAATCAAATAATTACTATTTATAATCTTTTCTTTTCTACTTTGTATTGACGGAGAGAATTTATGTGTCAATAATGTATCTAAGTGGGAAATAGTGGGAAAAGATAGGAAAAAGTGGAATGGACTTATTAACAGGTGAGTTTAAAAACACCTTAGATGAAAAGGGGCGCCTCAGCCTGCCAGTCCGATTGCGGTCTGAATTGCCGGGAAATATCCTGGTTATGACCCAGGGGGTTGACCGGTGTTTATGGCTCTTTGCACCTGAACAATGGAAAATCCTTTCCCGAAAGTTAATGGAAACCACTTCCCCCTTTCAGGCCCGTGCCCGTATGGTTCAGCGGAGAATAATTGCTCCAGCCCAGGAGGTGGAGATTGATAAGGCTGGCCGGATCGCAATTCCCCAGAGTTTGCGGGAGTTTGCCGCTTTAAACCGGGAATGTGTCATCTTAGGAATTGATAAATATATAGAAATTTGGGATTCGGACCAGTACAAACAATACTGGAATGAAAATGAAGCAGAATTCCGATCCGCAGCGGAAGAGCTTGGTTCGGTATTTTTATAAGGGGAGGGGATGAATGGAAACTGATGCTGTTCAATATGTCCATACACCAGTTTTACTCAATGAAACCCTCCACTATTTAGCGCCTCAGCATGATAATGCCCTCATGATCGATGCCACCCTTGGAGAGGGCGGTCATAGTTACGCCTTTCTTTCACAATTCCCGACCCTCAGGATTATAGGGGTCGATGCGGATCCTGCCATTCAGGAAGTGGCCCGACAACGGTTGGCCTCTTTTGGAGACCGGATCCATTTTTATTCAGGCTGGTCCCATACCTTCTTTGCCGAATACCCCTCAGAAATCAAGCGGCCCGATATCATTCTTATCGATCTGGGTATTAGTATTTTTCATTATGAAAAGAGTGGGCGAGGGTTCAGCTTCCGAAAAAATGAACCCCTCGATATGCGTCTGGATGCTTCCTTTGGTCCCAGTGCGGCCGATCTGGTGATGCAGTTGCCGGAACGGGAACTGGCGGATCTGATTTATCAGAATGGAGAAGAACGTTTTTCTCGGCGGATTGCCCATGCTATAGTTGAAGCCCGTTCAAAAAGCAGGATTTCTACCGCCGATGCACTTGCTTCTATTATAGAGGGTGCAGTCCCGGCATCATACAGACATGGCCCGATACATCCTGCAACGAGAACTTTTCAGGCCCTTCGTATTGCGGTGAATGGAGAATTAAGCCGCCAGGAGTCCTTGCTTGACTCAGCTCTGCGTGTTCTGGAAAATGGCGGTCGTCTTGGTGTTATTACATTCCACTCGTTGGAAGACCGAATTGTAAAAAATTTCTTTAGAGAGAAAAACAAGGACTGCACCTGTCCGCCTGAAGCGCCGATATGTACATGTAAGGGACAACGGGTTGTTTCTCTCATCACAAAGAAGCCGGTTGGGCCAAGTATGGAAGAGATTAAAATAAATCCCCCCAGCAGGAGCGCAAAATTGCGGGTGGTGGAAAAGATACTGGAGGAAGCACTGTAATGCTGAAACGGCTGTTATTGTATGTCTGGGTTATCACCATTCCCCTCTTTTTTGCTCTCAATGCCTGGCAGTCTGTCCGTTACTACCGGCTTTCAGAGGAAGTCAGCAGGCTAGAAAGGGCTCAGCGGGATCAGCTTGAACAGAATAAACGTCTTATCGCGGGTATTGCAGTGCTTTCTAACACAGAGCGTATATCCAAGATAGCAAGGGACGAACTTCAGCTACAGAAAAAAAGTCCCGCAGAAATCATGCAAATACATATAGGTAAAAGGACAAACCAGGATGGGTGATGCTATGTTGATGACCCTAGATGCCCTGGTTCAGGCAGTGCAGGGAACAGTGCTATATTCAGGTAGAAAAGCTCAGGCCGGTTTTTCCTCCGTTGCGATCGATTCGCGCAAGGTAACAGAGGCTGGTCTTTTTGTTGCACTGCCGGGATCCATCCAGGATGGACATCAATATATTGAAAATGCCTTTAATTCCGGTGCTTCAATTGTACTTATGCAGGAAGACAGGCTGGAAGCATATCGGAATAGGGCTTTGTCAGCGGCACAACTACATGATGGAGCTCTGATTGTTGTACCAAAAACATTGCTTGCCCTTCAGCAAGCTGCAAGAGCTTATATAGATGAATTCCCAGGGCTGCTTAAGATTGGGATTACGGGCTCTTCGGGTAAAACAACCGTAAAAGAATTAACCGCGGCAATTATGGGACAGGAAAAACGGGTTATTATGAATGAGGGAAATCTGAATTCTGAGACCGGTTTACCCCTTTCGGTTTTTTCTGTCCGCCCTGAACATCAGGTAGGTGTTTTTGAGATGGGTATGAACCGTCCTGGGGAGATTGGTGAATTGGCAGCGGTTCTGCGTCCTGATATCGCATTAATTACGAATATCGGGACTGCCCACATCGGTATTCTCGGCTCAAAGGATGCTATCGCTGAAGAAAAAAAAGCAATTTTTTCACAATTTAACGGAAAGCAGGTTGGTTTGATTCCCGAATATGATGCCTATGCTGATTTTCTGCAGCACTCCGTACAGGGGCACATTAAGCTTTATGGACCCCGAACTACTGCTCCTTTTGGCGGTGGACGAAATCTTGGGCTCGATGGCATTGAATTTATCTGGAACCAAAAGAGTATTACCATTCCACTTGCGGGCCAGCATAATCTTTTAAACGCCCTGGCAGCTGCAGCCCTTGCACAGGAAGCAGGCGCAGGTGCTGAGGCTATTCAAAGGGGCTTAGCATCGGTAAAACCCCTCTTTGGACGGGGAGAAATTTTTAAGGGCCCGGTGACACTAATACGGGATTGTTATAACGCTAATCCGGAGTCTACTATTGCAGCTATTGAATTCTGTGATGAACTGGAATGGTCAGGCCGCAGAATTTATGTTATTGGGTCGATGCTTGAGCTTGGCTCTGAATCAGAGTTGGAGCATCAGCGTGTAGCCCGGGTGCTCG
>JAAYUZ010000060.1 GCA_012517385.1 Treponema sp. | reverse complement strand
CGATAATGGCAAGTCCTGCCCTCAGAACGTCGGCGGTGGTGCTTTCAGCGCCGGCCACCATTGCGTCCGCATCACCGAGATGCACCATCATTGCGCCCCATCGGAGCTGAGCTCCCATATCAATGGCAGCCTGTTCCTGGGTCATGCCCTTATGTTTTCTCAGTTCATAATAGGTTTTAGCATATAGGTCCTTTTTTTCTGAGGTGGCGGGGTCTACTATGGTGATACCCTGCAGGGAAACCCCTTCCTTTTCTGCTACTGCTTTAACAGCATCAATCTTGCCGACCAGGGTAACAGAAGCAGCCAGTTTTTCATCAAGAATAATACGGGCTGCCTTAACGGTACGGTATTCGGTACCTTCCGCAAGTACCAGCCGTTTCTGCATTTTTTTTGACTTTTCTTTCATCTCTTTAACAAAATCCATGGTGGACTCCTTAGAAAATTATAAATGTGGCACCGAACAATTCATCAGACTATTGTTGGGTTGTTTTTAGAATACTCTTCTTTTAACGCTCCTGCAAGTCGCCCTGATACTAGGCAAGCTCAGACAGTCTTAAATTACTTGAACCAGGCTTTTCAAGGCTCCCCTTGTGAAGGCTCCTATCTTTTTATATACTTTCAGACATGACCGTTGGTGTATTTGGCCTGGGCCGTTTTGGAACCTTCTGGGCGGGGCTTCTATCTGAACGTTTTTCAGTTCTGGCCTTTGATCGGGATCCTGATATCAAGCCGCCCCATGGGGTTCGCCGGGCAAGTCTGGAAGAGCTGGGCCGTTGTCCTATCGTATTCCTTTGTGTGACAATCCGGGCTGTCCCTGAGGTTTTACAGGTTCTCAGGCCCTATCTGGATAGGGAAACCATTGTGGCAGACACCTGTTCTGTTAAGGTGCTGCCCCGTTCATGGTTGCTTGAATATCTTCCTGAACATACACCGATTCTGGCTACCCATCCCATGTTCGGTCCCGAATCAGCCAAGGATGGGCTTGAGGGGCTTGCAATCATGATGGATCCCCTCAGGCTTGATGAAAAACAAGCCCAGTTTTGGGAAGATGTATTTGCTGGTTTCGGTCTTACGGTGGTCCGTATGACCTGCGAAGAACACGACCGGGAGGCAGCCTACAGTCAGGCATTGACCCACTTTGTCGGTCGTTCATTATACCGGATAGGATTACCAGAAACGCCTATTGCTACACGGTGGTATAAAAAACTCCATGGGGTTGCAAAGCAATGTGTTCGTGATTCTCATCTGTTATTTGAGGATATGCAAAACCTTAATCCCTATGCATCCGAAATGCGGCGCAGGGTGCTTCAGGGTTTTGCGGATACGTTGAAGGACCTCGGAGACAACCTGGAACTACAATTTTTGGAGGAACACCATGACGGATGTACAGAATGACAAATTGGATGATGAGGATTTTGATACTATTTTATCCAAAGATATTGAGTTCACCGGAAAGCTCGAGTGTGATAAGCCCTATCTTATAAGGGGTAAAATTGTTGGAGAAATATATGCCAATAATCTTTTAGTGGTGGATGAAGAAGCGGTGGTACAGGCGAATATTACCGGCAAACGGATCATAATAAGCGGCAGTGTAACCGGTAATATAGAAGCCTCAGGCCGGGTGGAAATAACCGCCTCAGGTAAACTGATAGGAAATGTTACCGCTCCGGAAGTGTATATGGAAACCGGTTGTTACTTTAACGGCGCTTGTACCATGATCAAAGGAACTGCAACGGAATAATACATGGGTATCAATCAGTTTAACTTTCGTTATCATCTTCTCCTGATTATCGTTTTTTTTATTACGCCATTGTTTCTGATTGCACAGGAAAAGCCCGATGCACTGCAGGAATATCGAAATGGCAAATATGAGGAAGCTGTCGCAATCTGCAAACAGGAATTGCAGGAAAACCCTTCGAATCTTGAATCCTACGTGGTTCTCAGCTGGAGCCTGGTAAAGCTTTCCCGTTATGATGAAGCCCTTGGGTATGCAAAGAAGGGGCTTGAGTTAAACCGCTTTGATGTCAGGGTTATAGAAATCCTTGGGGAGATCGCCTATTACCAGGGGAAAAATACGGAGGCTATTCGATATTTTCAGCAGTATATTACCCTGGCACCTGAGGGAAGCCGCATCGATGTGGTGTATTATTTCCTGGGTGAGTTATATATCCGGCTGGGTCGTTACCGCCACGCGGATATTGCCCTGAGTACGGCGGTGCGCTTTGTTTCTGGCAACGCTCTATGGTGGAACCGGCTCGGTTTTGCCAGGGAGAATGCGGGAGAATTACGGAATGCCATCACGGCCTACGAAAAGGCTCTTGCTTTGAATCCTAATCTAGCCGATGCTCAGCGGGGCCTTGAGCGGTGCAGGCAAAGTCTTGCGGGCCGGTAATCCATGCTGAGTGTTTCCTTTCATACCCTGGGCTGTAAATTAAACCAGTTAGAAACCGAATCAATTGCGGAGGCCTTTAAAAAAGAAGGATTCGCTTTGGTGGAGTGGGGACAGGGTGCAGATATATTTATCATCAACACCTGTACGGTAACCAGCAAGGCAGAACAAAAGGCCCGCAGGATGATACGAAAAACCCTGCGGGACAATCCTGCATCCTGCCTCATAGCTACAGGCTGTTATGCCCAGTTAGAGGGCAAAGCCCTGGAAAGCCTTTCTCCGGAGGGGCGAATATTTGTAATTAACGGGGACCTAAAATCGGTACTGCTGGATTTGCCTGCATATCTTATGGATCATGCCTGTACTTCCGTTGATGTCATACCCCTGCTGCACCGTTGGATGAAGGATAAGCTCCAGGGGCCCGATTCCCATATCGATCCATTCCGATTCGATGTGCAGGATTATTCTTTTCATAGCAGGGCTTTCCTTAAAATCCAGGACGGCTGCAACAATGTATGCGCCTTTTGCCGGGTCCGGCTTGCCCGCGGTCACAGTGTAAGTCTTGCTGCGCCGGTCCTGCTTGAGCGGCTGCGGCATCTGGAAGCCCATGGTTTTGCAGAAGCGGTTCTGACCGGCGTTAATTTAAATCAATATAAAGATGGCTCGATGGATTTTACCTCCCTGCTGGAATATCTCCT
>JAAYUZ010000059.1 GCA_012517385.1 Treponema sp. | reverse complement strand
TTTTTTCGTGCATCCATAAAGTTGCTCCATCCTTTACTCTTTCTGTATTGTCCTATGACGGGCCCTTATTGTCAATCTTATCGTACCAATAAATATAGAAAGCACCGATAGGAGAACAAATAGCTGGGCAAGAACATCCCCGTACTTTGTATACCAGGTACTGGTCGAAAGTAAAGGGACCTCCACAGTTAACTGGGTTTCGGTAAATTCCTTTGCCATAGCAATGATACGCCCATTAGGATCGATTGCACAGGTTTGTCCGGAGGCTGTAGCCCGTACGACGGACCGTCTGTTTTCAACAGCCCGGAATACCGCCATGGTGGCATGCTGCATCTGGGCGGGAAGACTTTTAGACCACGCATCATTGGTCAAATTAACGATAAGTTCTGCTCCATTGGCAACAAAACCACGGCTAAGATACCCGAAGGTATCCTCAAAACAGATGGGGGTGGAAAATTTGATACCCTTCGTTTCAAAGACCGTCGCTTCAGTCCCCTTTTTCCAGAAATGGGTGTCAGCGTTTATTAAGGCATCATACACAAAGGGAAGCTGTTTCTTATATGGGAAATGTTCGGTAAAGGGAACGAGGTGCATTTTTCTGTAAATCTGTTTTTCTTCTCCCTTCTCAAAGAGCAGGACCGCATTATAATCAACCCGATCCCAAATACCTTCATCGGAAAGTTCTTTTCGTGCATCATCATTACCAATGACATAGGGAATTTCCTGGGTAGCAAGAAAGTCTAATAAGTCTTTGACCAGTTCATAGGATTCGCTGTCATCCCGGTAGGTTTTATGCCAGTAAATACGGGGAACAAAGGCGGTTTCAGACCAGACGACAAGATCGGGTTTCTTTTCCTGATTAACCGCTTCCAGGGATAGTCTTTTTAAGGTATTAAAATTCTGTCTGTAGGCAGCCAGGCCCCCGCGCCAGGGATCTGAATTGTGCTGAACCAGGGCAATACGGGCAACTGGGGCATCCTGATATGAAACCTGAGAGTTAAATCCATATATGAGGCTGGCAGATAGCGCAATAATCCAGATAAGAAGGGACAGCCATTCCTGCTTAAAAAACTGCATATAATTTTTGTCAGGATTATCTCTTTTGAAGGCAAGTAACCGGACTACATAGACAGAAGGAAAGAGGACCAACGCTGAGACAGCCCACACACCGAAAAGAGAAGCAATCTGGATAAGGGGAATGATCTCCCATTGGGAATACCCTGTTATTCCATATGCATAGCCCAGGAAGCCCTTAGTACGAAGATATTCATAGGCCAGCCAAAAGAGCCATTGAATGATGTAATACTTTTGAGGAAAGAGCTTTTCGGCCAGTTTAAGAAAGGGGAAGAGGATCGCAAAGTAGGTTAAATAGATAATACCAACAATAAGCCCTGCTAAGGGATGAAATACACTTAGCCAGTAATTAAATAAACCATAGGCAGCATAACCGTATAAGGCACCCCAAAAAACGGAAGCCCCTATACTTACACGGGAAATTACAAAAAAAACCGGTACATAGGCAACCCAAGCAAATATGGGCAGGCCTTTCGGAAAGAATAGATTTGGAAACGAAAGGGCAAATAAAACTGAACCAGCAACTATCAGTAAAACATTAATACCAGTATTTTTTATAAATTGCCGCTGGGAAGACGGCATCATGTCTCATCCCCGCCGACTCCTGATTCGGCATTGATTGTGGTGATGTTCCATACACCCTTTTTTAATTCCTTACCGGGTCTGAAAGCTGCAACTCCATGGGAGGAAACAGAGACTGTAGCACCGGTCTTTGGATTACGGGCCTTCTGGCGGCCCTTTCGGAGCCGAATCTCGAAGGTACCAAACCCCCGCAATTCAACAACCTGCCCATCCATAAGACCCTGCTTGATAATCTCAAGCACCGAGTCGATGACCCCATGGATATCTTTCTTATCCATGCCAGTTTTTTGATACACTGAATCAATGATGTCGGCTTTTGTAAGCTTAGATCCGGCCATCTTTCCCCCAGGTCATCTTAAAATTATGTGTTGCCCCCAGAAAGGGAGCAACTGAGAACTTGTACAAACCTTATGCAGACTTGAAGTTATTCAAAAGAATCTGCATACGAGACTTTTTTCGTGCCGCAGCTTTCTTATTTATAACACCCTTTTGAGCTGCACTATCAAGCTTCTTGATCATTTCTTTAAAGGAAGCCTCTGCATCTGCAGCATCCTTCTTTTGAACTGCACTTACAAATTTCTTTACACTGGTACGAACAGCGCTCTTTACCGCCTTATTGCGGAGCCTGCGCTCTTCACTTTGCCGATGTCTTTTTTCGGCTGAAGACTGCTTTGTTGCCAAAGGAAAACCCCCACTATTAATCAGTTAGTTATCTGATAAGCTATCAAATAAGTTCAATTCTGTCAACGAAAAAGCCCCGATATCGGGGCCCGTGATTCCGGCGATTGGTCCGATATTTATTTAAAATCGGAGGGGCGCCGCTCTACCCGCTTGCACTTTTCACATTCGGCAACATTTTTTACCTTGCCGTTTTCGAAAAGCGTTTTCATTTTTATCTCGCCACCGCAGGAGCAGAAAAACTTCTGGGTTGCACTGGTTGTACGAGCGTTCTTACTGGCCTGAGCCATGGGTCCATCTCCTTGCCGGAACAACCGGCGATTTGCTTACTATATACGTGTATCCCACAAGGGTTCTTCACATGTTTAAAGTAAGATACAATAGAGTATAAGCTTCTGTCAACCATAGCCAGACCTTGTGCAGACTGTAAAAATAGTTTAATCTGATAGTCATTCTTTAAGTAAGAGGCTGTATATGCGTATAACAACAAGAGGAAGATATGCCCTCAGGGCTACTCTGGCGCTCGCACGTCTAAGCATGGATGGTTCGCCAGTTTCAATCAGCCGTTTGTCTGAAAAAGAACAGATTTCATCAGTTTTTCTTGAACAAATATTTTTTAAATTACGCAAAGCGGGCATTGTTGAATCAGTTCGCGGGCCAGGCGGTGGGTTCAGAATCGCTAAACCCCTGGATCAGATCACCGCCAAGGATATTCTCGATGCAGCTGGAGAAGGATTGGTACTTTCTCCCTGCGGTAATATAAAAAAAAGCTGCAGCCATTTAAATGATTGCATTTCTTTTGCAATCTGGGCCGATGCAACAGAAATGGTTAATAATTTCTTTGCCAGCATGACCTTAGATTCTATTATTAAAAAATATATCTCCCAGTTCGAACATAATGCTGCCTCATGCAATGATTGATTTTAGGGGTGATACGCATGAAAGAAAACAAAATTGATGAACGGGCCTACAAAAAGGTTGTTGATGTACTAAAAAATCAAAAACAGGGCATGACTGTCGCTGATATTACAGCCAAGACAGCCCTGCCCTTTGATACTGTTAAAGAACTGGTTGTTATTGCCTCCGATGAATTCTCTGGCAGGATGCAGGTAACAGAGTCGGGGGAAATACTTTATTCCTTTCCGCGGGGCTTTAAAAGCAAGTACCGCGGTTTGGGCGTTGCCCTTAAAAAAGTATTTTCTGCTATAAAAAAAGGTGTAAAAACGGTTGGGGTCTGGTTATTTAAGACCTGGATTATGCTGATGCTGGTGGGCTATTTTGTCCTATTCATGGCCATAGCCCTGATAGCACTGCTGGCAAGCACCGTAATATCCGTATCAGGCTCGGGTGATAACCGTTCCAGTTCACGGCGCAACGATGGTATCGGCGGGCTCTATGCGGTCAGCTATATCCTCGATCTTATTATCCGGATCTGGTTCTATTCAGAGGTTTCAAAATCTATTGATAGATCCATCTACGGTTATGACCAGCGGGCGGTTAAACCAAAGGGAAGACCCCTGCATCATGCGGTGTTTTCATTTGTATTTGGTGATGGGGACCCGAATGCGGATTGGGAATCCCGTGAACGTAAAGCAGTTATTTCCTACATTCAGGCAAATAAGGGTATCATCAGTCTCCCGGAATTTATGATTCTCACTGGGGCTTCTCCCCAGGAAGCGGAACAGAAGATTACCCGCTATTGCGTAGAATTCGAAGGTATGCCGGAAGCTACTGAGGATGGGACCGTCATCTATCGATTCGAAGCCCTGCTATTGCGGGCCGATACTCAGGACCGCTCCTTTGCGGGCCTTTCGGCTCCTATAAAGCGGCTCCATGTTTTTTCTAAAAATACCAACAAGATGAACACCTGGTTTGCGATTATTAATGGGGTAAATTTGGTATTCGGTTCCTACTTTTTATATTTTGCCAATACCCTGGGGCCAATAGTTTCAAATACACAGGTCCGCGGCTCAAGCTATCTCTATGCCATTGCATATATATTATTCAGCGGCTTCTTTAACAATCCGCTTTGGGCCATCAATCTTATTCTTGGATTTACACCGGTTGCCTTTGCTATTTTATTCTACCTCATCCCCGCTATACGGTATTACAATCTAAATAAGACGAATGAACAGATTAAGCTGGAGAATCTTCGGAAAACCCTTTACCAGCAGATATGGGAACATCCTCAATTGGTGCATCTGGAGGATGTGAATCCCGCTGCAGAGGAATATCGCCCCAGGGATTTTAAACAAAAAACGGAATTTCTCATTAAAGAATTGGGAACCTATAGTATTCCGGAAGTTAAGCTTGCCGATGATGGGACCACGATCTACTCGTTCCCCGATCTTGAACGGGAAAAACTGGTAATTTACAAAATTCGTTCCGCCGTGGAGCCATCCCAGTTCAAACTGGGCAAGACCATTTTTGACAGCCATGGGAATACATAGCTATCAGTTCCTCTGCAGGAAGGATTCGGTTTTTTCCACGATTTGATTAAATTCTGTAAAGGCCTGCCGGGTTTCCGGCAGGGAACGGATAAATAGGCTTCCATAGCGCTTTTTAAGAAGGCGGCCGTCGAGGACTACCACGACCCCATGATCGGTAGAGGTTCTCATGAGACGGCCGAAGCCCTGTTTCAGTTTCATCACCGCTTCCGGCAGGGATAATTCCATGAAGGCACTGCGCCCCTGAGCTTCGATTGCTTCACAGCGGGCTTCAAACACCGGATCATTGGGGATACGGAATGGGAGTCGGCAGATAATGACAAGGCGCAGTGTGTTGCCCGGTGCATCTACCCCTTCCCAGAACGAATCGGTTGCAAAGAGCACGCTGCGTTCATCCTGCAAAAAGGCTTGCAAAAGCCGGGTTCTGTCCTGGTCCCCCTGTTTAAGACAGCGGATGCCAAGCCCCTGCAATTCCTGCCGGGCATATTCATAGGCATTCTGGAGGGCTTTATAGGAAGTGAACAGGACCAGGGCGGACCCTCCTGAGGCGCTGATAAGCTCCAGTACGGCCTGATTTACAAAGGCATCATACCCGGTCTCATCGGGCAGCGGACGGTCCGTGGGGGCCGCAAGCAGAACTGCCCGTTCATAGGGAAAGGGTGATGGAAAGAGACCGCTTAGAATTTCTTTCTCAGCGTGCAAGTCCAAACCTACCCTTCGCATCCAATACTCGAAACGGTTATCGATGGTAAGGGTGGCAGATACACTGATAATGGTTTTAAATTGGTTCCAGAGGGCTTCCTGGAGTGAGGTGGCTATAACCAGGGGGGTTATGGAAAAACGGGCATACCCATCATTGCGGCGGCCATTCATCAACTCGATATAAAATATTGATTCGGGCCGTTCATCATATTCTAAAAAGGATCCGCAGATAGTCCCAATTTGCTCAATCCTGCGGATAATCGCCTTAAGTTCCCAGATGAGGGGTTCATCCTCCAGGTCATCATGTATTTGTTCAAGGGCGGAATGGAGAGTTCCGCAGAGCTTGCCTATCGCTTGCCGGAGATCCCTCATGGAGGGCAGTAACTGGGAACTAAGGAGTTGTTTTTTTTCTGCCGTGAGGCGTAATACCCCTTCTTCTCCCAGGAGCGGAAGGGCACTGCGATCCAGGTTATCTACGGCATCCTTTACTGCCTGTACAGCCCCTTCGATGGTTTCCAAAAATTGTTCTGAGTTAAAGAGGGAAGCGAACCGTACTGCCAACCCAAAACGCTGCATCCGTTTTTTACGATAGATCCTACCGAGGAGACGCATGATGCTGAGCCGGCTGAAGGTCTCTGAAAAGAAGGAGGTGGCCGAATGTTCAATAGTGTGGGCCTCGTCCAGTATAATCCGCTGGTAGGGAGGAAGCACCACGGTCTGTTCATAACCGGCACCTTCCTTTCTGGCTGCCAGATCCGCAAAAAGAAGATGATGATTCACCACCAGGATCTGGGCATCCGCCGCTTCCCGTTTTAAAGCCTGGACAAAACAGCGTTCCCGTTCAGGGCAATGCATGGCAAGACACAGGTCTGGTTCTGAACAAATACGGGACCAAAGGTTCTCATCGGGGAGAAAGGGCAGCTCCGCTTTGCTTCCCGTACTGGTACTTTCTGACCATCGTAGGATGGCTCCAAGCTGTTCAGCCTGCTCTTCCAAATCCAGGTCCTCTTCATGAATCGCATCATGCAAGCGACGGAGGCAAAGGTAGTTAGACCGGCCTTTGATAAGCACCGCTTTTACTGGTTTTTTAAGGATGCACGAAACAAGGGGTATATCCTTTTCATAGAGCTGCTGCTGTAACGTGATAGTAGCCGTGGAGATTAGCACCCGTTCTTTATTCAGAATTGCATAGGCCATGGCGGGTAAAAGATAGGCAAAGGATTTTCCTACCCCGGTTCCCGCTTCTGCGCACACAATGGAATCGGTATTAAAGCCCTGAATAATCAGCCGCATTAGGGCAAGCTGGCTGGGCCTGCTTTCGTATTTTGGAAGCCGCTTGGCAATAGCGCCCCCTGGCTCCAGGGCTGATACCAGTTTATCCGCATCGAGCTGTTTCTTCTCTTTTTTAGGAATGGGTTCGGCTATCACATAGAGCCGGCTCACCTCATTGTTAACAATAAAGGAGCCCAGGCCTGATTCTGCGGCTGAGGCAGCGATAGATAAATCATTTTCGCTGGGGCTGAGCTGTCCCGATGGGTGATTATGAATAAGAACGTCCGCATCTTCATAATAGACCGGCAGGGCTAATACGGCAGATTCATTTCCACGGGCGGCAATCCGTATCCGATCCACCAGGCCGGCGCTATTCAGAAAACCGAGGGCAAAGACTTCATTCCCATCGGCTTCGGTTATTTCTTTGCGGAGTGATTCTATTGCTTCGGGACTGAGCCTTTTATCGGAACGCATAGCAATCCTAAAAAAATAGCCCGATAACGATTACTCGCTACCGGGCTTTGTTGGCATCTCCTAGGGGATTCGAACCCCTGTTGGCGGGATGAAAACCCGCTGTCCTAACCCCTAGACGAAGGAGACACGCATTTGCGCTTGACGGTTGTGAATATATCGAAAAGCTTGTTATGTGTCAATAGGTTTATTACTTTTTGTAAAAATTTTGAGGTTTTTGCAAAAGTCTGTTACTTTTGCAAAAACCTCTTGCAGTATTTTTACATCAACAAAATAATTGTATACATAGTATAGAATAGTAAAAATACTGCATGTACATCTAAGGTTGCTCTTTCAAAACTTCCTGAGTTTTGAAAGAGCCTCTTTTATCAGCTTTTATGTAAGAGATGGCACGGATTATGCATATAGCTGCTATCTTATTGATTTAATTTTTTAAGAAGCAGTTCCCTAAAACGCAGGGCCGCTTCATTATCCGGTTCAATTAACAGGGCATTTTCACAGTCCGCCAGGGCTTTAGGAATATCGCCGAGGTGATAATAGGCCTGGCCTCTCCGGGAAAGGGCAAAGAACTGATAGGGGTTAATCTGCAGGGAAAGGGTAAAGTCATCAATCGCTTCGCTGTACTGTTGTAAAACCGATTTTACTACCGCCCGGTAATAGGCAGCCTTATACGATGAGGGGTCCAGGGTGAGGGACTGGGAAAAATCTTCTATGGCTTCTTCATAATGGGACTGGGCAAAGTGGGCCATGCCCCGGTGTTTATAAATCATTGATTTTACATAGGGATTGGGATTAGCCTGCAAGATTCGGGTGTATAATTCGATGGCCTTATCAAAATTTTCGTTATTATGGGCATAGAGGGCATCCAGAAGTAAATCATCTATCGATTCTCCTCCCTTGGAGGGTTCCAGTTTAAACAAGGGTTTGGGTTTATGTTCTTCGCTTGCAAGCTCTTCCTGGAATAACAACGCGTCGGTAGCGGCCTCAATTTTCTTAAAGAAGCTTTCCCGCCGTTTTCCTAATTCACGGTTCAGCTGTCGCTGATAGTCCCGGATTTCCTGAAAGACGATGTCTGCCAGAGATAAGCTTGCATTCACCGCCGCCAGTTTCCGTTTCATCGGCTCGTCAAAGGGGGTAAATTCGGCCTTATAGACCAGTTCGTGTTCTACCTCGGCCCATGCGTCCTGCAATATGGTCCGGATCTGAATTTCTGCAATGTCACAGCCAGCTTTTCCCCGTTTCTTTAAAATATCTTCGGGAATTTTTATGAGAATATGGGTCGATTCATAGCCAAACTCTTTAAATGAATAGTTAGATCCCTTCCGTTCTACCTCGGTAATCTGAAAGGCATTTTGAATTGCGGTCTCTACGGAGGAAAGATCTTCAATGAAGGTACAGACGATCCGGAGTCCGATAAGGTCATTAATGACTGGAGCCTTCGTTTTGTCCTGTTGCTGCTGCAACAGACGAATATATTTTTTATAAAAACTTTGAAAACTTTTTGCCCGGCCCTTAACCGTTGGTTTTGGCCTCATAGTATGAAAAACCTCTTCGAGGCGGCCCTTGAGATCCTCTACCATGAGGACCCGATTATGGTAGGTTGCATCAAATTCTTTTTGCAATTTGCCCCTGTCGGGAAACCAGGAATTTTCTTTCATAGGAAAGAAATTATAGCATGAAAAAAGGGTTTGCAAACAGAATTTTAACCAGAGGCATGTTCAACACTCAGGGAGTTTTGAACATGCTACCCTGTCAGGGCTTCTGATCTGCTAAAAGGTCCAGTTCTTTCTTGATGAGTGCCTCGATCTGTTTTGGCAGGGCACGCCGTGCTTCAGCATCCAGGTGAGCCGTTTCTATGGGCGGGAGGAATTTAAGATGAACCGGAACAGATTGAATCAGACCAGTTTCTTCCCAAACAGAGTAGCTGCCATGAATAACCAGCGGTACAATGGGAGCTTCAGCAAGGGTTGCCAGTTTGAATGCTCCAGCCTTAAAGGGTAAGAGTCCCTGACCACGACTCCGGGTGCCTTCAGGGAAAATGATCATAGAGAGACCTTTTTTAATCTGTTGAGCCCCCCGTTCTATAGCTCGTTTACCCTGGGCAATATTTTTACGGTCTATAAAAAGGCCCCCCAACAAGAATACCCACAGATTCACAAAGGGAAGAAAAAGCACTTCCTTTTTAGCAATAAAACCAAAATGGCGGGGTATATACGCCAGGGCGAGAATCACATCAAAATCTCCGGGATGATTCCCGACAAAACAGAGCGAGCCTTTATCAGGAATATGTTCCAGCCCTTCAACGGTAACCAGGGCTCCGGTTCCCCA